>JAWKHS010000007.1 GCA_041394705.1 Vicinamibacterales bacterium
TGCGTGAGCGGCACGCTCATGTTCGTGCTCTCGGAGGTCTCGGCGGGCCGGCCCTTCTCGGAGGCCGTGCGGGACGCCGTGGCGCGGGGCTACGCGGAGCCGGATCCTCGCGACGACCTGTCGGGCGCCGACGCGGCGCGCAAGGGGCTCATCCTGGCGCGCCTGCTCGGCTACCGCGGTCCGGCGCCGGCGGCCGAGAACCTGGTGCCCGCGGCCTACCGCCGCCTGCCGCTGCCGGTCTTCCTCGAGCGGCTGGGCGAACTCGACGCCGAGTGGACCCGCCGCGTGGCCCGGGCATCGGCGCGTGGCGACGTATTGCGCTACGTGGTCAGCGCCACCCGGAAGCGGGTGGTGGCGCGGCTCGTCTCGGTTCCGGCCTCGAGTCCCATCGGGTCGGCGTCCGGCACGCGCAACCTGATCACGTTCGTCTCGGGCCGCTATGCGCAGGAGCCGCTCGTGGTGAGCGGACCGGGCGCCGGCCCGGCGGTGACGGCGGCTGGCATCCTGAACGACATCATCGCGCTCGGCGCGCCGTCGGGCGCGCAGGCGTGGCAGGCGTAGCGGCTGGCGGCTGGCGGCTGGCGATTCACGGCACGGTGAGGACCGGCCCGGGGGCCGCGCGTCGGCGCCCGTACTCGTTGCATCCTCGGAGCCGAAGGAAGTAGCGTCTGGCAACTCGAGGAGAACAGGCATGCGCAGGCTCACCCACATGGCATTGGCGGCAGCGACCGCGGTGGTCGCGATGGCGATACCAGCCGGGGCCCAGACCCCGGCCGCCGCCGAGGCCGAGGTCCGGCGGATCATCGCCGACTACAACGCCGCCTACGAGAAGAACGACCTCGACACCTACTTCAAGGCGTTCGCGCCGGACCTCACGCAGTGGTTTCCGTCCGGACGCGTGGACCTGCCGTCGTACAGGGCGTCGTGGACGAAGACGATCCAATCGGGCGCCGGGAACCAGAAGGTGGAGGTGCGCGATCTGCGCGTGCAGCTGAGCCCCTCGGCGGACGCCGCGGTGGCCACCTACATTTTGCGGGTCACGTTCCGCACGGCGAAGGGCGAGGTGTCGACCGAGGACAACCAGGAGACGGACGTCCTCTTCAAGCGCAACGGCGCCTGGACGATCGTGCACGTCAACTACGCGCCGGCGAAGACGCCGTAGCGGGCAACCGCGCGGGCGGGTTCGGACCGGGCGTCAGGCCAGCAGCTGGTAGCCGCTGCCGTGGACGGTGATGATGTAGCGGGGCTCGTGCGGCCGCGGCTCGATGTGCATCCGCAGCTTGGCCACGTAGTTGTCCACCGTGCGCGTCACCGACAGGTGGCTGTAGCCCCAGACGTCGCGCAGGAGTTGCTCGCGCGTGACGATCTCGTTCCTGTGCGCGAAGAGATACCGCAGCAGCTCGAATTCCCGCGTCGAGAGCGATACCCGCCGGCCCTTGCGCAGCACCAGGCGCTGGCGGGGCCTGACCACGACGTCGCCGATCGAGAACTCGCCGGCGGGCTGGGAATGCCACCCGTCGCGGCGGACGATCGCGCGGACGCGGGCGAGCAGCTCGCTCACGCTGAAGGGCTTCCCGACGTAGTCGTCCGCCCCGAGATCCAGGCCCTGCACCCGGTCCCGCTCCTCGGTCCGTGCGGTCAGCACCACGATCGGCACGAGGTGCCCTCGGGCGCGGAGGTCGCGGCACACGTCGAACCCGCTGATGCCGGGCAGCATGACGTCCACGAGCAGCAGCGCGAACTGGCGCGACGCCACCTCGCGCAGGGCGTCCTCGCCCGACGCGACGGCGGTCACGCGGTAGCCCTCGAACTCGAGGTTGTCGGTGAGCATCGAGCGCATCTGGGGCTCGTCTTCCACGACGAGCACGTGCTTGATCTGGTCGGCCGGCGGCGAGGCGACGCTCATGTCACGGCCTCCGTCTGGCGAATCCGGGACGTGTCGGGAGCCGCCGGACCGGCGACGCCAGGCAGCGTCACGCGGAACGTGCTGCCCGCCCCGCGCGCGCTCGAGACGTCCACGCGGCCGCCCTGCCCGTGCACGAGCTCCCGGACGATGGACAGCCCCAGCCCGAAGCCCTGGCGGGTACTGGCGCCCGGTACCCGGTAGAAGCGGTCGAAGATGCGCGCCTGGTCGGCGGGGGCGATCCCGACGCCGCGATCGGTGACTTCGACGACGGCCGCCTGGCGATCGCTGCGCACGGTGACCGTGACCATCTGATCCCGGCTGGAGTACTTCGCGGCGTTGTCGAGCAGGTTGGCGATGACCTGCTCCAGCGCCGCCGGGTCGGCGTTCACGAATGCACTGGGCGCAGACGCCACGACTTCGAAGCGGTGCGGCTGGTTCAGCCCGTGCGCGAAGGCGTCCACCGTCTCGCGCACGAGCGCCACGAGATCCACGCGCTCGAACTCGTACCGCCGGCGCTCCTGGACGCGCGAGAACTCCAGGATGCGCTGCACGAGCGCCGAGAGCCGCGCGGCCTCGGCCCGAATCGTGTCGAGGTACTCGGCGAGCTTCTCGGGCGAACGGATGCGGTCCATCTGCAGCGTCTCGGTGGCCGTGCTCAGCAGCGACAGCGGCGTCTTGAGCTGGTGGGAGACGTGCGCGACGAACTCGGTCTGCATCCGCGCGAGCTCCGCGGACCGGCGGTGCGCCTGCACCGTGAGCCCCAGCGCCGTCACCATCAGGAAGAGCGACAGCGCCGTGGGCCAGTAGCGCTGACCGGTGGCGTCGGCGGCGGTCGCCAGCGGCGTGGCCGCCACTTCGATCGTCCACAGGCGCGGACTGACACCTGCGGCCAGCCGCGTCCGGATCGTCTCGGCCGGATAGAAGAGGAGCGGGAAGGGCAGCCGTACGGCGGCCGCGCTCGGGGACGGCGCGCCGTGGACCAGCTCCCCGTTCTCGTCGGCAATCCGCAGCTGCAACGGCACCTGACCACCCCGCCTGAGCAGCACGTCGTCGACGGCGCGTCCGCGGTGTCCCGTGAAAAGCCGCTTCCCCATCGTCTCGCGATCCACGACGAAGCCGAGCACGGCGAAGAAGTCGACGCGGCGCGCGTCGGTCCAGAACAACCGCAGGAACACCTGGTGCGACTCGTCGCCCTCGACGTCGGCCGCGATGTAGATCTGCTGGGAGTCGGTGTGCCGTCGCGCGAGGTTCCGCACGCTGGCCTCCAGCGCCGCATCGCGGGCGAACACGCCGCTGCGCCCGTAGAACAGGACATCGTCGTGCCCCCCCCGCCCGGGCGTCCTCGTCCAGGCGAAGAACCGGTCGACGTGCGGATAGGCCTCGAGCCCGCGGGCGAAGTGCTGCGCGACCAGATCGAGGCGGCCGGCGCCGAGCTCCGGATGGTTCACGGCCGCCAGCGTGTCGAAGATCGGGCCCTCGATGGTGCGCCGGATCTCCACGGCGATGTCGGTCGCCGCCTGCTCCGCGAGCTGGCGCACGATCACCTGGTTCTGCGACGCCAGCGCCGACATCGCGCGCTGCTGGAGGTACAGCACGAGCGCGGCCGCCGCGATCGAGGCGGCGATCGCGAGCAGCAACGGCGGCGGACGCCAGTCGCGGCGGGCCAGGCGCATCGATGGTCCTTACGATCGCGGAGATTACGGCCGCCGTCGTGCGGCGTCAAGCCTCACACGGTGGCGGCCGCCTCGTGCTCACGTGCCGGCGCGATACCGTGGCTCCGGGCCCATCAGCTTCGCGGGATCGGCGTTGGGCTTGGGCCGGAACTTCTGGACCCGGCCGCCGAAGACCTCGGCCACGTAGAGGTTGCCTTCCTGGTCGACCGTCAGCGAGTGCGGTCCGTTGAACTGGCCGGGCTGCCCCCCGGGGCCTCCCCAGCCGTAGAGGAACGTCCCGTTCAGGTCGTACTTGAGCATCCGCATCGTCCCGCCGTCGGCCACCCACAGGAACTGGTCGGACGAGATGTAGTGCGCGTACGGCGACGACCGCACGCCCGTCGTCCACATGTCCAGGAACTTGCCGTGCTCGTCGAACACCTGGATGCGCCGATGGCCGCGGTCCACGACGAAGAGCCGCCGGTCGTCGCTGATCGCGATGCTGTGGACGGTGTTCCACTCGTTGGGACCGGGGTTGCTCGCGTCCTTGGGCGGGGCGCCCCAGTCCATGAGGAACTGCCCGTCCTTGTCGAACTTCGCCACCCGCGTGCCGCCGTACCCATCGGTGACGAAGAAGGTCCCGTCGGGCAGCCAGGCGATGTCGGTGGGGCGGTCGAACAGGCGCCCGGCGTCGCGCCCGCGCTGCCCCTTCGTGCCGAGCGTCATCACGAGCTCGCCGTCGTAGGTGAACTTGTGGATCACATGCAGCTGATCGTCGAAGACCCACACGTGCTTGTCCGGGTCGTACGGGCTCATCTTGATCTTGTGGGGGCCCCGCCCGCACGGCGCCTGGAACAGCGCGTCGTGCTGCGGCCACCACTGCACCATCTTTCCGTCTCGGTCGACGACGAAGATCACGTGATGGTAGCGGCGTTCCCAGCCGCGCGTGGGCACGGGCTCGCATGTCGGGCCGAACCCGTCATCGTTGCCCGTGGCATTCCCGCGCGACGGGTTGAGGAGCGCGTACGGCGTCCACGGCGTCGCGCCCGTCGGCAGCGGCAGCTCGCCCCGCTGCGCGATCCAGATGCGATCGGGACTCTCGGCGAACACCGCGCCCACCGAGCCCCACGTCCAGCCGTCGTGGGCCACGCCGTCGGGACCGTCGGGGAGGGGCTGCGGCCAGTTGGGCACGATTTCGTACGGGCCGAACTCCTCCTGGCCGCCGCGCTCCTGCGGGCCGGCCGTGCCGCGCGCGCCGGCGGCCGCCCCCGTGTCGGCGGGAGGCGCCGCGCACGCGGAGGCGAGGGCGCCAGTGACGAGAAGGCCGAAGAACACCTGCCGATGGCGCATGGACCCCTCCCTCCGCCTGCGCGGCACGCCGGCGACGGCCGCTAGTTCGTGCTCTTGCTGTACTGACCGATCAGGTTGGCCGGGTTCGCGCCCCGCTTCGGCCGGAACTTCTGCGGGCGTCCGACGTGGACGTCGGCCGTATAGAGGCTGCCCTCGCTGTCGGTGTGGAACTGGTGCACGCCCCAGAAGCCGCCGGGAAACGCCCCGAAGGTCCCCCACGAATAGAGCAGGCGGCCGGTGAGGTCGAACTTGGTGAACTTCTGGGTGATGCCGTCGGCCACCCAGAGGTGCTGGTCCTCGGACAGGAGGAACGAATACGGCCGGCGCACGTTGGGCCACGCGTCGAGGAACTTCCCGTGCTCGTCGAAGACCTGGATGCGGGAGTTGGCCCGGTCGCTGACGTAGACGCGGCGGTTCTTGTCCACGGCGATCGCGTGCACCGTGTTCATGTAGCCCGGCCGCGTCTCGTTTGGCTCGTTGCCTTTCTGGCCCCAGGCCATCAGGAACTTCCCGTCCTTGTCGAACTTGGCCACCCGCGTGTTCACGTAGCCGTCGCTCACGAAGAACGTCCCGTCCGGCAGCCACGCCACTTCGGTCGGGCGATTGAAGTGGGTGCCGTCGTTCCCTGGCTGCATGGGCGTGCCGACGGTCATCACGAGCCGCTTGCCGTCGCGCGTGAACTTGTAGACGGCGTGCGCGCCGTCGTCCACCAGCCACACGTGGCGGTCGGGATCGTAGGGACTGACCAGCACGCGATGCGGCCGGACGAACAGCTTGTTGTGCTGGTCCCACGACTCGATCAGCCGGCCGTCGCGGTCCACGACGTTGAAGACGTGGTCCCAGCGTGGATGCCGCGCCGGATCCTTCTGCGACAGGTCGTAGCCGGACGCGTTGCGCGACGGGATGAAGCTGTTGGCTGGGCCGCGATCGTCGTCCTTCAGGGCCGGCAGGCAGCCGCGATTGAAGATGTAGACGCGGTCGGGGCTCTCCGCCCAGATGCCGCCCGTCGACCCGATGACGTGGCCGGCCCCGCAATAGTTCTGGGGCCACCCCGCGACCAGCTCGTAGGGGCCGGTCTCGTCGCCGCCGCCCTTTTCCTGGGCCAGCACGGCCAAGCCGAAGACGAACGCGAGAATCGCACTGACGGCGCCTGCTTGCCTGATCACGGGTGCCTCCTTACCAATCGCCCTTCTTCAGTTCCTTGACGAACGCGGCCGCCTGGGCGGCCTCGGGAGTGCCGGGATGGGCTGCGACGACCTTCTCGAAGAACTCCAGCGCCTTCGGGGCGTCGTTCCGGCTGAAGTGCACCTTGCCCATGCCGAGCAGCGCCGCGGCCGAGTCGGGCCGGACGGCCAGCACGCGCTGGAACTCGGCCTCCGCCTCGGCCACCTTGCCCTGCGCGAAGTACACGGCGCCGAGGGTGCCGGCCGCCTCGGCGGCCAGCGCGTCGGTCGCCAGGTCGGGCGTGGCCGCGAGCCCTGCCTGCAAGGCGGCCACGGCCTTGTCGTAGGCCTGCCCGTCCACGTAGGCGCTCCCGAGCTGGAACTGGATCGCCGCGTCGCCGGGCGCGAGCGCGGCCGCCTTCTCCAGCGCACCGATCGCGTCGGCCGGCCGCTTCAGCTGGAAGTAGGCCAGCGCGAGGTTGACGTAGAGCGGGGCGACGTTCGGCGAGGCGGCCACGGCCGCCTCGAACTTCGCCGCCGCCGTGGTGAAGTCCTTCGCGGTGTAGGCGGCGACGCCTTCCTGGAAGTCCTTCGACCCGGCCGCGGCCGCCTTCGCCAGCGTGAAGTCGAAGCTGCGGTCGGTGCCGGCCACCAGCCGGATCGTGTCGTCGATCGGCTGGAACCCGGCGTGGTCGACCTTGACCGCGTACTCGCCCGACTGCAGACCGCGCCGGTAGAAGCGGCCGTCCTTGTCGGTCGTGATCGACACCTCGCGCCCGCGCTCGGTGTTCACGAGCCGGATCGTCACGCCCTGAATCGGCTTGCCGGCCTCGTCGACGATGCGCCCCTTGATGACGCCGAGCTCCATCTGCGCCGCGGCCGGAGCCGCGGCGATCACGAGCGCGAGCGCCGCCGCGGCGGCGAGTCCCCACACGCGCATGGTCGCCCCCGTCAGAACCGCAGCCGGATGCCGAGCTGGCTCTGCAGCGGGAAGTTCGCCGACGTGGACACGTTGAAGTTCGAGGACGACCGGTTGCCGGTCGGCGCCACGGGGTTCAGGCGGTTGAAGACGTTGAAGACGTCGAAGTAGAAGTCGAGGCTCTCCAGGCGGCCGGCGAGCGGCTGCTGGTAGCGCAGCGACAGGTCGACGGTGAAGGAGCCGGGGCCCCGGATGCCGAACGGCACGGCCCGCCCGAGCGAGTCGAGGTCGGACAGGATCGGCCGCGTGAGGTCGTCGATCCCGCGGATCGGCCGGTCGTTGTTGTCGAGGTCGCCGTTCACGTCGCGTCCGACGGTCTCGTTGATGGGCGCGCCGCTGATGGCGCTCACGACCGTCGCGATCGTGAGGCTGCGCCAGGGGTTCACGCTCGCGCTGCCCGCGAACACGTGGGTCCGGTTGAACTGGAACTCGCCGTAGTCGGCGCGCGGGTCGTTGTCGAGCCAGACCCGCCGGGCATCGGGGTTGCCGGTCCCGACGTAGTTGCTGCGCTGCAGCGTGTAGGCCACGCGGCCGCTCCAGCGGTTGGCCAGCCGCCGGACGAGCGAGACCTGCAGCGACTTGTAGTCGCCGTCGAAGACGTCGCTGGTCTGCGACTGGAGCACGCGGTTGAAGCTCACGCCACGGGCCTCTGCGGGAATCAGCGTGCCGGCCGGGTCGAAGACGGCGATGCCGGGCCGGACGCCGTTGACCGGCTCGTTGATGTCGACGACGCCGAGCTGGTCGCGCGAGGCGTTGGCCACGTAGTCGAGCGACAGCGCCATGTTGCCGAACAGCTCCTGACTGACGCCGGCGCTCCAGGACCACGTGTGCGGCATCTTGCGGTCGGGGCTGTCGATTCTCGGATTGCGGTTGAACGCGGTGCCGGCGACGACCTGGTCGCGCAGGGCATTGAGCGCCGCCTGGCCCGCGGGCGACAGGCGGGCCACGCCGGGATTGCCGGCGGTGTCGGTGATCATGTCGGGTGTCAGCACGACCGACGCGAGCGGATGCGAGGCGTTGATCGAGATGCTGGGATAGAGCGTCTGCACGCCGCTCTGCTTGAGCGTCAGGTCGTGCACCACCGGCACGTAGGCGTAGAACTTGCCGACGCCGCCGCGCACCACGGTCCGGCCGGTGCCCCGGACGTCCCAGGCCAGGCCGGCCCGCGGCGCGAACGCGTTGTTGTGATTGGGCGTCTGCTTGTGGTTGTCCCAGCGCAGGCCCAGGTTCAGCGTGACGCGGTTGTTCACGGCCCACTTGTCTTCGACGAACAGGTAGCGGCGCTGGTCCTTGGAGACGACGGCGTAGCCGTAGTCGGTCTCGGGACCCACCGTCACGTCGAACTGGAAGGGGTAGGTCGCGGGATCCGCCGGGTTGTAGGGCGCGTCGCCCCGGAACTGGAACGTGCCGGAATCGAAGGTCGAGCGGGGGTCCATGTGGTTCCAGCTGTAGCCGCCGCCCGCCTTGAACGTGTGCTCGCCGCCCAGCAGGCTCGGCACGAAGTAGCTGAAGGCCTGATCGAAGACGTAGCTGCGGATCACGGTGGTCGGCCCGGATCCGCCGGTGCCCGTGATGTAGCTGGCATGCTGGTTCCGCTGGCCGATCGAGAACGGATCGCGGCCGCCGAAGCCGATCGCGTCGCCGCTGTCGTCGAAGAACCCCTGCGGCGCCGTCGTCAGCTCCTCGCCGATGCGGCCGAAGCGCGTCACGCTGGACAGCCGATCGGTCAGCACGCTGGTGTAGGTGCCGGCGATCATGTGATCCCAGTCGGCCTCCCAGACCCTCGCATCCGGCGTCTCGTTGTTGGAGTTGAAGCCCTCACCCTTGGAGTTCGCCGTCTCGAGCAGCCAGCGGACGTTGATGAAATTGCGGTCGTTCAGCTGGACGTCGCCGCGGGCGAAGTAGTTGTTGGCCCTGACGGTGAAGTACCCGATCTGGTCCACCGCCAGGGGCGCCGCCGCCGCCGGGAAGCGCTTCTGGCCGGCCAGGTCCTCGTTGTCCCGCTCGTAGGTGAAGTAGTAGTGGGCGCGGTTGCGCACGATGGGACCGCCCAGCCCGAAGCCGGCCTGCAGGGTCCGCACCGGCGGCTTGTCGGCCCCCGCGCTCAGGAACTTGTCGCGGGCGTTCAGGGTCTCGTCGCGGAAGTACGAGTAGGCGCGGCCGTGCACCTGGTTGGTGCCGCCGCGGGTGACCATGTTGATGATGGCGCCGGCGCCGCCGCCGTACTCGGAGCTGTACTGGTTCGCCAGCACCTGGTATTCCTCGATGTTGTCGAGGACGACGCGCACCTGGGTGCCCTGGCTGCCGCCGAGCCGGTCGTCGTTGTTGTACATCCCGTCGAGCAGGTAGACGTTCTGCTGCGACGGCGACCCGTTGGCGACCACCTGGCCGCCTTCGAAGGTGGACTGCGCCGGGTTCGGCGTCATGCCCGGAATCAACTGCGTCAGGCCGGTGAAGTTCCTGAAGTTCGACGGCACTTCCTCGATCTCGCGCCGCGACAGGCTGCCGCCGATCTGGTTGCTGGAACGCTCGACGAGCGGCGACTCGCCGGTGACGACCAGGTTCTCCTGGACGCCGGCGACCGCCAGCTTGAGTTCCAGCGTGATCGTGCCGCCCGGCGACAGCACCAGCCCGGTCCGGCCGGCGCCGGTGAAGCCCACCATGTCGACACGCACGTCGTAGGTACCGGGCTCGAGCGCCGGGACCGAGTAGGCGCCAGTCTCCGCGGTCACGGCCTCGCGGGTGAAGCCCGTGGCGGGGTTGGTCACGACGACGGTGGCGCCCGGCAGCGCGAGGCCATCGGGATCCAGCACCCTTCCGGAGATCACGCCGCGCTGCTGCGCCAGGGCGGGCGCAACAGCGGCGGCACAGACACTCAACACGAACAGCAGGAGCCGCGCAGCAGCCATGGAACGCCTCCCTGTCGGATATCGACGATGGGCGGAGCGTAGCCGCTCGCGACGGCCGCGCGGTGTCAAACGATGTCTGGGGTTTGTCTGCGAAATGTCTAGCGCCGCGCCTGCGCCCGCGATGACAAGTCGCAGACAAACGCGAGACATCTTTTTCCGAGGACGATCGCGCCGATTGGGCACACTGATCGCTCGTCAGAAGGAGGGCCCATGAGATCGATCGCGATACTGACGGCACTCGTCCTGGGAGCGGCCTCGGCCGCCATGGCCCAGGGCGATCCGTCCATCACCAGCGCCGAGCCGTTCACGCTCGGCACGTTCGAGATCGGCGGCGAGCCGCGCATCGGCCTGGTGCTGCGCGACAGCCTCGTCGTCGAGCTCAACGCCGCCAACCGGGCGCTGCAGCGGGACCCCGCGTATCCGCCGGTCCCGATGCCGGCGACAATGGTCGACCTCATCGGCCGCTACGAATACGGCATGAAGACGCGGCTCTACGAGATCGTCAACGACCTGGTACGCGGCAACCGCCTCCAGGGCGCTCAGCGGCCGCCGTGGGTGCACGACGTGAAGGGCGTCGACGTCCTCGCGCCCCTCATGCCCGGGAAGATGCTGAACGCCGCGGTCAACTTCTACACGCACGTCGGCGAGACCGGCACCGCCGAAGAACAGAAGAAGGCCGAGGCCGAGCGGCGCGCCAAGCGCGGCGTGCCGTACCTGTTCCTCAAGCCCACCCGCGGCGCCGTCATCGGCGACGGAGACAACGTGGTGATCCCCTACGGCCGCGATCGCATGGACTGGGAGGTGGAGCTCGGCATCGTGATTGGCCGGACGGCCAAGTACGTGCCGGCCGACAAGGCCGCCGAGCACATCTTCGGCTACATGGTGACCGTGGACATCTCCGACCGCGGCGGCCGGCCGCCGGATTCGAGGCCGGGGTCCGACTGGTTCGTCGGCAAGGGCCACGACACGTTCGCCCCGATGGGTCCGTGGATCGTCCCGAAGGAGTTCTACGGCGATCCGATGAAGCGCCTGCGCCAGACGCTCACCGTGGACGGGAAGGTGATGCAGGAAGCCGGCGCGGCGGACATGATCCACTCGATCTACGAGCTCATCGAGTACGGCTCGTCGATCATCACGCTCTTCCCCGGCGACGTCATCAACAACGGCACGTCGGGCGGCACCGGGATGGGTCAGGCCTACCGGGGCGCTGAGCGGTTCCTCAAGCCGGGCGAGCGCATCGAGGCGTCGATCGAAGGCATCGGGTCGATCACCATGCCGGTCGTCGGTGAGTCCGCGCCGCCCGGCGGAACCGGTTCGCGGCTGCCGCCAGTGAGCTCGTACCGGAAGCAGTAGCACCCACGGCAACAGGGGCGGAGCCGAGCCTCCGCCCCGCCGTCCTAGCCCCCGGCGCTACTCCCCCTTCGCTCGAGGAAGGGGGACGTGCGCGGCGAGGGCGGTATGCCTGGGGAGGGTGGACACCCGCAAGGTTCGTTTGGCGCGCGAAAGGGCCTCGGCGGCCGACGCGGGCGCGCCCGTCGCCTCCCGAGCGCGGCCCAGCCAGTACGCTGCCTCGCCGGCCCATGAGCTGTCGGCCTCGTACTGGCGCCAGAAGGCGTCCGCCCGCTCGGCGAATTCCCGGGCCGACGACGCGTCGCCAGACTGCAGTCGCAGTCGTGCCAGCGCCACCCACAACTCGGCGCGCTCGGGAGTGTCGGTTGAATACAGGCGCTGGTTCGCCTCCAGTGCGGCCTCCAAGTGCTGACGCGCCGATGATGCGTGCTCGCCGACGTCCAGCAGGGCCGTGCCGAGATGCAGATGGGCGCTGGCCAGGTCGCGCGCACTGAGCGCACCGCGTTCGCTGAGCTGCGGGACGAGCGGCTCCAGGATCCGGCGGACCGCCTCCGGCTCGCCGGCGAGCGCGAGCGCCCATCCGGTCCAGGTCTTGAACCGCAGCTGCTGCGCCGGTGTCAGCGCGGGGTCTTCCGCCGCGGCCTCGATCTGCCTGGCCATCGCCGCGGGGCCGCTCCGAAGGGCGTGCGTCACGGCGACGAGGAAGCGCGCGACCGCCAGGCGCTGCGGGGACTTCGGAAGCGACGTCGTCAGCAGGTGCTGCATCCGCACGGCTTCCCTGTCGGCGGCCGGGACGCGCCGCGCGGACACGAGCACCTGCACTCGCCGCAACGACACCGAGTACACGGCGGAGTCGGGAAGGCCGCGCGCCGCGTAGATCGCGTCGGCCCGGTCGAGCAGCGCGAGGGCCGTGTCGAGGCGGCCCCGTTCGTGCTCGGCCCGGGCGCGCTCCGTCAGCTCGATGGCGTAGTCCTTCGACCCCTCGCCGAAGGCGGCACGGATGTAGGCGTCGTTCTGCTCGAACTGCGCGGCCGCTTCGTCCGTGCGATTGACGTCGGTGAGACACCGGGCGCGCACCCCGCGGAACACCCATGTCAGCGGATGCGGGTTCGCGCCGTCGCCAGGCGGCGTCCGCGTCAGCGCGTCGTCGATCTCGGGCAGTCCGGCCTCGCACTGGTCCGCGTGATAGCGTGCGCGCACGAGGTTCAGGAGCGCAGCCACGGTATCCGGGTGCGTCGGCCCGACGTATCGCTCGAAGAGCGCCACGGAAGCGAGGCCAGCCTGCACGGCCTCCTCCGGGCGCTCCTGGTTCAACTCGAGATACGAGCGGACGCTGAGGGCGTGGGCATGCACAGGTCCTTCGGGCACGGACGCAAGCGCTGCGTCCACCTGGTCGAGCACGGGCGCGGCGTCCTCGGCGCTGCCCAGGCCGACGAGCGCATTGGCCGTCTCGACCCGCGCGCGGAGGGCCGCAGGGCTGCGGCCCAATCCGTGGCGCTGTGCCAGGTCGGCGACACGCGCGTACGCGTCGAGGCTCTCCCGATACGCATTCAGCTCGGCGAGCGAGCGGCCGACGCTCAGATAGATGTCCATCTGGCGCTCCGGCTGGCCGTCGAGCTCGCGGGCGATCCGCGGGAGGCTCTGTTGGAGCATGTCCACGGCGCGCAGGTCGCTGCCGCCCCCTCCGGTCGGCGAGGCCGACTCGAACAACGAGAGCAGGAAGGAGTTGATGTCCTCGGCTCGCCTGGCCTCCGCCCGCGCCGACTGCGCCTGGGCGACCGCATACGTCAGTGCGGCCACGAGCGCGAGGGCCGCGGCGGCCGACGCAGCCACGGCCAGGCGATGGCGGCCGATGAACTTCCGCACGCGATACGCCACGGCGCCGCGCCGCGCCACGACGGGCTCGCCGTCCAGGAAGCGCTGCAGGTCGTCGCGCATCGCGGCCGCGGTGGGATACCGGTCCTCCGGGGCCTCTCGCACGGCCTTGGCGAGGATGGCATCGAGATCGCCCCGCAGTTGCCGGTACCGTGGATCGTGCCCGGCCTCCGACGCCATCGGCACGTGGCCCCGTCTGGCGCGCTCCAGGCGTTCCGCTCGCGACGGCGAGCTGCCCTGCCACGGATGTGAGCCCACCAGGAGCACGTAGAGCAGCATCCCGGCCTGATACACGTCGGTTGCGGTCGTGGACTCGTCGCCACGCAGTTGTTCCGGCGCCGAGTACTCGGGTGTGAGGGGCGTCTCGCCTCCGAGCGTCGGCGTGTCCCCGGCTGGCCCCGGGTCCGGCTCCACGAGCTTGGCGATGCCGAAGTCCAGCAGCTTCACCTGGCCCGCCGCCGTGACCAGGACGTTCGAGGGCTTCAGGTCGCGATGGACGACGAGGTTGGCGTGCGCGTGCGCGACGGGACCGAGGACGTCGAGAAACAGCCGGACGCGTCGCTCGATGCCGAGCCCGTGCCGATCGCAGAACGCGTCGATCGGCTCGCCGTCCACGTACTCCAGGACCAGGTACGGCTGGCCCGCGGGCGTCACACCCGCGTCGATGAGATGGGCAATCTGGGGATGGGTGAGCCGGGCGAGAATCCGGCCTTCGCGGGCGAACCGCTCCTCGCCGCTGCGGCCGAGGAGCCCGACGTTCAGGAGCTTGATGGCAACCTTACCCTCGAAGCGCCCGTCGGTGCGCTCGGCGAGCCACACGGTGCCCATGCCGCCGTGGCCGAGCGGCTCCACCAGGCGATACGGCCCGAGTTGCGTGCCCGTGAGCGACTCACGTGCGGGTTCCACCCCGTGAGGCGCGTCCAGGAAATGGCGGTCCTCGATCGCCTCGCACTCCGAGAGCCAGCGCTCCACGTTCGCGGCCAGCTCCGGCGCCCGGGTGCGGAGCTCGTCCAGCCACCGCGCGCGCTCGCCGGGCGGCAGGTCGAGGGCCGTGTCGAGGTACGGGCTCGCCGAGAGCCACCGGGCCGCGCGATCGTCCGACATGGCGGTGCTAGGACTCGAGCGTGCTCAGCACGTCGGACAGGTAGGCGCGCGCCTTGGTCCACTGCCGGCGCACGGTGCGCTCCGACAGGCCCTTGATGGCGGCAATCTCCTCGAACGAGAACCCACAGAAGAACTTCAGGTCCACGACCTCGGCCAGAACCGGCTCCACGTTCTGGAGATCGTCAACGGCCTGGCTGATCCGGACAAGGTCCTCGTCGGGCGCGGCCGCGGGCACCTCGAGCGCCTCCGACGAGAGGGCGGTCAGCTCGACGAGCCCACCCCGCTTCTGCGCCTTGCGGTTGCGCGCGTAGTCCACGATCAGTCCGCGCATCACCCGGGCGGCGTAGGCGATGAAGCGGTTCCGGTCCGGAAAGGCCCCGCCTGCCTTCTTCGCCAAGTCGAAGTAGGCCTCGTGCAGCAGGCTCGTCGCGCCGAGCGAGACGCCCCACCCGTGGCGGCCCAGCTCACGGCTGGCGACGCGGTGCAGTTCCGAGTAGAGGGCCGTGTACAGCGCCGAACTGGAGGCCGGGTCGCCCCTGTCCGCCCCGGCAAACAGGCGTTCGAGTGATGCCTCGTCAGCGGTGTCCATCGGACGGTCTGAAGGTCCGGCCAAGTCTAGTGCATCCCCTGTCCGGTCCCGGGCGGCGTTTCGCGATCCCGAAAGTAGAGGCCTGTCAACAGCCCTAGCCGCCGGCGGGGGGCTCGTCGGGAGGGACACGTGGTGGACATGCAGCCTGGAAAGCGTGAACGGACGGGCGCGGGCATCGTGGGGGTGGTCGGCTTCGGGCTGCTGCTCTGGGCGCCGGGTACGGCGATGGCGCAGACGGGCACGGTGACCGGCAAGGTGACGAACGCCGCCACCACTGCGCCCGTGACGAGCGGCTTCGTCACCCTGTGCACGACGGCCTTCTGCACGTCCTACGCCATCAATGGGTCGGGCACCTACACGGCGACGGTGGCCGCCGGCACCTACACCCTGCACACCGCCGTGACGGGGCTCGTGAACGAGGTGTTCGACCACGTGCCGTGCGCGATCTCGTGCGATGTGGAGCGCGCGCAGGGGACGCCCATCGTGGTCGGGAGCGGAAGTGTCCTCACGCGGAACTTCGCGCTGAGCCCTGGCGGCGGCGTCAGGGCTCTCGTGACCGACCGGGCCACCGGGGCGCCGATCCCGAACGTCTTCGTGGCGGTCGTGGGGAAGTTCGGCGGCTCGACTCGCTCCACGCTCGGGCAAACGGATGCCTCGGGAGCCGTCACGATTCGTGGCCTGCTCGACGGCACCTACCAGGCATTCACACAACAGGCGGCACCACCCGTCTACGTCAACGAAATCCTCGGCGGGATTCCGTGCCTCGGCACATGCTCGTCGAGCGTCGCGATCGCCAGCGGAGCGTCTGTCCCGGTGACGACGGGCTCGGTCACGAACGTGACGTTCGCCCTCGACCGCGGCGCCACGATCTCGGGGACGGTCCGCTCCTCCGCCACACAGCTACCCGTGCCCGGGGTCACCATCTTCGCGCGGGCTCGATTGGGATCCGAGCTCAGGCAAGGGTGGGCCGCCACCACCGACGCGAGTGGTGCCTACGTGCTCTCGGGGCTTCCGTCGGGTTCGTACGCGGTCGGCACGGAGTTCGTGCCGTCGTTCGTCGACGAGGTGTACCGCGACCGTCCGTGTGCCGCGGCTGTCTGCCAGGACCAGGAGGCCGCGGCGGGCGACCCGGTCAGCGTGACCGCGGGGGCGGCCGTGTCCGGCGTCGATTTCGCACTCGACGCGGGGGGCACGATTACCGGAAGGATCACGCAGGCCGGCACGGGAACGCCGCTCCAGGCCGCGGTGTCCATCCAGGTGGTGTTCGGCGGGGTCTTCGTCCTGGACGTGGCACGCGTCAACACCAACGCGCAGGGGGTGTACTCCGTCACGGGGCTGAAGCCCGCCGCCTACATCGTGGTGGCGGAGGCGACCGGTCACGCGCAGGAGTTGTTCGGCGGCACGCATCTGCTATCGAATGACCTCGACCTCAAGCGGGCGGCCCCGCGCGTGCCCGTCACCAACGGCGTGACCACGCCCAACATCGACGTCGTCCTGGACCGGACTGCCACCATCACGGGACGCGTCCGGTCCGCGACGACCAACGCCGGCATCAGCGGCGTGCACGTCGGCCTCTTCCGCGACGTGCCCGCCCCGGAACTCGTGCGGTCGACCACCACCGACAGCACCGGCGCCTACTCACTGAACGGGTTCCCGTCCGGCACCTACTACGTGGCCACGATCGACCCGCGGTTCGACAACCGGGTCTGGGACGGCTTCCCGTGTCCGGCCGGCCCCTGCACGGCGCCGTTCGTCGTCACGCACGGCATCACCATTCCCGCCACGGGCGGTTCGCTGTATGCCGGACGGGACATCACCCTGAGTCCTGCCAGCGGCCCGCCAGTCCAGCCCAAGGGTCTGCAGGCCGTCAACGTCGGCGGAGGGGTGCAGTTCTCGTGGCTCGCGCCCGTCGGTGGAGGCACGCCGACCTCGTATCGATTCGAGGCTGGGCTCACCCCGGGCAGCACGTTCGCGAGCGTGTCCGTTCCGTCGACGTCGCTCTTCGTCCCAGGCGTGCCGCCCGGCACCTACTTCATCCGGGTCCGGGGCGTGAGTGCCGGGGGCACCGGCGAGGCCTCCGAGGAACGTGTGCTGCGGGTGGGACCGGGCAGTATCGTGGCGCCGGACGCGCCCTACAACGTCGAGCCCGCCGTCATCGCCGGGCGGCTCACGCTGACATGGCTCCCCCCGGACCACGGCCCCCGCCCTACGAGCTATCTCCTCGAAGTGGGCACGGCCGCCGGCCTCTCCAACATCGGCGTGCTGCCGGTGGCGGCCAACCTGTTCCAGTTCGACGGGGTTCCACCGGGTGTCTACTTCGTGCGGCTCCGCTCGCGGGTCGGCAGTGTCGCGGGCCCGCCGACGGACGACGTGTTGATGGTGGTGGGCAACGTGCCGGCTCCACCGAGCTCCCCACAGGAATTCACGAGTCAGGTGAGCGGCAACGTCGTGACGCTGACGTGGAACGCGCCGTTCTTCGGACCGGTCACGAGTTACGTGCTCGAGGCCGGCACGCACACGGGGGCGGCCGACATCGCCGTGTTCAACACGGGCAGCACCGCCACGTCGCTCGTCATCCCGGGCGTGCCGCCCGGGCGCTACTTCCTGCGGCTCCGCGCCCTCAACGCCCTGGGAGCGAGCCCCCAGGGCTTCGAGCGCGAGGTCGTCGTGCCATAGGCGCGCGGCGCCGGGTGGACCAGCGATCCGTGCGGTGGCTCGTCGCGTGTCCGGTTCCCGAGAGCGTTTCCCGATCCCGAAAGTAGAGACCCGTCGGCGGCCGCTGGCCGCCGGCCAGGTTCGCCGGGAGGGACAGGTGGTGGACATGAAGCCTGGAAGGCGCGAACGGACGGGTGCGGGCGTCGTGGGGGTGGCGGTCCTCGGGCTGCTGCTCGCGATGCCCACGGTGGCGAGGGCGCAGACCGGGACGGTGACGGGCAAGGTCACCAACGCGGCCACAGGCACGCCCGTGACGAGCGGCTCGGTCCGCGTCTGCCTCGCCGCCGGCTGCACCAGCCACGCCCTGAATGGTTCGGGCAACTACACGGCGACGGTCGCCGCCGGCACCTACATCCTGCACACCGACGTGACCGGGCTGGTGAACGAGGTCTTCGACCACGTCCCCTGCGCCTTCTTCTGCGACTCCGCAGAGCGCGACCTGGGCGCACCGGTCGTGGTCGGGAGCGGAAGCGTCGTCACCCGGAACTTCGCGTTGAGCCCAGGCGGCAGCGTCGCGGGTGTCGTGACGGACCGAGCCACCGGCGCGCCGATTCGCGACGTCTTCGTGACGGTCATCGCGACGGTCGCGGGCCGGTTCCGCAGCAACACCGCCCAAAGCGACGCCTCGGGCGTCTTCACGATGACGGGCGTGCTCGACGGGACGTATCGGGCCTTCACGCAAGAGGGCGCGATCCCCGTCTACGTCCACCAGATCCTGGGCGGCATTCCGTGCGTCGGTTCGTGCAACGGCGGCGTCGCCATGGCCGCCGGGGCCCCTGTCCCGGTGACGACGGGAAGAGTCACCAACGTGACGTTCGCCCTCGAGCGCGGCGCCACGATTTCGGGAACCATCCGCGCGGAGGCCACGCAATCCGCCGTGTCCAGCGCACGGGTCGTCGCCCACATGCGAGTCGGGTCCGAGCTCGTCCCAGTGAGCACGGCCCTCAGCGACACGTCCGGGGCCTATGTGCTGCCGGGGCTCCCGCCTGGCGCGTACGCGATCGGCACGAGTCACAGGAATTTCGTCAACGAGGCGTACAACGACCGGCCGTGCGCGACGGAGTGCGAGGGTCAGGAACTTGCCTCCGCCGACTCCGTCACCGTGGGGGCAGGTGGTGCAGTGTCCGGCATCGACGTCGCGCTCGGCACCGGCGGCACGATCGCGGGCACGATCACCGAGGCCGGCACGGGAACACCACTGCAGGCGACCATCACGGCCTATCGCGTGTCCGCGAATGGAAACATCACGCCGGCGAACGCGATCCTGACGAACGCGTCGGGCGCGTTCTCGCTCCAGGGCATGTCGGCCGGAAGCTACGTGCTGCTCGCGCGGGCGAGCGGCCACGTGCCCGAGCTGTTCGGCGGCAGGCACTTCCTGCCCAACAGCGACGCCGTGCTGCCCGCCGGAACGCGAGTGCCCGTCACGAACGGCGTCACCACGCCGGGCATCGACATCGCAATGGATCGCAATGCCACCATCACGGGAAAGGTCCGGTCGTCAGCGTCCAACACCGGCATCAGCGGCGTGGTGGTCAGTCTCTTCCGCGACGTCCCGGCCCCGGAACTCGTGCTGTCCGCCAGCACCGACGCCACGGGCGCCTACACGCTGACGGGGTTTCCGTCCGGCACCTACTACGTGGCGACGACCGACCCGCGGTTCGACAACCGGGTCTGGGACGGGTTCCCGTGTCCGGCCGGCCCCTGCACGGCGCCGTTCGTCGTCACGCACGGCATCACCATTCCCGCGGTCGGTGGTTCCCTGTATGCCGGGCGGGACGTCAGCCTGAGTCCGGCCAGCGGCCCGCCCGTCAAGCCCCTGGACCTGCAGGCCGTCAACGTCGGAGGTGGGGTGCAGTTCTCGTGGCTCGCGCCAGACGGCGGGGGCACGCCCACCTCGTACCGGTTCGAAGCGGGGCTCACTCCGGGGAGCACGTTCGCGAGCCTGTCCGTCCCGTCGACGTCGCTCTTCGTCCCAGGCGTGCCACCCGGCACCTACTTCATCCGGGTCCGGGGCGTGAGTGCCGGGGGCACGGGCGCGCCCTCCGAGGAGCGCGTGCTGCGGGTGGGACCGGGCGGCGTCGTGGCGCCCGACGTGCCGGACAATGTCGTGCCGGTGGTCCTTGCCGGGCGGCTGACGCTCACGTGGGCGCCCCCCGAGTTCGGGCCCCGGCCCTCGAGCTATCTGCTCGAGGTGGGCTCGGCGGCGGGTTCGTCGAACATCGGTGTCGTGCCGGTGACGGGGAACCTGTTCCAGTTCGACGGCGTCCCGCCGGGCGTCTACTTCGTGCGCCTCCGCTCGCGGGTCGGCAGTGTCGCGGGGCCGCCGACGGACGACGTGTTGATGGTGGTGGGGAACGTCCCGGCTCCGCCCAGCGCCCCCCGGGCGTTCACGAGCCGCGTGAGCGGCAACGTCGTGACGCTGTCGTGGGACGCGCCGTTCTTCGGACCGGTCACGGGCTACGTGCTCGAAGCCGGCACCCACCCGGGCGCGGCCGACATCGCCGTCTTCAACACGGGCAGCTCCGCCACCTCGCTCGTCATTCCCGGCGTGCCGCCCGGGCGGTACGTCCTGCGGGTGCGCGCCTTCAATGCGCTCGGCACGAGTCCGCAGAGCCAGGAGCGCGAGCTCGTCGTGCCTTGACGCTCGGCGGCGGCCGCGAGGCCGCCAGGGCTGGGCCGGCGGCTCGGAAGTCGACAGGGCTCAGCAGGTTGCAGTAACATCGGCTCTTCGATGAAATTCCACCTGATCAACCCGAAGCTGCCCCTGAGCTTCGCGGGGAACGAGTACGCGGCACCGATGGTGTTCAAGAAGTACTCGACGCCTCCGCTCGGGTTGCTGACCGTCGCCGGGATGATCCCGGACCACCACCAGGTCACGTTCTGCGACGAGAACGTCTCGACCGTGGACTACTCGGTGGACTGCGACGTGGTGGGACTCACCGGCATGCACCTGCAGGGGCAGGGCATCCGCCACATCGCGACGGAGTTCCGGAAGCGCGGCAAGAAGGTCATCGTCGGCGGCCCGTCCTGCATGGCCGTCCCCGAGCGCTACCGCGACATCGCCGACATCCTGATGGTGGGCGAGGCGGAGCAGACCTGGCCCGAGTGCATCGCGGACCTCGAACGCGGCACGGCGCGGGACACCTACAAGCCCACGGACACCGTGGACCTCCGTACGTCGCCCGTCCCGCGTTTCGAGCTGGTCTCGCCGCGGGACTACCTGAGCATCAGCCTCCAGACGACGCGCGGCTGCCCGTTCAAGTGCGAGTTCTGCGACATCATCACGCTCTACGGCCGGAAGGTGCGCACGAAGCCCGTCGAGCAGGTGGTGCGCGAAGTGGAGCGGGTGCTGGCGCTCGGCTGGGACCGGCTGTTCTTCGTGGACGACAACTTCATCGGCGATCCGCGCTACACGGCGGAGCTGATGGAGGCGCTGACGGCGCTCCAGCGGCGCCTGACGAAGCCGTTCTATTTCTCCACGCAGGCCACGATCAACGTCGCCCACAACCAGCAGCTCCTGCAGCAGCTCTACGACGGCGGCTGCCGCAGCATGTTCATCGGCATCGAGACGCCGCGGACGTCGTCCCTGCAGGAGACGCACAAGTACCAGAACGTCCGCAAGAACACGCTGGACGAGGTCGCGCGCATCCAGGCGCAGGGCATCGCCGTCTACTCGGGCCTCATCGTGGGCTTCGACCACGACGACGACGCGATCTTCGACGAGCAGGTGGACTTCATCAACGCCGCCAGGATCCCGCTGCCGCTGCCGTCGATGCTCGGCGCGCTGCCGGCCACGCCGCTGTACGAGCGGATGAAGGCCGAGGGCCGGCTCATTCCCGAGCACGAGTTCCAGGGGAACTCGTACTTCACCAACATCCTGCCGAAGCAGTTCACGATGGAAGGGCTCGAGCGCGGCTACAAGGGGATGGTGCGCAACCTGTACAGCCCCGAGAACTACTCGGCGCGCGTGCTCGGCGAGCTCGAGAACCTGAACAAGGCGGAGGGCGGCGCGAGCAACTACCGCTTCCTGACCCTCCTGGCCGGCTACCTGTGGGTGCTCGGCTGGTACATCGTCGACCCGAACCGGGTCATGCTGCTCAAGGCGTTCTTCAAGATCGCCCCGGCCGTGCTGACGAAGTACCCGAAGGTCGCCGACGCGGGCCTGCAGCGCCTGGTGATGTACCGTCACGTGCGGCACTTCGTGAACATGGTGGAGCGACGCGAGTCCACGCGGACCACCAACGGCCGCGCGGCCGCGCAGCACACGGTCAGCGTTCCGGCCTAGCCGCTAGCCCCTAGCCGCTAGCCCCTGTCCTTTCGGGCCCATAGCTCAGCGGTTAGAGCAGCCGGCTCATAACCGGTCGGTCCCTGGTTCAAATCCAGGTGGGCCCACCATCCTTGCCGTCGGGCGCCGCGTCACCGGGTGGTGGGGTTGGAAGCGAACTGCTTCAAGTGCCCTTCGATCTCGGCGCGCAGGCCGGTGGCGGCTGCGCCCGGCGGCGCGGCGGGCAGCATCTCGAGCGCGGAGCGGCCGACGTCGAGGGCCTGCGTGACGTCGCCCGTCTGGAACAGCGCCAGGGCCAGGGTGTCGAGGATCATCGGCTGGCGTTGGACGCCGGCCGCCCGCCGCGCGACGCGGAGGGCCGTGGCCGGGTCGCGCAGGGAGGCAGGCTCACAGGTGAGCAGCCACGACGCGTAGTCGTTCAAGGTGCCGGCGCTGGCGCCGGGCCGTTCGGCCTGTTCCCGGAGCATCGCCAGCCCCCGTCGGGTCGAGGCCGCGGCGTCGGACGGGTGCCCCACGCGGAGGAGCACCGGCGCCTGACGTAACAGGACGAAGCTCAGGAGCGACTGGGCGCGAACGTTGGCGGGATCGGCAGCCAGGAGCGCGTCGAACAGCTGGAGCGCGCGGGCATTCGACGCCAGCGAGCGCGCGTCGTGGCCGAGCAGCAGCTCGGTCACGCCTTTCTGGATCTGAATCGTCGCCAGTTGCTGCTGCAGGCGGGCGTCTCCGGGCGCCTTGGCCAGCCGCGCCTCGAACATGTCGGCCGACGTGGCGATTTCGGCGAGCGCCTCGTCGAGACGTCCATTCACGCGAAGGGCGTTCGCGCGGGCCACGCGCACCGAGGCGATGCCATCGACGTAGACCGCATCGGCCGGATGCGCGGCGGCCAGCGCCTGGTAGCGGGCAAGCCCGGCGTCGCACGCCGCGAGGGCTCCGGCCCCGTCGCCCGTCGCGAGCAGAATGCCGCACAGGCGATTCGAGGCGACGGCCACGGACTGGCCGATGTCGTCCGCGTTCCCGCCCGCGGCCAGCGCCGACGACCCGTCATCGACCACCCGGCGGTATGCCGCCACCGCCTCACCGGCGCGTCCGGCGCCCTGCAGGGCATCCCCGAGGCGGAGGTAGCCGGCGATCGCCGCGAGCCGTTCGGGCGACCCGGGCGGCGTGCCCGCGGCGAGCGCGTCGCGCACCGCCAGCGCCTTGGTCGAACTGGCGAGGCCGCCCGCCACGTCGCCGACATTCGCCTCATAGGGATTGGTCTGGATGCCGGCCATCCGCTCGTAGGCCGCGGCCAGGTCGCCCTGAAGGGACCGGTCGCCCGCGGCATCCTTCGCGAGGATGTCCAGGTACTCCACGCCCTTCTTCACGACCAGTTCGCGGGCGGTGGTCGCGCCCGGCAGTGTCGCAATCGCGTCGTGGAACTCGAACACGAACCCGGTCGCGAGGGCGCGCAGATCGTGGAACCGCTGCTCGGCGCGGGCGCGCTGCTCGTCGGCATCCTGGCGCGCGCGCTCGGCGGCCCACGCCTGCCACACCGCCGCGCCGAGCCCCGCGGCGAGCGCGAGGACCGCCGTGAACGCGAGGGCCACGGGCACGGTGTGCCGGCGCACGAACAAGCGCACGCGGTACGCCGCGGAGTCCGGACGCGCCGCAATGGGATGCCCGGCCAGGTACCGGCGAAGGTCGGCGGCCAGATCCGTGGCGCTCGAGTAGCGACGCTCGGGGATCTTCGCCAGCGCCTTGGCGACAATCGTGTCGAGGTCGCCCTGGAGCTCCCGGCGGAGGCGGTCGACGGGCGCGGGCAGCCCCGCGGCGGCGAGATCGGTCTCGAGAACGGCCAGGCTCGCCCGCGCGGGCTCCGTGCGGCACACGACCTGGACGATCTCGTCGTAGCCAGGCGAGGCGAGCGCCTGGGCTCGCCGGCCCGTGAGCAGCTCGTAGAGGAGGAGACCGAGGGCGTAGACGTCCGTGGACGTCGTGACGGTCTCACCCAGCACCTGCTCGGGGGCGGCGTACTGCGGCGTCAGGGGCTGCGCGCCTGGGCGGGTGGAGTCGAGCACCGCATCGTCGCCGTCGAGCAGTTTCGCGATGCCGAAGTCCAGGAGCTTGATCTGGCCGTCGTGCGTCACCAGGATGTTCGATGGCTTCAGGTCCCGGTGCACGACGAGGTTCTGATGCGCGAACTGGACGGCGTCGCAGACCGTCGCCGCCAGTGCGAGGCGGTCGCGGAGCGGCAAGCGCGCGTCGCGGCAGTGCCGATCGATGGGCACGCCGTCGACGAGCTCCATGACGACCCAGGCCACGCCGTCGTCCGAGCCGGCGTCGTACAGCTGGGCGATGTTGGGATGCGTCAGCCTGGCGAGAATCCGCTGCTCCTGATGGAAGCGCCAGCCGCCCGCGGACCCCGCCGGCGCCGCGGGCACCACCTTGAGGGCGACGTCGCGTTCGAACTGCCGGTCGACGCGGCGCGCCAGGTAGACCGCCCCCATCCCTCCCCGGCCGATCTCGCGAACGACCTCGTACGGCCCGAAGCGACGCCCCTGGCTCGCCTCGGCGCGTGGCACCGCGGCTGCGGGCCGTTCCAGGAACGACGTCAGGCGCGCCTGCGCGGCGAGCAAGCGCGACACGCGCGCGCGCAGCGCCGGGTCGCCGGCACACGCGTCGTCAAGGTAGGCGTCCCGGGCGTCGAGGGGGAGGTCCGCGGCACCGTCGAACACCCGGCGAACCCGCTCGCCATCAGGCTCGCCTCCGTGGTCGTTCATCGCGGCACCGACGGCCGATCCTGCCACCGCGGAGGCGAAAAGGAAAGACGACGCCCAGGCCGTGTCCCGCGTTCGATGGAGCTCGAGCAACCGCGCCACGTGCACGCGGAGAGTGGCGGGGTTCGCCGCGGTGGTGACCGTGAGCTGCGCGGCTGGAACGTCGGGGGCGGGTCAGCCTGCCGCCAGGCGGCGCAGGATCGGGCGGGCGAGGGTTGTACGGGGTGAGGCCGCGGGGGGGGCAGTCACGCCCCCGGCTGGAGCGCCGAGGGTCGACGCAGACGTCCTCAGGCCGCGCAGTGGCGCGGCCCGCCGTCGGCGTTCCCCCGTCGCCCGGAATGGCCCCGCGGGCGCACCGGCCATCCGGCCCGTGCCCCGCGGTATCGACGTCGCGCGGGTGCTTACGCCATCCGGACGTTCTCGGCGCGCGGCCCCTTGGGACCCTGGCCGCGATCGAACGTCAGCGCCTGGCCTTCGCGCATCTGGTTGAAGTCGCCGTCGATGCACGACGACTGGTGGAAGAAGTACTCGTTGCCGTCCTCGGCCGCCACGAAGCCGAAGCCCTTGTCACTGATGAGACGCTTGATCGTTCCACGAAGCTGAGCCATGTGCTCTCCCAGGATCGCCCGAGATCACCCCGACACGTGCCGGGATGTTGGTCCACGCCTCGGCGCCCGCGATCCCGCACGAGGCACTCATGGCATGCGCGCCCCGACGGCGGGGAGCGTGCTTCGATGAGGTCTGGAAACACTGATCTGACACGGACGTGCCGGATCGAAGGCCGGTCTCACGAAGAGAGAAATTTCACGGTATCACATCCGTGAAAGGAACGGGGGGAGATTCGGCGCCGGCCGGCCAGTGTTCCGGAACCGACGTGCGGTGACAAATGATCCGGGCGCGGCGCCCGGATCGCCAGGCGCGACGCCGATAATACCGTGAGTATTCGAGGGAGGAGCAACGCCGCGAGGCGGCATGCCCCGCCCCGGGCATGTCGGCGAACGTCGGTTCCAGGACACTTAGGACCGCAGTCCCCACCTGCCGGTGCCCGTCGCCGCGATGTAGAGGAACAGCCAGCAGTAGAGGACCGCCAGTTCCCCGCCGTTGGCGATCGGCCAGGGCCCGCGCGGCAGGTGCACCTGGAAGTAGGCCACGGCCATCTGTCCCGAGGCCACGAAGGCCGCCGGGCTCGTGAAGACGCCGAGCGCGATGCACAGGCCCCCGACGGACTCGATGATGCCGGCGAGACCCATCTGGGACGCCAGCGGCATCGGCCCGGGCGCACCGAACCACCCGAAGAGCTTCTGCAGGCCGTGCAGTGAGAACAGCAGGCCGGCGACGATCCGGAGCACGGCGTAGATCGCGCCGCCGTACGGCGCCAGGTGATGGGTCATCGTCATTCGAGATTAGATCGCCGGCAGACCGGCCGGGATCCCTCGAGTTCCGGCCGGCGGCCCCGTGACTCGCGCCTGCCAGCCCTGGCTGGCGCCCGGGGACGAAGTGGACCGGCCGCCATGGCCGCGCCGGCCCCATGGGCGCTCGGCGCAGCGGTCGCGCCCCGGCGCGTCGGGCGTACCGGAGGGCCGAGCCCCCGTCGACATCACGGCGTGCTGTACGGGGTCACGCACTGACCGGGCGTTCGCCCGGGGGGGATGCCGGATCCGCGATCCAGCGCAGCGCCCCATCGGCCGCGTCGCGATCCGCCGTCTCCGTGACGACGAACGTGCAGCGGCGGCACACCTCGGCGCCCTGCTCGCGAAACCAGCGGCACGAGGCGCGAATCGCGCACGAGGGCAGCTCATCCGCCACCGACGGCAGATGGGTCCGGACGCGGGCGCCCAGGCGGCAGTGCTGACCGTCGAAGTGCCCGCAGCGCGACTCCGCGCAGGGCGCCGTCGCGCGGAAGACGGCCGCGGGCGGCGCCGCGCTGACCAGCGCCAGCACGCGCCCGCTCGCCGCCACCGGTCGATCGAGGTACTCGACCCGCGGCGCCCGGCCCTCCTCGCGCCGCACGACGCCGAAGATCCGCGCGCCCTCGGCGCGCGGATCGGCGCTCGGACAGTGCGGCGGGGGCGGGTGGCTCACTGGTTGGGTCCCTGGGGCCCCAGCGGACCGTTCGGGCCGTACGGGTCGATCCAGATGCCCACCCAGATCTTCGGGTTGAACTTCGACCCGGCGACTTTCTGCTGGTCGATGATGACCCGCAGCGCCGAGTCGGTGGCCACTTCCACGAAGTCGTCCAGCTGAATCGACGCGCGTCTCGACACCTTGGCCATGTCTCCTCCTGACGCCGGCCCGGAACGGGTCCGGCACTGACGGGGACGGTCACGCGACAAGGAATTCAGACGCCCAGGCGTGCACCGGCGTCCGCCAGGCCGGCCACTACATCCGGGAAGACAACGAGCGGCGCGCCTCGACGAACCCGAGTGCCGCGGCCTCGCGGGCGTGGTGCCGGCCGTCGCGCACCAGCTCCCGGCCTCCGGCGACGACCGACGCCACCGACGGACCAGCCGCCGCGAAGACGTGCGCGTCGAGGGCGCTCGCCGCGGGCAGTCCGGCGAGCATCGGCGCGCGACGGTCGAGCACGACGAAGTCCGCCCGCTGCCCCGGGACCAGCCCCGCCACCGGGCGTCCCGCCGCCAGGGCCCCGCCGGACACCGCGGCGAGCGTCATCGCCGTGCCCGCAAAGGGCAGATCGGGACGGCACGTCACGTTCCGTCGTCCGGTGGCCAGGCGCTGGGAGTACTCGAGCATGCGCAGTTCCCCGGCGGCATCGACCCCCACGTGACTGTCGGTGCCGATGCCCCAGCGCCCACCGGCCGCGCCCGCGCCGCGCGTCCAGGCCGGCAGGTCGAAGATGCCGTCACCGAGGTTCGCTTCCGTCGTCGGGCACAGCCCGGCGACGGCGCCGGTCCGCGACGCCCGCCACGCCTCGTCGGCCCTGAGGTGGGTGGCATGGACGAGACACCAGCGCTCGTCGAGCGCCACGTGGTCGAGGAGCCATTCGACGGGACGTTGGCCGCTCCAGGCCACGCACTCTTCCACCTCGCGCCGCTGCTCGGCGACGTGCACGTGGCGCGGCGCGCTGGCGTCGGCGGCATCGAGCCCCTGCAGCACGTCGGCGAGCGCCTCGGGCGCCACCGCCCGCAGCGAGTGCACGGCCATGCCGACCCGGCCGTCGATCGCGCGACACAGCGGCCGCGCGGCCGCGATCAGGCGAAGCAGCGAGGCGGTGGTCCGGACGAACCGTCGTTGCTCCGGCTTCGGCGGGGCCCCGCCGAAGCCGCCGTGCTGGTACAGCGCGGGGAGGAGCGTCAGCCCGATACCCGTCCGCTCGGCCGCGCGAACCAGGTGCGAGGCGATCGTGGCATCGTCCGCGTACGCGCGCCCCTCCGAGTCGTTGTGCAAATAGTGGAACTCGCAGACGGACGTGAAGCCGTGCTCGAGGAGCTCCACGTACACCCACGTGGCGATGGCCTCCACTTCGGCCGGCGTCACGGCGAGGGCGACGCGGTACATGCGGTCGCGCCAGGTCCAGAAGCTGTCCGCCTCGGCGCCGCGGTGTTCGGTGAGTCCGGCGAACGCGCGCTGGAACGCGTGTGAGTGCAGGTTGGGCACGCCCGGGATCACGGGGCCCGCCGCGCGCGGCGCCGTCCCGTCCCAGGCGGTGCCGGGCGTGACGGCGGTCAGGCTGCCGCGGTCGTCCCACTCCACCAGGACGTCGCCGGCCCAGCCCGCCGGGAGCAGGGCCTCGGATGCGTGCAGCCGGCCTGCCATGACCTCAGCGGCCGGACACCGCGCGGGCCCGCGCGATCATGGGCAGCGACAACCCGTGTTCACGCGCGCAGGCGATCGCGTCCTCGTAGCCGGCATCGGCATGCCGCATCACGCCGGTGGCCGGGTCGTTCCACAGCACGCGGGCGAGGCGCCGGTCGGCCTCCGGCGTCCCGTCGCACACGATGACGACCCCGGCATGCTGGGAAAAGCCGATGCCCACGCCGCCGCCGTGATGGATCGACACCCACGTGGCCCCGGACGCGCAGTTGAGCAGCGCGTTCAGGAGCGGCCAGTCGGCGACGGCGTCCGAGCCGTCGCGCATCGCCTCGGTCTCGCGGTTGGGCGAGGCGACGGAGCCGGAGTCCAGGTGATCGCGCCCGATGACGACGGGCGCCGAGAGCTCGCCGGCGCCCACCATGCGGTTGAACTCGCGGCCCAGCCTGTCGCGATCGCCGAGTCCCACCCAGCAGATGCGCGCGGGCAGCCCCTGGAACCGGATGCGGTCGCGGGCCATGTCGAGCCAGCGGTGCAGGTGCGGGTCGTCGGGGATGAGGCGCTTCACGGCCGCGTCGGTCCGGTAGATGTCCTCGGGGTCGCCGGAGAGCGCGGCCCAGCGGAAGGGCCCGACGCCCCGGCAGAAGAGCGGCCGGATGTAGGCGGGCACGAAGCCCGGGACGTCGAACGCCCGCTCGACGCCTTCCTCCCTGGCCATCTGGCGGATGTTGTTGCCGTAGTCGAACGTGGGCACGCCGGCATCGCGGAAGGCCAGCATCGCCCGGACGTGCACGGCCATCGACCGCTTCGCCGCGCTCGCGGTGCCGGCCGGATCGGCGGCGCGCCGCTCGATCCACTGCTCCACCGTCCAGCCCTGCGGCAGATAGCCGTTCACGGGATCGTGCGCCGACGTCTGATCGGTCACGGCATCCGGCCGGACGCCGCGCCTGACGAGCTCCGGCAGGACGTCGGCGGCATTGGCCAGGAGCGCCACGGAGCGCGCCCGCTTCGCGGCGCAGTCGGCCGCGATCATCGCCAGCGCGTCGTCGAGGTCCCGAGCCTGCACGTCCACGTAGCCCGTCCTCAGCCGCATGTCGATGCGGCTCTGCTGGCACTCGATCGCCAGCATCGACGCGCCCGCCATCGTGGCCGCGAGCGGCTGCGCGCCGCCCATCCCCCCGAGACCAGCCGTGAGAATCCAGCGCCCGGACAAATCGCCGCCGTAATGCTTCCGGCCCAGTTCGGCGAAGGTCTCGTAGGTGCCCTGCACGATCCCCTGGCTGCCGATGTAGATCCACGAGCCGGCCGTCATCTGGCCGTACATCATCAGGCCCTTGCGATCCAGCTCGTGGAAGTGCTCCCACGTGCCCCAGTGCGGCACCAGGTTCGAATTGGCGATGAGCACGCGCGGCGCGTCTGGATGCGTCCGGAACACGCCCACCGGTTTGCCGGACTGCACCAGCAGCGTCTCGTCGTCGCCCAGCGCCCGCAGCGACTCGACGATGGCGTCGAAGCACGCCCAGTTCCTGGCGGCCTTGCCGATGCCGCCGTACACCACCAGGTCCTCCGGACGCTCGGCCACCTCCGGATCCAGGTTGTTCATCAGCATCCGGAGCGGCGCCTCGGTCAGCCAGCTCCGGGCCGTCCGCGCGGTGCCGCGCGGAGCACGAATGACGCGACTCATGACGTTCCCTCCGCCGCGGCCCCTGCCGCGATGTCGCCGCGCGCCCAGGCCACGGCCCCGCTCAGCACGTCGTGGAGCACCGCGCGCGTCCGGGCCGCGTCGGCGTCCTGGTACTGGGACGGCCAGGTGGCGGGCGTGACGACGGCGGGCTCGCGCATGTAGGCCCGGCAGGCCATCTCCATCTGGATCGCGTGGACGCCGGCGCCTGGACGGCCGTAGTGCCTGGTGATGTAGCCGCCCTTGAAGCGTCCGTTGGTCACGCGCGAGGCGCCGGACCGGTCGCAGGCGCGCTCCACGATGCGCGTGAGCGCGGGGTCGCAGCTCGCGCCGTCGTTGGTCCCGACGTTGAAGCGCGGCAGCTCGCCGTCGAAGAGGCGCGGAATCACCGAGCGGATGGAGTGGCAGTCGTACAGCACCACGCGTCCGTGGGTGGCGGACAGCCGCGCCAGCTCGGTCCCGAGTGCCGCGTGGTACGGCTCGAAGTGCTGCCGGCGGCGCTCGGCGATCTCGTCGTCGCTCGGCTCGCGGCCGGCCCGGTACAACGGCACCCCGTCGAACGTCTCGGTGGGGCACAGGCCCGTGGTCGCCTGGCCCGGATACAACGACACGCCTGACGGGTCGCGGTTCACGTCGATCACGGTGCGCGAGACCGCGGTGTGCACGACAGTCGCGCCCAGATCGGCGGCGAACGAGTAGAGGCGGTCGATCCACCAGTCCGCGTCCACGCGCGCGAGCCAGGGCGAGACGAGGCGTGCCTCGACGTCCGCAGGGATGAGGGTGCCGGTGTGCGGCAGGCTGACCAGCAGCGGGGCGTGGCCACGCGTGACGGTCAGCCAGCCCGCGCTCACGGCCGGCTCCCGGCGGGCGGGTCGATGGCCGGCATCACGTCGAGGCCGGCGGCCTCGGCCACGCGGCCGTCGCGCACCATGGCGGCGGCGGCGCGAAGGTCGTCGGCGAGGTACCGGTCGTGGTCCAGCGGCGGAATCTCCGTCCGGATCAGGGCAACCACGCGCTCCAGTCGCTCGCTCGACGTCAGCGGAGCATGGAAGCCGCAGCCCTGGGCGGCGGCGATGAGCTCGATGCCCACGATCTGGGCGGCGTTGGCGGCCATGGGCGTCAGCCGGCGCGCGGCGTGCGTGGCCATCGACACGTGGTCTTCCTGGTTCGCGGACGTGGGCAGCGAGTCCACGCTCGCGGGAAACGCGCGCTGCTTGTTCTCGGCCGCGAGGGCGGCCGCCGTGATCTCGGGCAGCATCAAGCCGGAGTTGAGTCCCGGCTTCGGCGTGAGGAAGGCCGGCAGGCCCGAGAGCGCCGGGTCGACGATCATCGAGATGCGCCGCTCGGCGATCGAGCCGACCTCGCAGACCGCCAGGGCGAGGATGTCGGCCGCGAACGCCACGGGCTCGGCGTGGAAGTTGCCGCCCGAGATGACCTCGCCGGTGTCCGTGAACACGAGCGGATTGTCCGAGACGCCGTTGGCCTCCGTCTCGAGCGTCCGGGCCGTCTGCCTCAGCAGGTCGAGGCAGGCCCCCATGACCTGCGGCTGGCACCGGACGCAGTACGGATCCTGCACGCGGGAGTCGCCGACGAGGTGGGACCGGCGGATGGCGCTGCCTGCCATCAGGCTCGCGAGCGCCCGCGCGGCGTCGATCTGCCCGGGCTGGCCGCGCAGCGCCTGGATCCGCGGGTCGAACGGGCCGTCCGAGCCCTTGATGGCGTCGGTGGTGAGGGCGCCGCTGACGAGCGCGGCCTGGAACACGCGTTCGATCTCGAAGAGCGCGGCGAGCGCGAGCGCCGTCGAGGCCTGCGTGCCGTTCAGCAGGGCGAGACCCTCCTTCGGTCCCAGCACGAGGGGCGCCATGCCGGCCTCGGCGAGGGCCAGGGCCGCGGGCACGACCCGCCCGCCCATGTGGACGTCGCCGACGCCCAGCAGCGCCGCCGTCATGTGCGCCAGGGGCGCCAGGTCGCCGGAGGCGCCGACCGACCCTTGCGACGGCACGACGGGCACGAGGCCCCGGTCCAGGCACTGGGCCAGCGCCTGGAGCGTGGTCCACCGCACTCCCGACGCCCCCTTTGCGAGGCTGACGATCTTGAGCGCCATCATCAGCCGGGTGACGGCCACCGGCAGGGGATCGCCCACGCCGCCGCAGTGTGACAGCACGAGGTTCCGCTGGAGGGTGGCCAGGTCGTCGTCGCCGATGCGCACCGACGCCAGCTTGCCGAACCCGGTGTTCACGCCGTACACCGGCGCGCCCGCCTCGACCACGCGCTGGATGACGTGGGCGCCCGCGTCCACGCCGGCCTGGCACGCGGGGTCCAGCACGCCGCCCGCGCCGAAGTAGACGGCGCGCCACGCCGAGAGCGGTGTCGAACCAGGATCGAGCGGAACGGTGCTCACCAGGAGTGCTCCCAGCGGTCCCGGCGCCGGGCGCCGGGCCGCAGACGTGGTATCCGAGCGAGATTGTACAAGCGGATGGGGATATGCTTGTGGCCTCGATGCTGCCTGCCCTCGCCTCGCTTGTCGCCCTTCAGGACGTCGCCAGCCGGGCCGAGGATGCTCGCCGGCGCATCGCGGATGCACCAGGCCGCATCGAAGCCCTCAACGACCAGTTGGCCGCGGCCACGCGCGCCCTGGACGACGCCAAGGCCGCCCTGGCCGCAAGTCAGGCCGCGCGCCGCGACCTCGAAAAGGAGGCGGCCGTCGCCCAGCAGCGGGTCTCGAAGTACAAGGACCAGCTGATGGAAGCGAAGGACAACCGCCAGTACCACGCCCTGCAGCACGAGATCGCCACCTTCGGCGAGGAAGTGTCGCGGGTGGAAGGCCAGATCATCGAACGCATGGTGGAAGCCGACGAGCTCGGCGCGAAAGTGAAGGCGGCCGAGGCCGGACTGGCGAAAGACAAGCAGTCGGTCGCCGCCCAGAAGTCCGCCATCGAGGCGGAGGCGGCCACGCTCACCGCCTCGCTCGCGGGGCTGACCGCCGAGCGCGAGTCGATCGGGCGCGACCTGCCGCCGGCCCAGCTCTCCACCTTCGACACGCTCTTCAAGGCCAGGAAGGGCCTGGCGCTGGCCAAGGTGGTGGACGGCCTGTGCGAGGCCTGCCGGATGCGCGTGCGTCCGCACCTCTACAACCAGATTCGTGCCGGCGACCAGATCATCCAGTGCGAGAGCTGCCAGCGCATCCTCTACTACGTCCCGCCGCCGAAGCCCGACGAGCAGGCAGTGCCCGGCGCGTCGTGATCGCGGCCTCTTCCGTCCCCGAGCCCCGAGTCCCGAGCCCCGGGACCCTCCCATGATCACGGCCTACGTCGACGGCGGCGCCCGTGGCAATCCCGGGCCCGCGGGGTACGGCGCCTACATCCTCGATAGCGACGGCCAGGTGCTGGCCGAGCTCTACGCGCCTCTCGGGAAGGCGACGAACAACGTCGCCGAGTACAACGGCCTGCTGGCCGCCCTGCGCTGGGCGCTCGAGCACGGCCACGACCGCGTCCACATCCGCGCGGACTCGCTGCTGCTCGTGGAGCAGATGCGCGGGAACTACCGCGTGAAGAACGAGGGCCTGAAGCCGCTGTACCACGAGGCGCAGCGCCTCGCCGGCCAGGTCGGCACCGTCACCTACGAACACGTTAGGCGCGAGCTGAACAAGGACGCGGACCGGCTGTCGAACCTGGGGATGGACGCGAACGCCTAGGCGGGGCTCGGGGCTCGGGAACGAGAGCGGAGAAGGACCGCGTGCCCGCACCTGTGGAAGCACTCCGCGGGCCACCGGCCCGCGGAGTCCGACGTCCGGCGGCCACATCAGCGGCCGCCGGCGATCTTGCGCCTGGACTATCTTCTTGAGCCGGGCCGACGCGGGCGAGGCGAGGACGAGCCGGCCGCCGCGGGCGACGTCGGGGACGAGGACGGCCCCGGCGACACCCCACCGCCGCGGGGCGCCTGGCCGCCGCGCTTGTGAGCGCCAGGGCCGATCGTGCCGCTGCCCGTCGTGACGCCGCCGCCGCTGCCACCCACGAGCCCGCCGTACGCGCCGGGGTTCACGGCGACGGTCGCCGCCGCGGAGTCCACCGTGCCCACGCCGTTCGAGACCCGCACCCAGTACGCCGTATTCGCGGTCACGGGCCCCGTGTCGTAGGTGGACGACGTCGCCCCGGGAATGGGGCTCGACGTGTCGCCGCTCGGCCCCAGGTACCACTGGTAGGCGAATTGCGGCTGCCCGGACACCTGCACGCTCAACGTGGCCGACTGCCCGGCGTCGATGATCTGGCTGCGGGGCTGCAGCACGATCGACGGCGCTGCCGGCCCGAGGTCGAAGTCGATGCCAGTGGTCGTCAGCCCGGCTCCGACGCTGATCGGCGTGCCGCCGGACGCCAGGCACCCCGACGACGGACACGGCACGTCGTCCCACACCTCCCTGGTCTGGCCGCCGACGAATGCCGTGACCCGGTACTGACCCGCCGGCAGCCGTCCGAGCACGATATTGCCAACCGGGTCGAAGTGCCCGATGGCCGCGACCTTGGCCGGGCCCGGGGAATCGACGATCAGGGCCACCTCGGTGCCGAACACCGATTGCGGAAGCGCGCCCGACACGGTCACTACGCCTGAGATGACGCCTGCAGGTGGAAGGTCGAAGTTGACGCCCTGGGTGACCGCATCTGCCGTGACCGTAATGGGACTGCCGGTGTTGGTCCGGCAATACGAGCCGCTGTTGATCGGACCGCCAGCGCACGCGATGTTGGGATAGAGCACATCAGCGTAGGGAAACTCCGACGGCACTGGCGCGACGAGTGAACCCGGGGTGACATTGCCGGACACGGCTTGCGCTCCGGCGTAGGCGTAGTAGGTGCCCGGCGCCAGGCCTGACACCGAGAACGCGCCAGACGCACTTGTCGTCGCGGGCGTCCCGCTACCCAGTTCCGACGAGGACAGGATGGACACCACGGCGTTGGCGACCGGCAGCCCGCCGCTGGTCACGACACCGCTGATCGCGCCCGTTCCAGTCGTCGCCACCGTGAGGGACGCGGCCTGGGAGTCGGCCTGGCCGAACGCGTTCATCACGCGCACCCAGTAGGCGGCAGGCGCCGCGATCGCAGGAGTCGTGAAGTCCCGCGAGGTCGCGCCCGAGACCGGTGCGCTCGTGTCACCCGAGGCGCCGGAATACCACTGGTACGTAAATGGGGACGCGCCAACGGCGGTCACGCTGAGCACGACGGACTGACCGGACATGACCGGGCGTGTTTGCGGCGACGTGCGAATCACGGGAGCGGCCACCTGCAGGTCGATATCCGGCGCCGATGCAATCGCGCCGACCACGACGTCGACGGTGGCCGTCCCTGGCTGCGGGACGTACCCGACACCCGACGCGTCGACTGTATATTGACCTGCGGGCAGCCCAGCCAGCAGGTACGCGCCCGTCACACTCGACGCATTCGCGGTGCCGGCAGCCGTGGCTCCGGATGTCGCCGTCGCCACCAATTGCGGCTGCGGACTCCCCGCTCCGAGGAGGCGTCCGGAGATGGCGCCGCCCGGTGAAAGCACGAAATCGGCGTTCGCGACACCACCGGACGACACGGACAGCGGCGTCGCATTGGCGAGCGAGCATCCCGGACCTGACGCTGGTATCCCCTGGGTCGATCTCGGGCACGGGAGGTCGTTGTACAGCTCGGCCACGTACCCCGCCCCGAATCCCGCGGTCAAACCGGCGGTCCATACGTAGTAGTTGCCGGGCGGCAGCCGTGGGATCGAATACGTCCCAACCCCGCCGTTGTTGGTGAACCCGAATGCCACTGACTCGGACGCTCCGAGGCCGGTGTCGACATGCAACTGCACCTGGACGGCCGGGGTATTGGCGCCCGGGATGAGCACCGTGCCGGCGACGGTGCCGCCGATGGCGAGATCGAAGTCGATGCCCGGGATCACGACGCCCGCCGTCACGTTCAAGGGCGCTCCGCTGTCCACGCGGCAGTAGTTGCCGCTCGCCCTTGGCGGGCTTGCGCACGGAATGTCGGGATAGAGCTCGTCGACATAGGTTGCGCTGACGTTTCCAGCGTAGGCGAACGCGTAGTAGGTGCCGGGCGAAAGACTGCCAATTCCATAGGCGCCGGAGGAATCCGTCGTGACACTGGTCAACAGCTGCGCCGAGCCGTTGTAGACCCGCACCTGCACACCGGGAAACGGCTGGCCGGACCGTGTGACCACTCCTGAGAACCCACCCGTCTGGGCGACCGCGACGGCAGGGATCAGGCTGACGATGCCCATCAAAACCGCACAGTGCAAGAGCCGACACCGCGACACTCGAGACACTCCACACCCCCTATGCCGGAACGAGGGCGCAGCTCGCCCCGGTCGCTTTGAGAACTTTCGATTTCCGCCTGACCAGCGACGGGCTCCAGCACGTCGCCGGAGCCTGTCGGGCCCTGCGGTCTTCCAGGCCGGCCCGGAGGTGCCCTGGAGACGGACTGCGCTTCTCCAGGCACATGCCGGGCGTCAGACGCAGCAGACTGCCGGTCGGACCCATGGCAGTCGCGGCGACGGAATGGCAGTCGCTAACGGCTCTGGCTTCGCGGCTTCGTGACGGTGGGCGCGACCGGTCGTGACGGACCGGTGGTCCCCCCTCCTCCACTCGCGCGTCCTCCTCGCCGGTGAGCGCCGGGGCCGATGGTGCCGCCGCCCGTCGTGACGCCGCCGCCGCTGCCACCCACGAGCCCGCCGTACGCGCCGGGGTTCACGGCGACGGTCGCCGCCGCGGAGTCCACCGTGCCCACGCCGTTCGAGACCCGCACCCAGTACGCCGTGTTCGCGGTCACGGGCCCCGTGTCGTAGGTGGACGACGTCGCCCCCGAAATGGGGCTCGACGTGTCGCCGCTCTGACCGAGATACCACTGCAAGATCGGTTGAGGCTGTCCGGACGCGTGGACGGTCAGAACCGCTGACTGCCCCGCATCGACGACCTGGCTGCGCGGCTGGGTCAGAATTGAGGGCGCCTGCGGAGCCGGAAAGAGATCGAAGTCCTTGCCGCCGATGGTGACGGTCGGCGTCACGCCAATCGACGTCCCCCCCGCCGATAGACACCCCCCTGGGGGGCATTGGATGTCGTCCCAGACCTCGGTGAGCATGTTGCTCGAACTCGCCACGACGCGATAGTCGCCGGCTGGGAGTCGTGGGATCACGTAGTTTCCCGTCGGGTCCACGTGCCCGTTCGCCACCACGAATGGCACCGCCACCGAATCCAGGATGACCGACACCTGCGTGCCAGCCGTGGGATTCGGAATCTCTCCCTGAACCGTGATCGCGCCCGCGATCACGCCTCCCATCGGAATATTGACGTCGATCCCGGACGTCTCGGCATCGGCACTGACGGTAATCGGTGTGCCCGTGTTGATGCGGCAGTAGGTGCCGCTGTTCTTGGGCTCACTTGCACACGGGGTGCTCGGATAGAGGACGTCCGTCCACGGATACGCCGGCGACATCGCCAGCGTCCAGCCCGACACGTTGCCGGACACGGCCATCGGGAACGGCGAAACGAACGCGTAGTAGTTCCCGGGGGACAAGCCCGCGACCGAGAACGCACCTGAAGCGCTGGTCGGCACCGACGCCTTCACGAACTGCTCGCTGCTCGAGTACACATTGACGTACGTGCCTTCGATGGGCTGGTTCGAGCTCGTGATTCGTCCGGAAAACGAGCCAGTTCCAGCAGGCGCGATCGTGACGTTGGCTGTCGCTGAATCGAGGCTGCCTGCGTTGCTCGTCACGCGCACCCAGTAGCTCGTTGGGGTCGTCACCGCCGGCGTGACGTACTCGCGACTCGTGGCTCCGCCGATCGGCGAGGACGTGTCTCCCGAGGCGCCCGCATACCACTGGAACGACAACGGAGGGACGCCGTCCGCCAGCGCACTGAGGCTGACCGAACCTCCAGACGTGACGCTCTGTGTTAGTGGCTGCCTGATGATGCGGAACCGAGGGCTTGGCGCGAGATTGAAAACGGGGCCGTCGATCACCTGCCCACCGGCAGCGATATCGACGGGCGCGCCGGGCTGAGCCGTGTACCCGTTGCCTGCTGCGTACAGCGTGGTCTGACCCGCGCTGGCACCGCTGAAAAGATAGCGGCCGGTGATGGGCGAAGCGCCAGCGGCGCCCAGCCCGAATGGATTGATCGTCGTGTCGACGAAGACACCTGTGGCGGGAAGGCCATCGACCCAGGCGGTTCCGCGGATGGCCGAACCCGGTTCAAGATCGAAATCGGCAGGCGCAATTCCGCCGGCGGTCACCGAGACCACGGTGGCAGTGGCGAGACTGCAGCCGCCAGTCCTAGGAATGCTCGAAAGGCTTGGCTTCCGGCAGGGGATTTCCGAGAACAACTCGGGGACATACCCCCCAGCGCCACCTCCAGTCGTGTTGCCAGCCCACACATAGTAGTCACCCACTGGCAGTCCGCCGATCTGATAGGCACCGCCCGCGCTCGTGACTGTGGTCTTGGCGATCCATGAGGCGCTCTGCCCAAGGTCGAGATGCAACTCGACGGTCGCCCCGGCATAGGGCGCACCGTCAACGGCAACGCTACCGGCGATGCTTCCGCCAAGCTGCAGAGCGAAGTCGATGCCACCGCTGACGGATCCGCCCGCTACGACGATCTGCCCGCCGGTCGAGAGCCCGCAATACGAGGAGCCGTGATTGGGGCCTCCGACGCACGGAATGTCCGGATACAACGTACTGACGAACCCTCCGGCGCCCGTGGCGTACGCGTAGTACGGCCCGTCGGCGAGTCCCAGCACATCGTAGTTCCCCGTGGCATTCGTTGGCTGCGACGACTTGACGAAGTCCTGTGACGCATCGTAGATGTTGACGACGACTCCAGCGAGAGGGTTGCCAGCGCCAGTGACGACTCCGGAAATGCCTCCCGTCTGCGCGAGCGCCATGGAGGGAATCGCAAACATCGCGACGAAGAGCGCCGCCAGGCGCCTCAGTGGCTGGAACGACTCGCTGGCCATCGGATTCACCCTCTGAATAGGTTCTCTCGCGAAGAGCTGCGAGCATGCTCGCGACGCCAGACTGGGCCGGCCCAGACCTTGTTCTAGATCGAGCTATCGCGGTCGAGGGCGCGCGGATACTATTCCGCGTGCGCTCGTGATGTCCAGATCGAACTCGCGGGAAACACGTCGGACGCCGAAAGACGGTACGCCTGGCCCGTGGCACTGGCGGTGGGCCGGCGGCGTCCTCGTCGTCGTGGTGCTGCTTGGGGCCGTGTGCGCCACGCCCGTCGTGGACAGCGATCTGTGGTTCCACCTCGCGTATGCGAGGCAGATGTTGTCCACGGGATCGCTGGTCTCCGATCACACCGCCTTCAGCTGGACGCCCGCCGACAACGCCGTCATCTACTGTGCGTGGATCGCCCAACTGCTGCTGCTCGGGCTTCACGCCCTCGGCGGATTGACGGCGATCTTTGCCTTCCGATACGCGGTGTTCGCGGCGGTTCTCGGAAGCTGGCTCGGCTTCGCGTGGCGCCTGCGGGTCCTGACGCACCCGATCACGGCGCTGGCCGCGACGCTCGCGCTCCTGATGTCCACTGGTGCGGTCTTCATCAAGCCGCAGCTCGGGTCCTTCGCGCTCATGACGGCCGTCGTGCTGCTGTGCGCGTGGATTCAGCGTCAGGGCGGGACGGCCGGGCGCTGGGTGTTCGCGATTCCGGTGCTGATGGTTGTCTGGGTGAACACGCACGGCGGTTTCGTCGTGGGACTGCTCTACCTGTTCGCCTTCGCTGCAGGCGAGCAGCTGAACGCCTGGCTGGCGCCGTCACAGGCACTTTCGCCGACCGTGCGGCGCGGGCTGTTCCTCGCGGTGGCGCTCAGCGTAGCGGCGCTGTTCCTCACGCCGTACTGGGCGCGCTATCCCCTGCAGTTCTTCAGCGTGGAACTGCCGGCCATCGATCTCAAGGCCGTGCGCGACTACGACTCGATCTTCGCGGCCACGCAGCGCCCGCTGCACTTCGTCGAGTACGGGGCGGCCGCGCTGCTGCTCCTGGCCGCGGCGTGGACACCCCGGTTGACACGCGCCGAGGTGGATTGGCGCCTCGTGGTCACGAACGTCGTGTTCGGGGGTCTCTACGCCTACTACGTCAGGCTGACGTTCTTCTGGGCGCCCGTTCTGTTCGTCACCGTCGTCACGCTGCTCGCCGATCGCCGAGGGTGGCTCTGGCCGGCCACGACGGCCCGGGCCCGCGCACTCGGTGTGGCCACGCTCGCGGGCACGGTGGCGCTGTCGGCATTCGCGATCCGGAGCCAGGCGGCCACGCCGGTGGTGGGGTCGTGGATGGGCTTCGGCAACGGCTATTGGAATCCCGAGGAGGAAGCCGACTACCTCGCCGAGCACTTTCCTGTCGAACGTCTCGGCAACGACTACAACAGCGGCGGCTACCTCATGTGGCGCCTGGGGCCGCGGTCGAAGGTGTTCATGGACGCGCGGTACTTCCCGTACCGATCGTGGTTCCAGGAGTACCTGACCCTCGAGTCCGGCGCGGGCATCGAGTCGGTGCTGAAGAAGTACCCGACCGACGTCTGGTGTGTCTCGCTGCACCTCCCGCGGGCGGTGGCCTGGTTTCGCGGGTCGCCTGACTGGACACCCGCCTTCTACGGCGCGAGCGCCGCGGTGTTCGTTCGCCGCGGCACGGCGCTGCCGGGAGGCCGCCTCCAGTCGGGCGAGCGTCTCGGCGACATCCGGAACCTGTACCAGGCCATCGTGGTGCTGGCGTACGCCTTCGACGTGCGGGACCTCGAGGGAGCGGAGCGTGTGGTGCGCGGCATGGAGGCGCGCTTCGCGGGTCCGATGGAGCGGCCGATCGTGGCCGGCGCCAGGACGGCGCTGGACGGTCTCGCGGCACACGGCCGCGGAGACCATGGCACCGCGGTCCGCCTGCTGTCGCAGATCGCCGACGCGTACAAGGGTGCCCCCGCCGCTGCTCTGGCTGAGAGCGCCATCGCCGAGTCCGCCCGGTTGTGGCAGGCCGGCGACGACGGCGCGGCGCTGCAGATGGCGATGGCAGCCACGCGCGCCGCTCCCCAGGCGCCGGTCGCGCTCTACAACGCGGGCGCGATCGGATGGTGGACGTCACGGAGTGGCGCGAATGCGCCGGCATGGCGTCCTCAGCTCGAGGCGTTCACGCGGATCGCGGCGCCGCAGGGCCAGGCCCTGGCGGCGGCCGTGGACGCGGCCATCCGCATGCTGAACGGCCAGACGGCGGTCCGGCCGTTCGTCCTCACGCCCCGCTGATTCTCGGTTCCAGCTCAACGTCCCGATGGACGCTGGGGCCGCGAAGCGCCCGAGGGTCCCGACGGTGGCACGGCTGCAGGACCGGTCCCTGGTCCGCCGGGCCTGGATGGCAGCTGCCCGGGCTTGGGGTTCGCGTTCGGACCGATGATGCCGCCGCCCGTGATCACGCCGCCGCCGCTGGAGCCGACGAGGCCGCCGTACGCTCCGGGGCTGACGGCAACGGTGGCGGTGGCGGAGTCGGCGGTCCCGCCAACGTTCGACACACGCACCCAGTAGGGCGTGTTGGCGGTCAGCGGAGCGGTCGTGAAGCCCGGTCCCGTCGCCCCCGCCAGTGGTGTGGCCGTGTCGCCGCTGGCGCCCAGATACCATTGATAGGTGACAGGCTGGAAGCCCGTCACCTGCACGCTCAGGGCCGCCGTCTGGCCGGGGTCGATCACCTGGCTGCGGGGCTGCGTGAGAATGAGCGGCGCCTGGGGCGCCAGGTCGAAGTCCTTGCCGCCTGTCGTCAGGCCGAGCGACACGGTCACCGGACTGCCGCCGGCCGACACGCAGTCGCCCGCCGGGCACTGCACGTCGTCCCACACTTCGGAATAGGTTCCGGCCGCGCTCGCCGCCACGCGGTACTGGCCGGCCGGCAGCCGGCCGAGGACGAGCGTGCCAATGGGATCCACGTGACCGTGTGCCACGACGCGGGAATCGCCGGGAGCGTCGACAATCACCGTCACGTCCGAGCCAGACGCGGGGCCCGGAATCGTCCCGCCAAGCGTCAGGGCACCGGTGACGACACCGCCGACGGGGAGGTCGAAGTTGATACCGGCAGTCGCCGTATCGGCGGTCACCGTGATGAGCGTGCCCGAACTGACGCGGCAGTAGGTGGCCGGCCCGCTGTTGGTCGGCCCGCCTATACAGGGAATGTTCGGATAGAGCACGTCGGCGTACGGATAGTCGGCCGACGTCACCGGAGACTGCCCCCCGGTGACGTTGCCAAAGACAGCGCCGGCGCCAGCATAGGCGTAGTAGGTTCCGGGGACCAGGCCGGCCACCGAGAACGCGCCCGACGCATTCGTCGGCGCGGCCCACCCGGACACCTGTTCGCTGTTCGAGAAGACGGTCACGACCGCGTTCGCGACCGGCTGGCCGCCGCTCGTGATCGTGCCCGAGATGGCGCCGGTGCCGGCCGACGCGAGCGACAGCGAGGCCGCCTGGGAGTCCCAGCTGCCTGAGGGGTTCGACACTCGCGCCCAATAGTCGGCCGGCGCCACGATCGCGGGGGTGGTGAAGTCCGGCAAGGTGGCGCCGGTCACGGGATTGCTGACGTCGCCACTCTGGCCGCGGTACCACTGGTAGGACAACGGTGCCCCCCCCACAGCGGTGACGCTCAGCCCGACGGACTGTCCGGACAGCACCTGGCGGCTCGCCGGACTCGTGAGGACGAACGGGAAACCGCCCGGCGACAGGTCGAAGTCCGGCCCCACTGCAATCACCCCAGGTGTCACGGTCCGCGGCGTCGAGTCGAACTCCGTCGTGTAACCAGCACCACCGGCGATAGTCGTGTACTGACCTGGCGGCAGGCCGCGAATCACGTAGCGTCCGGTCACGAGGGAACCGACGGCATTGCCCTCGGCAGCGTTTCCGGAGCTAGTGGCCGACACCCCGAACGCCCGGGGGACACCGCCGCTGAACGTCCGACCAGTGATCGCGCCGCCCACAGCGAGGTCGAAGTTCACCACGATGGCGGCGCCGGCAGCCACGGTCACGGGCGTCGCTGCCGCAAGCGAACAGCCGGGCGCGGAGACCGGAATCGCGCTGGCGCTTCGTGGGCATGGGACGTCGTCGCTCAGCTCGGGGACATATCCGCTGGCCACACCGCCCGTCACGTTGCCGGCCCACACGTAGTAGGTGCCCGCGGGCAGACTGGACAGGACGTAGGCTCCCGAGGCATCCGTGGTCGCTGTGGTCCGATACAACGCGTCGCTCAGGCCGGCATCGACGTGCGTCTGTACACTCGACCCGCCAGAAGCAACGCCTGCGAGCCTGACGTTGCCGACGATCGAGCCGCCGACCGCCAGGTCGAAGTCGATCCCGCTCGAGTCGGATCCGGCCGTGACTGCAACCAGGCCGCCAGTGGCCAGCGAGCAGTAGTTCCCGCCATACGCTGGAAACCCCGCACACTGAATGTCCGGATAGAGCTCGTTGACGTAGCCGCCGGGCACGTTCGACGCGAAGGCGAACACGCGGTAACCGCCCGGTTGCAGGCTGGAAACGGAGTAGGTTCCACCGGGACCCGTGGCCATACTCGTCACGAAGGACCCGGCAGTGTCGTAGACGTACAAGATCGGTCCTTGAAGCGGCGAGCCCCCGCCCGTCACCGTGCCCGAGATGCTACCTGTCTGAGCCAATGCCGCCAGTGGGGCGGCCAGGACTGCCGCAACCGCCGCCACGATAAACCCGACGCACACGTGAAGACCGCGGCGCATGACACCCTCCTGCGGGAGCGGAAGAGACGACCGACGACTCGGGCTCCGGACGCGACGGCGTCGTCCAGAGGGCACCGAAGGGTAGTGCACGCCCTCCGCGGAGTCGAGCGACGAATCGCGTCGGCCCTCGGGAGTGACCTAAGTACTCAGCGGCGGCGCGACAGCCCGCGCGCCGTCTTCGTCGTCGGCACCTCGGTGGCGAACTGAACGGTGACCACCACCGAACCCAGGCGCAGCGCGGCGCCTCCGGTCAGCCCGGTGGGCCCGGTCACGGGCGTGGCGCCGATCCAGGTGCCGTTCTTGCTGCCCAGGTCCTCGACCGTCGCGCGCTCGCCGGCGACGCGGATGGCCGCGTGATGCCTGGAGACGGTCGGAGAGTCGAAGACCACGACGTCGTGACCGGTGCGGCCCAGGATGTTGTCGCCCTCGCGCAGCCGGATCTCACGATGATCGTGGAGGAGGCGCCAGCCCGAGAACGGGCGCCGATCCGCCGACTCGCCGTCCGGCGCCGCGACGCCGACGAACGCGTATCCATACCCGTAGGCCGTGCGGATGTACTGCGGGCGTGCGGCGTCGTCGCCCAGCGCGGTGCGGAGATCGCGCACCACCGTGGCGAGCGTGTTCTCGCTCACGTACACGCCCGGCCACACGGCGGCCAGGATCTCGTCCTTGCTGAGCGCCCTGGGCCGCGCGTCGACGAGGGCCCGTAGCAGGTCGAAGGCCTTCGGCTGCAGGTGCACTTCGGCCTCACCCGAGAACAGCCGTCGCTGGGCCAGGTCCAGGACGAACGCTCCGAAGACGAGTCGCATGCGGAACCCACGGCCGAGTATAGAGCCTGTCTCGCCGGGGACGAGCGCCGAGCGCGTCGAGGGAGGACTCGACGGCGGGAGAACTCCGACGATGAGCGCGGCTAGCGTCTTGCCGACAGGCCCTTCTGGCAGGCGCATCGCGCGATCCGGTTGCCGAGGCTGGCCCGGGGCTTGCCGCGCTCGGCGGCGGACTTGAGCACGCGAATCGACACGCCCGCCACGATCGCGCGATCCAGCACGTGCGTGTTGACGGCCGACACCGCCTTGGAGAACGACCCGAACACGTCGACGGTGTCGCTGATCGACCAGCCCAGGCCCCCACCCACGTTCACGAAGTTCTCGCGCGCCACGCGATCGTGATTCGCCCACAGCGACGGCGGCAGCGTCCGGTCCTGGCCGGGCGCGAAATCGAGACCCCCGTGCGTCACCTGCCCGTTCACCATGCCGAACACGCGCACGTCCGGCGTGACGAAGTAGCCGCTCTCGAGCGAGAACAGGCTGCGGTTGTGGGAGTAGCCGACGAACTTCTCCTGGAACCCATAGCCGTAGCGCGCCTGCACGAACATCCCCGGGAGCGCGTCCAGGGTCAGGCCGGCAAAGGCGCCGACCTGCACCTCGTTGACCCGGCGTCCCGGGGCGGCGTGGGCGAAATACTCGTAGTCGTGGGACGGCGTGACCGTGGTGACGAAGGGCGTGATGACCGTCGTCCGCCGGTTGAGCAACGTGTACCGGACGTCCACGCGGATATCGGCTGCAGTGGTGTGATAGGCGCCGTTGTCGAGCTCTGTCGGGTGGGGCGGCGTGCCGAGCGAGGTGAACCGGACGCGCATCACGGGCAGTGACACCGACACCGCCAGGTTGTCACGCACTCCGTAGGTGACGTCGGCCAAAAGGCTCTCGCTGTTGATCCGGCCGTTGGGATCGCGAATGCCGTTGAGGTCGTGTTCACGCACGTACGAGTCCGAGAGGACGAAGGAGACCGAGGTCTCGCCTTCGGGGGGCAGCCACGCTTGCGCCTCGGCGGATCCCGCCACGGCGGCACCGAGCACGAAGGCGAGAAGTGCACGGCGCACGTCACTTCCCCCCGCTCGCCTTCACCAGCCTGGGGCCGATCCGCGTCTTCATCGTGTCGTCGACCGTCTTCAGGAAGTTGATGGTCTCCCGGGTCACCGGCAGGACGGAGGGCGGTGTCTGCAGGGTGCCTGCCAGCGCGGCCACGTCGCTCACCTGGGGCGCATCGACGACCACGACGTCGACGGCACGCTCCTCGAGCGCCCGGGCCAGCGCTTCCCGGTCCGTGACGACCGCCACCTGGTGTCCGGCACGTCGCAGCGCCTTGTCGAGCCCCTGCCGGCGCATTCCGGCGAGGTCGCCCCGCGCTGGCGTATAGAGGACCAGGCGGCCCGGATAGATCGCGGCGTAGACCCGCGAGAAGCGCGGTCCGCGACCCGCGCCCAGGAACTTGTCGCCGCAGGCCGCCAACCGCCCGACGTCGGCCAGCATCGATGCCGCCACGATCAGGACGAGTACCTGGTACTTCATGGGGACCCTCCGCGCCCACGTGCCGGGGTGGGGCGTGCAGGATTCTAGACGCGAATGGCCGGACGCGATCCTGGGAATCTGGTGGGCATTCGGCGGGGTCAGCGGGCGCGGGCCCACAACCGCAACGGCCACGGCCGTGGCACGGCGAAATCCTCGATCAGCCAGATGTCGGATCGTGCCTTCGCCATTGACGTGAGAAATCCTTCGCCCTTGAGGAACGAGAACCCGCGGATGGACTGGTTGGCGATGGGGACGGGACCAAGGTCCGGGTGCACGATCCTGACGTCGCGCGTCGCCGGTTCGATTCGGGCAAGGGCGAAGTGTCCAGACGTCTCGCTCGCGGTCAGCACGTACAGCTGCTGACCGTCCTCGGCCGGGGCCAGGGCCAGCGCCGGCTCGCTGGAAATGAGTTCCGGCTCGCCGCCCTGCGCCGAGACGCGGGACAGGCCGTCGGGCGTCTCGCAGTAGATCCACTGGCCGTCAGCCGACCAGATCACGGGCGTGAACGACAGCAGGTTGTCGAGGAGGTGCACCGACTCGCCGGCGGCGCCGACACGGGCCTTCCTCAGCGACTGGCTCAGGCCCTCCTGCTCGGTGAAGGCATAGGCGATCCACTCCCCATCCGGCGACCAGGCGGGCGCACTCTGGTACAGGCGCGTGTCGGTGGGCGGTGTCAGTCGCACTGGCGTGCCACCGTTGACCGGCGACAACCAGATTTCGAAGGACCCGCCGTCGCCGCGCTGATAGGCCACCATGCTCCCGTCGGGCGAGAAGGCGAGGTCGCCGAGGGTGCGGGTCGGGCCGGCGCCGAACTCCGTTCCGGTGACGATCGGCCGTTCGAACTGCCCGTCGCGGCTGCGGGCGTAGATCTCGAGGCTGCCAGAGCGGTCCGTGACGAACGCGATCCGATCGCCCGAGGGCGACCACGCTGGCGAGAACTCGTTGCGGGCCGTGGCCAGCAGCGGGCGGCGGGTGCCGCCGTCGGGAGACAACAGCACCAGGTCGAAGTCCACCTCGTCGGAGGCATAGGCAATCCTGCGGCCGTCCGGGGACACGGCCGGGTCCGACTCGTTGGTGTGGGTGGCCGTGATCTCGCGCCGCTCGGAGGATCGCGTGTCAGCCAGCCACAGATGCCGGTTGCCGAGGTGGTCGTCGGGCAGCGCGAGTACGATGTGCCGGTTGTCCGGCAGCCAGGAGAACTGCGGCAGGCTGGCGAACCGCTCGATGTCCCCGAACACATGGCGGAGCGATCCGCCGTCCTTCGGGATGACGTAGAAGTCTGGGGGCATCGTCGCGATCGCGGAGCGGTCGGCGAGCCGGTACAGCCAGACCAGCAGCTGCCCGTCACGGCTGAACGCGAGCTGCGCCGTGGTGGCGACGACCGTGTCGAACGGCGGGCGCGCCTCGCGTATCGGCTGCCCTTCGGGCGTCAGCGGGAGCCACCACAGCGACTCGCGGAACTGCATCTGCGGATCGTTGCGAAACATCGCGAGGCGGGTGCCGTCGGGGTCGACCGCCGCCCGCATCACGTTCTCCAGCACCAGCTCGGGACGGCCGCCCGCGACCCCCACCGACCAGAGCGCCTCCTGTTCGCCGGCGAGCGAGATGAAGTACAGGAACTGCCCGTTCGCGGACCAGAACGGGCGCTCTGCGTCGAAGCGGCCCTGCGTCACCTGATGGCCGAGCGCGTCGCCCACACGCTTGACGAACAGCTGCAGCACGCCGTCGACGTCCTGGACGTAGGCGAGGGTCTGCCCGTCCGGCGACCACGCCGGCGTGCCCTCGTATTCCGCGGCGGAGGCGAACGGCACGAACGAGCCTCGCGGAGCATCCCCGTCGCCCAGCATCGTGCCGGCCGTCAGGGCGAGCATGGCGATGGCGCCGGCGCCGGCGACCGCGGCTGCCTTCCGGGCCCGGGAGCCCGGCGCGGGCTTCGGGGACTCGCCCTGGATCTCATGCCGGCGGTAGCGCAGTCGGCGGAGCTCGCGCGCCAGGTCCTCCGTGGAGGAATAGCGGTCTGCCGGATCCTTCGCCATGCACTGCTCGACGATCCAGCGGAACGCAACCGGGATCCTCGGGTTCACCTCCGACAGCGCCTTGGGCTCGTCCTCGAGCACGGCGGCCATCGTGTCGACCGGTGAGCCGCGGCGAAACGGCGAGACGCCGGTAGCCATCTCGTACAGGAGCACGCCGAACGAGAACTGGTCGGTACGGAAGTCGCCGCGGAGGCCGCGGGCCTGCTCCGGGCTCATGTACGCCGGCGTCCCGGACAACCCGCCTTCGAAGCTCACGGTCGACGTCTGCGTGTCGGTGCTCGGGGGGGTTGGCGCCGAGAGCGCCGCGATGCCGAAGTCGACGATGCGCGCGCTGCCATCGCGCGCGAGCATGATGTTCTCGGGCTTGATGTCGCGGTGGACGATGCCCTGGGCGTGCGCCGCCGCAAGCCCGTCGGCAATCTGCACGGCCAGGTCCAGCAGCCGCTGCAGCGAGAGCGGGCCCCGGGACATCTCGTCACGCAGCTGGCCGCCTTCCAGCCACTCGGACACGAGGTAGCTCGAGGTGCCGTCGGTGCCGGGCTCGTAGACGCGAAGGATGTTCGGGTGGTTGAGGGCGCTGGCGGCTCGCCCCTCTTCGAGCAGCCGTTCCCGGCGCTCCTCACCGGCACTGCCGTCGGGGTGCAGCACCTTGATGGCGACGTCGCGGTTCAGGCGGGGATCCCAGCCCTTGAACACCTCGCCCATGCCGCCGGCGCCGACACGCCCGACGATGTGGTACGGGCCAATCCTGCCGGGCGTCGGGTCGCCGGGGATCCTCATTCCCGAGGCGATTGTATGCCACCGGCGGTGACGGCCTTGCGCCGCGCGGACGCCCTACGGCGCGGCAGCAGACGGCCGGCGCGCGGGCGCGACGACGATCGCCGCCATGCGTCCTGCCTTGTCCCCGTCCGCGCGAAACGACTCGAACACGGCCCGATGCGTCTTGGTGCACAGCCGCGCGACGTGGACGTTCGCCGGCGGGATTCCCGACGCCTCCAGCAGATCCCGCGTCGCCTTCCACAGGTCCAGTGTGAGGCGGCCGGCCGTGCGGGTGAACCAGCGGTCGAGGCGCTCGTCGGAATGCCCGGCCTGCCGGAACGCCGTCACCAACTCCGGGCCCACCGCGTAGCAGCAGGGCCCGATGGCGGGACCGACGGCCGCCTGCATCGACGCCGGATCCGCGCCGTACTCGCGCTGGAGCGCGCCGACGGCAGCGCCCACGACGTCGGCGGCCGTGCCGCGCCACCCCGCGTGAACGGCCGCGACCGCGCCTGTCGTTTGATCGGCGAGCAGCACGGGGACACAGTCCGCGGCCACCACCGCGACCGCGGTCCCGGGCGCGCGCGTGATGGCGGCATCCGCCTCGGGGACCGCCCCCTCCAGCGCCGGCCCCGAGACCACGCGCACCTGCGCGCCGTGCACCTGGCGCACCCGCTCGATCTGCCCCGGCTCGCAGCCAACCGACGCCGCCACGGCGGCCCAGGCCCGGCCGGCCCGCTCGCCGGGCTGCAACTGGAGTTGCCGGGTGGTGAACCCGTGGCGCACGACCGTGGCGAGCGCGTCGCAGGTCAGCATGGGGCCCCATGGCTCGTGGAGCCAGGAGAATCCGGTGGACGGCGTGGGTAAGGCCATGACGTATGAGCCGAGCCCGCTCCGCCGGCGGCAACCGCAGGAGACATCTCCCGCGCGCGGCCGGCGGCGGCGTTGCGCTCGCGCCGCCGATTATCGCGGAATTCGGCCCGAACCGCGACCTGGCAGGACGGTTGCTCCACAGACGGGCAGCCGTGGATCCATCCCCCGCGGCGGGAGCGCAGTCATGCTGGTCAAGATCACGCCGAACGACAAGGGCAGTCCCGTGGGCAAGCTGGCCGACGCCGAGTTGCACTTCACCGAGGGACCGCTGGCAGGCCTCAAGCTCCTGGGGTTCGCCGTCTGGGAGCGCCGGTCCGGCTCCGGCCGCAACGTCACCTTCCCCGCCCGGCAGTACTCGGTGAACGGCGAGCGCCGGAGTTACGCGCTTCTCAGGCCGCTGACGGACGTGAAAGCCCAGGATCACGTCCGGGATCTCGTGCTGAGCGCGTACGCCCGCTTCGAGGCCGAGGCCGTGCACGACACCACGGCGGAGCCTGCCGCCGACGGCGCCGGCTCGGCGTCCTGGTAGCGCCGGCTACGACAGGACGGTCAGGAGCCGGGCGTTCTCCTGCTGCCGCTTCGGCGGCAGCGTCCACTCGGCCCGCTGCCCCTTCGCGAATTCCTGGCGGAAGAACGCGTGCTTCATGCCGCCGTCGATGATGTCCCACGGGAGCACCCGGTCGCTCGAGCGGTCGCGCGAAATGTAGAAATCCGCGTCCACCTCGGCGTCCCGCACGGCCTGGCGCCACTGCCCCCCGTTCCGCTCCGCGGCTTCGATGGCGGGCGCCACGCGGCGGTCGCCCAGCGACAGCAGCGCCTGGTAGTAGGAATGCCGCTCGCTCTTGATGGAGAAGTACACGTGATCCAGGCCCTCGACGAGCGTGCGCAGCCGCTTCATCTTCCGCTCGATGTCCCGGGCATCGGCCATCGGCAGCCACTGGTAGGCGGTGCCGGGCTTCGGGACGAGGGGGTTCACGCTGCCGACGATCCGGCCCACCGTGCCGCGGGCCCTGGCGTGGGTCAGCATCAGGTCCCTGAGCTGCACCACCTGGTCGCGCAGGGCCACCAGATCCTCGTCGGTCTCGGTGGGCAGGCCGATCATGTAGTACAGCTTCAGGTTCTCGATGCCGCTCGAGAAGATCAGGGCCGCGCGATCGAGGATCTCGTCGTTGGTGACGGTCTTGTTGATCACGCGGCGCAGGCGGTCGGATCCGGTCTCCGGCGCGATCGTCAGCGTGCGCTCGCCGCTGGCGCGCAGCAGCCCGACGATGGCCGGGGTCAGGTCGTCGAGTCGGAGGGAGGCAGGGCTGATCGAATAGCCCATCTCGCCGAGTCGGGCCAGCAGCCGCTCGATCTCCGGGTGATCGCAGAGCGCGATCGACACGAGCCCCACGCGGTTGGCATGGGCGCGCGCCGCCCCGGCCAGCTCCAGGATGCGATCGGCCGGAAACGCGCGCACCGGGAGGTAGTTGTAGCCGGCCCAGCAGAAGCGGCACAGGTTCGCGCACCCGCGCACCACCTCCACGAGAAAGCGCGAGCCGAACTCGGTGTCGGGCGTGAAGATGGACGTGCTCGGCGGGTCCACGGCGTCGGTGGTCTTCAGGGCCGCCTTCCGCACGGTGGCCGGCGCGCCCGTGCCCTCGCGCGGCACGTAGGCCTCGATCGTGCCGTCGGCGCCGTACTGCACGTCGTAGAACGCCGGCACGTAGAAACCGCGCCGGGACGCCAGCCGCACCAGGAGATCACGGCGGGAGGTGGCCTCTGCCACGGCCTCCAGCAAGGACGGCACCAGCACCTCGCCCTCGCCCGCCGCCACCACGTCGACGAACGGTGCCAGCGGCTCGGGATTCACGAAGGTCACGGCGCCCCCGAGCACGACGAGGGGATGCCGGTGATCGCGGTCCTCGGCGCGCAGGGGCAGGCCGGCCAGCCGCAGCATCGTCAGCAGGTTCGTGTAGTCCCATTCGAACGACACCGAGAACGCCAGCACGTCCAGCTCATCCAGCCGCGTGCCCGACTCGATCGTCACGAGCCGGGCGTTCTGGTCCAGGAGCGTCCGAAGTTCCTGCTTCGGCGGCAGGAACACCCGCTCGCAGACGGTGTCCGGGTGCTGGTTGAACAGCCGGTACACGGTCTGGAAGCCGAGATTCGACATCCCGACGAAGTAGGTGTTCGGGAACGCCAGGCCGACGCGCATGCGGTCCACGTGAGGCTTCTGGATGAAGCCCACTTCCCGCGACAGCGTCCGGCGGGCGGCCGCCCGTTGATCGATCGCGTGCATCAGACGGGACGGGACGTCCCGCCTGCCAGTGTACTACCCAGGTCTCGCCGGCCCGAGCCCGCCCCCGGCGCCGCACCGGACGGGCCGGCGCGACGGCCCGGGGGCCGCCTACTCGTTCTGGCGGCGGAGGAACGCCGGCACGTCGAGCTCCATGGTGATGTCCACCTCGCCGGGGGCGAGGTCGTCATCGGCCAGCGGCGTGCCGCCCACCACGGCCCGGCCCTGCGCCGGAAGCTCGATCGCGGGGCGGCGCGCGATGGACGCCCGTGCGCCGGGCGACACGTCGATGGCGTTGGCCCCGGCGCCGGCCCGGAGGTGCGCGGCGTAGTTGGACAGGTCCACGGGGGTCGCGGAGGCCGAAGCCGGCATGATCCGCCCGGCGCGCCCGGCCTCGAAGCCCGTGGCGATGACCGTGATCTTCACCTTGCCGGACAGCTGCGGGTCCACCACGGCGCCGAAGATGATGTTGGCGTCCTCGTGCGCGGCCTCGTGGATCACCGACATGGCGTCGTTCACTTCCATCAGCCCCATGTCCGGCCCGCCCGTGATGTTCACGATCACGCCGCGGGCGCCGTTCACCGACGCGTCCTCGAGCAGCGGGCTCGACACGGCGCGGTTGGCGGCGTCGAGCGCACGCGTCTGGCCGTCGCCGGTCGCGGTGCCCATCATCGCCACGCCCATGCCGGACATGATCGCCTTCACGTCCGCGAAGTCGAGGTTGATGATGCCCGGGACCAGGATCAGGTCGGAGATGCCCTGGATCGCCTGCCGCAGGACGTCGTCCGCGGTCACGAACGCGTCGAGCATCGACGTCTGCCTGTCGATCACGGACAGCAGGCGCTCGTTCGGGATCGTGATCACGGTGTCCACCGAGTCGCGCAGGGCATCGAGCCCCTGGGCGGCCTGCGTCAGGCGCTTCTTGCCCTCGAAGCGGAACGGCTTGGTCACCACGGCAATCGTCAGCGCGCCGAGCTCGGTCGCCAGGCTCGCGATCACGGGAGCGGCGCCGGTGCCGGTGCCGCCCCCGAGGCCGGTCGTCACGAACACCATGTCAGCGCCGCTCAGCGCCGAGATGAGCGAGTCGGTGTCTTCGAGCGCGGCCTGCCGGCCCACGTTGGGATCGGCGCCGGCGCCGAGGCCCTTCGTGAGCTTGCTGCCGATCTGGAGCTTGACCGGCGCCGGATTCGAGGCCAACGCCTGCGCGTCGGTGTTCGCGACCATGAACTCCACGCCCGACAGGCCCGCCTGCACCATGCGCGACACGGCATTGCCGCCGCCGCCGCCCACGCCCACCACCTTGATGCGCGCCCCGCTGCGGAGGCCTTCGTCGAGGGTCAGTCGAAGATTGTCCTGCACGTCGGCCGTCGGGCCTCCGGGTCTCAGCCATCCGTCCATCAGAAGAACTCCTTGAAAACCGTTCGCAGCCGACTGACCATGCGGGTGAATGCGCCGCCGCCCGCGGCGGCGCCGTCGAGATGTCGGTGGCGATGGGCGTACAACACCAGCCCCAGCGCCGTCGCACACGAGGGGTTGCTCAGGTGGTCGGCGAGGCCCCCGACCCCCGCGGGCGCGCCCCGCCGGATCGGCAGGTCGAAGATCTGCTCCGCGATCTCGGACAGCCCGTCGAGCACCGCGCCGCCGCCCGTCAGCACCAGGCCGGAGTTCAGGGACTTCTCGTACCCGGCCTTGCTGATCTCGTCCCACGCCAGGTGGAACAGCTCCTCGGCGCGTGGCTGCAGGATGTCCGACAGGATCCGCCGCGCCATGACGCGCGGCCGCCGGCCGCCCACGCTGGCCACCTCGATCGTCTCGTCCTCGTCCACCATGCCGGACAGCGCGCAGCCCGAGCGCCGCTTCACCTTCTCGGCCTCCGGAATCGGCGTGCGAAGCCCGACGGCGATGTCGTTGGTGAAGTGGTCGCCGCCCACGCCGATGACGGCCGTGTGCCACAGGGCGCCGCGCTCGAAGATCGCCAGGTCGGCCGTGCCGCCGCCCACGTCCAGCAGCGCCACGCCGAGCTCGCGCTCGTCCGGCGTCAGCACGGCCTCGGCGGCCGCGAGCTGGCCGATCACCATCTCCACCACCTCGATCCCGGCTCGGTTCACGCACGCGATGAGGTTCTGGGTGGACGTGGTGGCGCCGGTCACGATGTGGACGTTCACCTCCAGCCGGGCGCCCTGCATCCCCACGGGCGCCCCGATGCCGTCCTGGTCGTCCACCACGAAGTCCTGCGGCAGCACGTGGAGCACTTCGCGGCCGGCCGGGAGCGACACGCCGCGCGCCGCGTCGAGGGCCCGGCGCACGTCGTCCCGCGTGATCTCGCGGTTCTTGCCGGCCACCGCCACCACGCCGCGGCTGTTGAAGCCCTTGATGTGGGGACCGCTCACCGCGAGGTACGCGGATCCGATCTCCACACCGGCCATCAGCTCGGCTTCCTCCACCGACCGCTTGATCGACTCGACGGCGGCCTCGAGGTTCACGACCACGCCGCGCTTGAGTCCCTTCGAGTCGGCCAGGCCGATGCCGATCACGTCGAGGCTGCCGTCATCCGACACCTCGCCGACCACGGTGCACACCTTCGAGGTGCCGATGTCGAGCCCGACGACGTACCGCTCGCTTCGTGCCACTAGCGTCCTCCCCCACGGCTGCCCGCCTCGCGCGACGCCGGCGCCGCCCCGCGGTCCTCCCGGCCCGGCCGCACGTACATCCGTTCACCAAAGCGCAGGTCCACGGTGTCCACCGCCGACATCCGGTCCTTGAGCGCCGTCGCCACGTCCAGGTAGTCCTGCAGGCGCGTGGCGAAGTCGCGGTCGCCGAGGCGCAGCTGCACCGTGTCGCCGTCGAGCAGCACCACGGCGTCCCGATCGTCGTGGACGTCGATCTGCGACACCCGCGAGGCGATGCGCCCGTTCGACGCCACGTCGGCCAGCAGCCGGACCGCCAGGGCCGTCCGGGGGCCGTCCACGGTCGGCGGGCCGTCCTTGGCCGGCGCGCCGAGCCCATCGATGATCGGCAGGTCGAGATCCGCGTGGCTCGGTCCGTACGCGTCGATGACGACGCCCTGCCGGTCCACGAGGTACAGGTCCCGGCCGAGCCGGGCGATCCCGATGGGCGTGCGCTCGCGGACCACTACGTCGATGGTGTTGGGCAGCACCCGGCGGACCACGGCGTCCTCGACCCACGGCGACGTCATGAGCCGGCGGCGCCAGTCGTCGAGACGCACGGCCAGGATGTTGCGGCCGTGCAGCTCGTCCAGGAGCGCCAGGGCCTCGCCGCGCGACAGCCGCTCGGTGCCGTGCACGGCGACATTGGCGACCTGGAACGTCGGCGACTCGGTGACGAGCGTGACCAGGCGCCAGCCGGCCAGCGTCACCACCGTCAGGAGCGCCACGGCCTTCGTGGCGAGCTTCAGGCGGCGCCAGACGACGCCGCGGCGGCCCGTCGGCCGGACCTGCGCGCGGCGGAAGCGCTTGTCGGAGGGCAGGGGAAGCCCAAGCGTCACGAGGCAGTCTCCGGGTAGCGGCGCGTCAACTCCTGGACGAGCGCCGGCGCCACGGCGCCGATCGATCCGGCGCCGAGCGTGATGACGAGGTCGCCCGGGCGGGCCAGGTCGGCCACGGTGCCGGCCAGCGCGTCGAGCCGCTTCACGACCGTGGACGGGTGCGCGCGCCGGCGGTTCACGGCCTCCGCCAGCGCCTCCACCGTCACGCCGGGAATCGGCGCCTCGCTGGCGGCGTAGATGTCGGTCAGCACCACCTCGTCGGCCGAGGCGAGCACGGCGGCGAAGTCGGGCAGCAGTTGCGCGGTCCGCGAGTAGCGATGCGGCTGGAACGCCACGACGACGCGCGAAGGCGCCGCCGCGCGGGCGGCGTCCAGCACGGCCGCGATCTCGGTCGGGTGATGGCCGTAGTCGTCCACGACGGTGATGCCGTGGACGGTGCCCCGGATCTGGAAGCGGCGCTCGGCGCCCGAGAACTCGCCGAGCGCGCCGGCGACGACGTCGAACGGCACCCCCAGCTCGAGGCCGACGGCCACCGCCGCGAGCGCATTCAGCACCGAGTGACGGCCCGGCACCTGCAGTTGGAGACGGCCGAGCGGCGTGGCCCGGGCCTGGCGGTCGCGGCGGTCGCGGGTCTCGACCGTGCAGGCGCTGCCGAAACCCTCGAGCGTGAGGTCCACGGCGCGCACGAGGGCGTCGGCGCTGTCGATGCCGTAGGTGGTCACCCGGCGCGTCAGGCGCGGCAGCACGCGCGCCAGCTCGGGGTCGTCCGCGCAGGCCACCACGGCGCCGTAGAACGGCACCTTGTTGGCGAAGTCCACGAACGCCTGCTGCAGATCGTCGAAGCCGCCGTACGCCTCCATGTGCTCGCGGTCGATGTTCGTGACCACGGCGACGGTGGGCGACAGCTTCAGGAACGACCGGTCGGACTCGTCGGCCTCGGCGACCATGTACTGGCCGTGGCCGAGCCTGGCGTTGCTCCCGAACGCGCTCAGGCGCCCGCCGATCACGGCGGTGGGATCCAGGCCGGCCCGTTCGAGCACCAGCGCCACCATCGACGTCGTGGAGGTCTTCCCGTGCGCGCCGGCGACGGCGATGCCGACACGGAGGCGCATCAGCTCGGCCAGCATCTCCGCGCGCGAGACCACCGGCACCCCGCGGCGGCGGGCCTCGAGGATCTCGGGGTTGTCGATCCTCACGGCCGAGGAGTAGACGACCACGTCGGCGTCGCCGAGGTTCGCCGCCTCGTGGCCCACCGCCGCCGTGACGCCCAGCGCCCGGAGGTGCTCGAGCGTGGCGGAGGCGGCCTGGTCCGATCCGGACACGGCGTAGCCGAGATTCGCCAGGAGCTCGGCGATGCCGCTCATCCCGATGCCCCCGATGCCGACGAAGTGCACGTGCCGCGTGCGTCCGAGCACGATCACCGCCCTCCCGCCAGCGCTTCGATGGCGTCCGCCACGCGCGCCGCGGCGTCCGGCCGCCCCAGGGCGCGGGCCTTCGCGGCCATGGCGGCACGGCGGGGGCCGTCGGCCGCGAGCGCCAGGAGATGGGCGGCGAGGCGCTCGCCCGTGAGGTCGCGTTCTTCGATGACGTCGGCCGCGCCAGCCGCCTCGAGGGCGCGGGCGTTCTTGCGCTGGTGGTCGTCGGCGGCGGTGGGCAGCGGCACGAGCACCGACGCTCGGCCCAGCACCGTGATCTCGGCCAGGGTCGACGCACCGGCGCGCGCCACCACGACGTCGGCGTCGCGCAGGTGCCGGTTCATGTCGTCGAAGAAGGCCGCCACCGTCGCGGGGAGGCCCGTCGCGGCATAGCCCTCGCGCACGCTCGCGAGATCGCGTTCGCCGGTCTGGTGCGTGATGGCCATGCCCCCTGCGGCCGCCAGCCGCGGCGCCGCCGCGACCATGGCCTGGTTGATGGCCCGCGCGCCCTGGGACCCGCCGACGATCAGCATGCGCACGTCTCCGACCGGCGCCTCATCGGCCGCCTCCATGGCCTGCAGGAACTCCTTGCGCACGGGATTGCCCGTCAGCACCCCGATGCCGGGAAAGTACCGGAGCGTCTCCTCGTAGCTGACGGCGGCGGCCCTGACCCACCGGGCGAGCGTCCGGTTGGTGAAGCCAGGCGCCGCGTTCTGCTCCATGAGCAGCGTGGGAATGCCCCGCAGCGCGGCCATGAGCAGCACCGGTCCCGAGCTGTAGCCGCCGACGCCCACGACCACCTCCGGCCGTCGCGCCGACAGCACGCGCCACGCGTCCAGGGCCGAGAGGGGCAGGAGCGCCAGCCCGCGCGCCAGCGCCGACGGCGATTTCCCCTTCAGGCCGGCGCTCCGGATGCGATCCAGCGGCAGCCCGAGCGCGGGGACGACGCGGTGCTCCAGGCCACGCGCCGTGCCCACGAACGACACCTCCGCGGACGGATCGCGGCGCCGCAGCTCGTCGGCCACCGCCACCCCCGGGAACAGGTGTCCCCCGGTGCCCCCGCCCGCGAAGAGCACGCGCACTCACGCGACTCCGGGCTCCACGGCGGCGCGCTCCTCCACGCCGTGCTGCGAGATGTTCAGGAGGACGCCGATGCTCGCGAGGTTCACGAGGAGCGACGAGCCGCCGCTGCTGACGAGCGGCAGCGGGATGCCCTTGGTGGGCATGAGTCCGAGGACGACGCTCAGGTTGACGAAGGCCTGCGCGACGACCATGGTCGTGATGCCGAGCGCCAGGAACGCGCCGAAGCGATCGGGCGCCGCGGTGGCGGCCCTGAGGCCCCGCCACGCGATGATGGTGAAGCAGGCCACGACCAGCGTCGCGCCGACGAAGCCCAGCTCCTCGGCGATGACGGCGAAGATGAAGTCGGTGTGGGGCTCGGGCAGGAAGAAGAGTTTCTGCATCCCGCCCATCAGCCCGCGGCCGAGCATGCCGCCGCTGCCGACGGCGATGGTGGACTGGATGATGTGGAAGCCGTCCCCCAGCGGGTCGGCGTCGGGATTCAGGAACGCCATGAACCGGCGCAGCCGGTAGGGCGCCGACACGATCAGGATGTAGGCGGTGGGCACCGCGGCCAGGCCGAGGCCCACGAGGTAGCGCCAGGGCAGGCCGGCGGCGAGGACCATGGCCGCCACCACGGCCAGCAGCGCGGCGGCGGTGCCGAAGTCCGGCTCCACGAGGATCAGGGCGGCGAGACCGGCGGAGATGACGGCCACCGGAAGGAGCGCGTATTTCGGCTCGGCGATCCGGTGCATCCGGCGGTCGAGCGTGACGGCCGTGAACAGGATGGCGACCACCTTGGCCAGCTCCGACGGCTGGATGCCGAGCCCCCCGAACCCGAACCACCGGTGCGACCCGTTGATGGGCCGCATGAAGAGCACGGCGACCAGGAGCACCGCCACCACCCCCAACGCGGTCCAGACGAGCTGCTCGGACTGGTAGGTCCGGTAGTCGATGCGCATGACGATGGACAGCACGGACAGACCGAGCAGCGCCCACATCACCTGGCGCGTCACGAAGTAGTAGGGCTGCTGGTACTTGTCCAGGGCCACGACGGCCGAGGCGCTGTAGACCATGACCACGCTGACGCACACCAGCGCCAGGGTCGCCAGGAACAGCCACTTGTCAGACTGGAGCTTCCGCGCCATACTCACCCGCCCTGGGGGCAATCGCCCCACTGGGAAAATCGACGGCCCCCCTAAAGTCCGGGGGACCTCGGACCGAAAACCTCAGCCGGGTGCGAAATTCCGCATCCGGCCGCTCGGCGACCGTATGGGCCGCGAGCGGTCAGCAGTCATCAGCCAGGTGGGGGACTGGGACACCAGCCTCGCAGGCCGAGGAGGCCTGCGCTCCCAGCGGCCGGCTCCCAATCGCCACCACCCGGCTGATGACTGCTCACCTCTCGCGTTTCCCTCGCCGTCCCGTCTGCCTCCCTTCCTGTCCCGGAGTTCGCGCCACAGCCGCGTGGCGCCACCGGGTCCAGCCGCCAGCTCCTAGCCCTGGCCGCTAGCCGCTACGTTCGTAGCCTCCCCACCGCCTCTTTGAACGCCCGGCCCCGCGCCGCGTAGTCCTCGAACATGTCGAAGCTCGAGCAGGCCGGCGCCAGCAGCACCACGCCGTCGGGCGCGGCCAGTTCCTGCCCCCGCGCGACGGCCTCGGCCATCGACCCCGCGTCCACCACCGCCACGGTCCCGGCCAAGGCCGACCGCACCAGGGGCGCGGCCTCGCCGATGGCGATGACGGCCCGGCCGTGGGCCTGCAGCGGGCCGGCGAGGTCCTCGAACCGGCCGCCCTTGTAGCGCCCGCCCACGATGGCCACCACGCCGTCGTAGCTCTCGATCGCGCGCGCCGCGGCATCCACGTTGGTCGCCTTCGAGTCGTTGACGAAGCGGACGCCGTCGATCTCGGCCACCTGCTCCATCACGTGCTCCAGCCCGCCGAACGACTCCAGCGCCGCTGTCATGCCGTCCGGCGTGGCCCCGGCCAGATCGGCGATGGCGCACGCCGCCACGACGTTGGTCACCATGTGGCGGCCGCGCAGCCGCATCGCGCCGAGCGGCGCCAGGGCCAGGTCGCCCGACGGCGTCCGCCGCCGCACGACGCCGTCCTCCACGGACACGCCGTCGTCGAGCACGCGCGTGGCCGAATAGCGGCGCTCCCGGGCCTGCCCGACGGCGGCGATCGGAAACGTCTCCGGGCGATCCGCGTCCACGACCCGCCAGTCGTCGGGCGACTGATTCGCGAAGATCCGCGACTTCGCCGCCGCGTACTCCGCCTCGTCCGCGTGCCGATCGAGGTGATCGGCCGAGAAGTTCAGGATGGCCGCGATGGACGGATGGAACGTGTCGGTGGCTTCGAGCTGGAAGCTGCTCGCCTCCACCACGTGGACGGTGTCGGGCGTGGAGGCTTCCACCTGCGCGCTGAGCGGCACTCCGATGTTCCCGCCGACGAGCACGCGCCGGCCCGACGACTCGAGCATCCGGCCGACCAGCGTGGTGGTGGTGGACTTGCCCTTAGTGCCCGTGATGGCCACGAGGCGTCCCTGGATCCAGCGCGACGCCAGCTCGAGCTCGCCGATGACGGGCACGCGGGCCCGGCGCGCCTGCTCGAGGGCCGGCAGATTCGGCGGCACTCCGGGGCTCGTGACCACGAGGTCTGCTCCGGCGAAGAGTCGCGGGTCGTGCCGCCCCAGGTCCAGCGTCACGCCGATCGCCCGCAGGTGGGCCTCGTCGCGGATCACGTGCGCCCGGTCGCTCAGGGCCACCGACGCGCCGCGCGCGACGAGGAGCTCGGCGGCGGCGACGCCGCTCCGGGCCGCGCCCACGACGAGCACGTGCGCGCCGGCCACCGAGAACGCCCGTCCCTGGGGCCCGATCGGGTGCATGTCGGCCGTCATCGCAGCTTGAGCGTGGTGAGGCTGAACAGGGCGAAGAGGATCGCCAGGATCAGGAAGCGCGTGATCACCTTCGGCTCGCTCCATCCCGCCAGCTCGAAGTGATGGTGGAGGGGGGCCATCCGGAAGACCCGCTTCCCGGTGAGCTTGAACGAGCCGACCTGCAGGATGACCGACGTCGCCTCCATCACGAAGACGCCGCCGACGATGACCAGGAGCAGCTCCTGCTTGATGAGGATGGCGACGGTGCCGAGCGCGCCGCCGAGGGCGAGCGAGCCGACGTCGCCCATGAACACCTCTGCGGGGTAGCAGTTGTACCAGAGGAAGCCGAGGCTCGCGCCCACGAGCGCGCCACAGAAGATCGTGAGCTCCGCGGCCCCGGGAATCCGGGGCAGCAGCAGGTATTCGGCGAACACGGCATGGCCGGTCACGTAGGCCAGCGCCGTGAAGCAGGCCGCCGCCACCGCGAACGTGCTGATGGCGAGGCCGTCGAGGCCGTCGGTGAGGTTGACGGCATTCGACGCGCCGGTCAGCAGGAGCATCGCGAAGGGCACGTACCCCCAGCCGAGGTCGGGCGTGAGCTGCTTGAAGAACGGGAAGAGGATGCGCGTGTCGTAGCCGCGCCGCCCGGCCATCACGACGAGGGTCACGCCCACGCCGGCCGCCACGACGAGCTGCAGGCCCATCTTGTACCGCGCGGCGAGCCCGCCCGACGACCGGCGCGTGATCTTCAGGTAGTCGTCGGCCAGGCCGATCGCGCCGAACGCGGTCGTCGCGAGGACGGCAATCCACGTGAACGGATTGGCCAGGTCGGCCCACAGCAGGGTCGGCACGAGCGCGGCGGTCAGGATGAGCAGCCCGCCCATCGTCGGCGTGCCGGCCTTGGCGCGATGCGACTGCGGTCCCTCCTGGCGGATCACCTGCCCGATCTGGAAGTTGCGCAGCGTGCGGATGAGCCACGGACCCATCAGCAGCGAGATGACCAGCGCCGTGATGCTCGCGACGGCCGTGCGGAAGGTGATGTAGCGCGTGACGTTCAGGACGCCGAAATGCGGGGCCAGCGGGGGCAGCAGGTGATAGAGCATCAGGCCCCCCCCGCCACGAGCCGCGCGACGACCCGGTCCGTGCGGATGCCCCGCGAGCCCTTCACCAGGACGAGGTCGCCCGGGTGGAGCTCGCCGGACAGGAGCTCGGCCGCCTCCTCGCTCGACGCGACGTGCGACACGCGGCCGTCGGACAGGCCCGCGCCTTCCGCGGCCAGGCCGAGACGGCGCGCCGGCTCACCGCCGACCGTGATCAGACGATCCAGCCCGACGCCCGCGGCATGCCGTCCGCACGCCTCGTGTTCGGCGATCGACAGTTCGCCCAGCTCCAGCATCTCGCCCAGCACCGCGACCGTGCGTCCGGCGGGCCGGCTGGCGCGCAGCACGTCCAGCGCGCGGCACAGCGCGGCGGGGCTGGAGTTGTAGCTGTCGTCCAGGATCGTGGCGCCATCGGGCGTGGTCAGGACGACGCCCCGGTGCTCGGCGGGCATGAGCGTGGCCAGGCGCTCGGCGATGACGGCCGGCGCGATGCCCAGTTCCAGGCCGACGGCCGTCGCGGCCAGCGCGTTCATCACGTGGCCGAAGCCAGGCAGCGCCACCGTGAGGGTGAGCGGCCCCTGCGGCGTGACGACGTCCGCCCGGCTGCCGTGGATGCCGCGATCGTCGATCGCGGTGGCCCGGACCGCCGCCCCGGGAGTCGTGCCGAACGTGATCGTCCGGCCCGCGAACGAGGCCGCCCGCGCCATCACGAGGGGATCGTCGGCGTTGCAGACCAGGACGGTCCCGCTCGTCGCACCTTCGAGGATCTCGGCCTTCGCGTCCGCGATCGCCTCGCGCGAGCCGAAGAACCCGAGGTGTGCGTCACCCACGTTGGTCCAGACGCGCACGTCCGGTTCGGCCAGGTCCACGAGCACCCGGATCTCGCCGGCGTGGTTCATGCCGAGCTCCATCACGGCGACGTCGGGGCGCTCGCGCAGCTCGACGAGCGAGATCGGCAGCCCGAGGTGGTTGTTCAGGTTGCCGCGGTTCTTGACCACGCGATAGGTCGCGCCGAGCACGGCCGCGATCGCGTCCTTCGTCGTCGTCTTGCCGGCGCTCCCGGTGATGGCCACCACGCGCGCCCCGGACGCCCGGCGGACGGCGCGCCCCAGGTCCTGCAGCGCCCGCAGCGTGTCGGGGACCTCGACGACGACCTGGCCCGCGTCGGTCCGCGCCACGACCGGCCGGTCCACGACCACACCTGCGGCGCCGCGCTCCAGGGCGGCGGGCACGAAGTCGTGGCCGTCGCGCGCCGCGACGATGGCGAAGAAGAGGTCGCCCGGCGCGAGGGTCCGCGAGTCGATCGACACGCGCCCCAGGCGCGCCGTGGACGGTCCGTCCGTCTGGCGGCCGTGCACGGCCGCGGCGAGGTCCGCCGCCGAGTAGGAGCCCTGATCGAGGCGCATCACGATCCCGCCCTCGCCTGGCGGCGAGCCAGCGCGGCCCGCGCGACGTCGACGTCGTCGAAGGGCACGACGCGGCTGCCGATGTGCTGCGTCTTCTCGTGCCCCTTGCCCGCGATGAGCACCAGGTCGCCCGGGCGGGCCATCGCGATGGCCCGCTCGATCGCCTCGGCACGGTCGGGCACCGCGCTCACCTCCGGCGTGCGGCCCGACGCCGCCTCGCCGGCCGGGATGCCGCGGCGGATTTCCTCGATGATCGCCCGCGGCTCCTCGCCCCGCGGGTTGTCCGACGTGATGACCACGACGTCGCTCAGGCGGGCGGCCACCATGCCCATCAGCGGGCGCTTGGTCCGATCGCGCTCGCCCCCGCAGCCGAACACCGTCACCACGCGGCCCGCGGTGAGCGGACGGGCCGTCTCGATCAGGTTGCGCAGCGCGTCGTCGGTGTGGGCGTAGTCCACGACGACGGTCACGCCGTCGTCGGGCGCCGACACCACTTCGAAGCGGCCGGGCACGCCCGTCTGCGCCGAGAGGCCCTCGGCGATGGCGTCGACGGGCACGTCCAGCGCGACGGCCGTGCTCACGGCCGCCAGCAGGTTGTAGGCGTTCGGACGGCCGGCCAGGGGCGAGCGGACCGCGACGGGTCCGGCGGGCGTCACCGCCGTGAAGCGCACGCCGTTCAGGTCCATCGCGAGGCCCTCGGCCCGCACGTCGGCGGGTTTCGTGAGGCCGTAGGTCAGCCGTCGCCCGGGCATCGCGAGGAGCGCGGCCGCCCGCGGATCGTCGGCGTTCACGACGCCCGGCGCCGAGGCGTCGAGCATCTCGAACAGGCGGCGCTTGGCGGCGAAGTACGCCTCCATGTCGCCGTGGAAGTCGAGGTGGTCGCGCGTGAGGTTCGTGAAGACCGCCGCGGCGAAGCGCATGCCGTCCACCCGTCGGAGGGCCAGGGCGTGGGAGGACACCTCCATCACGCAGGCACGGTTGCCCGCGTCGAGCATCTGACGCAGCAGCCGCTGGACGTCCGGGGCCTCCGGTGTCGTCCGGGAGGCCTCGCGCACCTCGCGGCCGACCTTGTAGCTGACGGTCCCGAGAATGCCGCACGACCGGCCGGCGGCGTCGAACACCGACGAGAGCAGATACGCCGTGGTCGTCTTGCCGTTGGTGCCGGTGACGCCGACGACGGTCATCTCGCGGCTCGGGTGTCCGGCGGCGGCCGCGCCGGCGAGCGCGAGGGCGAGCCGGGCGTCGCTGACGGCGATCCACGGGACGGTCAGGCCCTCGGGCCGCTCCCGCTCCGCCACGACCACGGCGGCGCCGCGCTGCACGGCGCCAGGGACGAAGTCCAGGCCGTCGGCCTTGAGGCCCTTGAGCGCGACGAAGGCCGCGCCGGGCACGACGGCCCGTGAGTCGTACGCGACGTCGGCGACCGCCACGCTCCCGGAGACGTCGGTCGCCGTCGAGACGAGCGGCCCCAGCGCGGCGACCAGGTCGGCCTGCGTCACGGAGCGCCCCCGGAAGACGCGCGGACCCGGCCGTCGCGGGTCAGCACGATCGTCGCGGCGCCGCCGGCCGCCACGGTCTCCCCGGCGTCCGGATACTGCCCGGCGACGAGGCCCGAGCCCTGGATCTTCGCCGAGAGCCCCAGGCGCGCCATGCGGCGGAGCGCCTCGCGGGCGCTCAGGCCCGTCAGGTCGGGCATCGTCCGGCCGCCGTCGTCGTCGACGGCCACCACGACGGGCCGGCCCGCAGGCGCCGGCACCTGCGCGCGGCGATCCACGAGCACGGGGGGCGCCGGGAACACGGTCGGGGCGATGCCCAGGTGGCGCAGCGACGCGTCGGCGATCCTCGCGAAGATCGGACCGGCGACCGAGGAGCCGTAGTAGTAGCCGTTGCGCGGCGTGTCCACCACGACGACGATCGCGAGCGCGGGCTTGCGTGACGGGACGAACCCCGCGAACGACACGTTGAAGGCGGTGTGCGAATAGGCGCCGTTCACGAGCTTCTGCGCCGTCCCCGTCTTGCCCGCCACCGTGAACCCGTCGACGCGGACGAAGCCCTTCGCCGTGCCGCGCGTGACGACGTCCTCCATGATCGTCGTCAGCTCGGCGGCCGTGCGGGGGCTGATCACGCGCCGCACCTCGTCCACCGGGTTGGGCGTCCGCGCGCCGTCGCGGACGACCGCGCGCACGACGTGGGGGCGCATGAGACGCCCGCCGTTGGCGACGGCGGCGGTGGCGCTGACCATCTGCAGGGGCGTCACGCCCACCTGATAGCCCATCGACACGGACGCCAGGGCGCTGTCGCTCAGCCGGGCCGTGTTCCAGACGATGCCGGGGCTCTCGCCCGGGAATTCGGTCGACACCGCGCGGCCGAAGCCGAAGCGATTGATGTAGGCGCCGAGCTTGTCGCGCCCGATCTTCAGGCCGACCTTGATGGCGCCCACGTTGCTCGACATCACGATGACGTCGCCGAACGACAGCACGCCGTAGTGATGGTCGTCGTTGATGACGCGCCCGGGGAACCGGATGAGCCCTTCGCTGACGTCGATCGGGTCCGACGGCGACACGACGCCTTCCTCGATCGCGGCCGATGCCGTGACGATCTTGAAGGTGGAGCCCGGCTCGTAGATGTCGGTGACGGCGCGGTTCTTCCGATGGACCGCGTCCGCCTCGCGAAAGGCGTTCGGATTGAATCCCGGATAGCTGGCCATCGCCAGGATCTCGCCCGTGGCCGGGTCCATCACCACGGCCGTGCCGGCCTCGGCCTTGTTGGCGGCGACCCCGGCGGCCAGCTCCCGCTCCACGATGTGCTGCAGGTATTCGTCGATCGTGAGCTCGAGCGTCGCGCCGGTGGTCGGCAGGCGCTCGATGCGGCTGAACGCCCGGCGCCGCGCGTCGGTCTGCACCAGCACCGTGCCGGAGCGGCCGCGAATCACCTTGTCGAACGCGGCCTCGATCCCGCCCAGCCCGGTGTTGTCCACGCCGACATAGCCGAGCAGCGGGCCGGCGAGCTCCTTGTTCGGGTAGAAGCGGCGGTTCTCCTTGATGAACCCGATGCCCTCGAGATCCAGGGCGGCGACGCGCTCGGAGGCGCGGGCCGACACGAAGCGCTGGACGTAGGCGAAGGGGGACTTGCGGCCCAGGCGCTCCTCGAGCTCGGCGCGGTCGGACGCGTCGCAGTGATCGAGCGCCTTGCAGAGCTCGCGCGCCGCCTTCCGCGGGTCGGAGATCTCGGACGGGACGGCATAGACGCTGTCGACGTCGACGCTGTAGGCGAGCAGCCGGTTGTTGCGATCGCGGATCTCTCCGCGCTTGGCCGGGGCGTCCACCGTCCGCTTCTGCTGCCGGTCGGCGCGCGCGAGCAGCTCGGCGTGGCGCGACACCTGCAGGTGGGCGAGCCGCGCCTCGATGGCGACGGTCCAGAGCGCGAGCGCGACTCCGCCGGCCACGGCACGATGCCGGATGGTCCTGCGCCAGGCGTTTGGACGCTCGTCAGCCATCGACCCTGCTCCCGGACTAGCGCGACGCGACGACGGAACGGGACGGCGGCTCGGAGGGCAGGACGCGCTCGAGCACGATGGTGTCCGCCGCGGTCGGCCGGATCATGCCGAGACGGGTACCGGCCAGGCGCTCGATGCGCTGCGGCGCGCGGAGGGTCTCGACCTCGAGGCGCAGGTGCCGTCGCACCTCCTCTTCGGCCGCCCGCTGCTTCTGCATGCTCTCGATCTGGTAGCCGTGGCGGATGAGCTCGAAGTGCTGCCAGGCGTCGAACAGCACGACCAGCACCAGCACCGCCCCGATCGCCAGCGACGTCCGCAGCTCGCCCTGGCGGCGCTCGTCCACCTCGCGGACGATGGTGTTGTTCCTGACGTCCTTGCGAATCGCGTAGTCGAAGGTCTCGGCGCGCTCCACGTCGTCCTCCTTCAGCTCGTGCCCGGCGGTACGGAGTTGCGGCGTGGGGGCGCCGCCGGCTCCACTACGCCAGACGCTCGGCGACGCGCAGCCTCGCGCTGCGCGCACGCGGATTCAACCGGATTTCCTGGTCGCTCGCCTCGACGGGCTTGCCCGTCAGGACGCGCACCAGGCCCTCGCCGCGGTCGAGGGCCCGCAGCGTGTGCTTCACGATGCGGTCCTCGAGCGAATGGAAGCTGATCACGGCCAGGCGCCCGCCTGCCGCGAGGCGCCGGGCGGCCCGGCGCAGGAAGTCGTCGAGCCGATCGAGCTCGCCGTTCACCCAGATCCGGAGCGCCTGGAAGGTGCGCGTGGCCGGATCGATGCGCTGCCAACCGGGCGCCGCGACGGCCCGGCGCACGATGGCCGCGAGCTGGCCGGTCGTCGCGATCGGCGCGCGTCCGCGCGCGGCGACGATGGCCCGCGCCACGCGGCGCGACCGCCGCTCCTCGCCGAAGCGGAAGATGACATCGGCCAGCTCGGTCTCGCCCACGGTCGCGAGCCGCTCCGCCGCGGTCTCGCCCTGCGACTGGTCCATCCGCATGTCCAATGGCTCGTCGCGCCTGAACGAGAAGCCCCGCCCTGGTCCGTCGAGCTGCAGGGACGACACGCCGAGGTCCGCGAGGGCGCCGTCGATGGACGCGATCTGCAGCCCGTCGAGCACGGCGTCGAAGTCGCGGTAGTCGGCGTGGACGTAGCGGACGCGCGGCCCGTAGACCTCGAGCGCCTGCCGGGCCGCCCCCAGCGCCTGCGGATCGCGGTCGAACCCGACCACCACCCCGGCGCCGCCCTCGAGCAGCGCTCGCGTGTGCCCGCCCAGGCCGAGCGTGCAGTCCACGTACGTGCCGCCTCGCGAGGGCCGGAGGAAGCGTGTGGTCTCCTCCACCATGACGGGCAGGTGCTGCGGCTGCTCCACGTGCGACACTGGAAGGGTTGACGGAACTAGATACCGAAGCCGGCCAGCGCGCGCGCGTCGTCGTCCGAGAACGGCTCGCGATGCATCTTGGCCAGGAACCGTTCGTGGTTCCATACCTCGAGGAAGTTGTATTTCCCGAGCACGTCGACGTCGCCGCTCATCAGGGCGGACTCGCGCAGGCGGGGCTGGATGAGCAGCCGTCCCTGCGGATCGATCTCGCCTTCCTGACCGTAGAAGTTGACGCGATCGAGGAACTTCAGCCGCGCCGGGTGCGTGGAGGGCGCCTGCGCGACTCTGCGCTCGATCTCGATCCAGACGGGCAGCGGGTACACGAGCACGGACTCGCCCGTCAGGCTGGTGATGAAGACCTTCCGGCCGTGTTCGTCGCATATCGCGGCACGGAAGGCGTTGGGGATCTTGAGCCGGCCCTTGTCGTCGATTCGGGCTGGCGAGTTCCCCCTTAGGGCACTTTGGTCCACTTCGCTCCAGATAAGTCCACCGAAAATCCTAGGGGACGATCCCTGCGCTGTCAACGGAAAGTTGACGGTAAGTTGTCGAAAAATCAGGGCTTACGTCGTATGTTCGCCTCTCGAATTCTTGGGTGATCAAGGGCTGCGGCCACAAGGGGCGTCGCCTTTTCTTCGCCTCCGATTCGTGCGTGCTACGATTGGCGGCTCGAAACTGCACGATTCCTGATGGCCGTACGGACGGTGCTCGTCTGCGAAACCCAGGTCCCCTTCGTGCGCGGGGGAGCTGAACTGCTCGTGCAGCAGCTCGTTCACGAGCTCCGCCAGCGCGGGTTCGAGACCGATCGCGTCGCGCTGCCGTTCAAGTGGTATCCGAAGGAGGAGCTGCTTCCCCACGCGGCCGCGTGGGGGCTCCTCGATCTGAGCGAGAGCAACGGACGGCCGGCCGACCTGCTCATCGCCACCAAGTTCCCCACGTATCTCGCTCGGCACCCGCGCAAGGTGTGCTGGCTGGTCCACCAGCATCGCGCGGCGTACGAACTGGCGGCGACGCCGTATTCCGACGTGGGCCACGAGGAGATCGACGTGGCACTCCGCGACCGCGTGATGGCCATCGACGAACGGGCGCTCGGTGAATGCGCGGCCCGCTACACGATCTCACGCACGGTGACGGCGCGCCTGCAGCGCTACAACGGCCTCGACTCCACGCCGCTCTACCATCCGCCCATGCTCGCGCCGCGACTGACGCCCGGTCCGTACGGCCAATACGTGCTGTCGGTGGCGCGCCTCGAGCAGAACAAGCGCGTCGACCTGGCGGTGCGCTCCGTGGCGCACTGGCCCGAACCCCTCCGACTGGTCGTGGTCGGGGAGGGCAGCCAGCGCGCGGCCGTCCAGCGCGCCGCGGAGGAGGCGGGGGTCTCGGCGCGCGTGACCTTCCTCGGCGCGGTGCCCGACGACGCCCTGCCCGCGCTGTATCGCGAGGCGCTCGCCGTGCTGTACGTGCCGTATGACGAGGACTATGGCCTCGTGACGCTCGAGGCGTTCCTCGCCGCGAAGCCCGTCGTGACGGCGCGTGATTCTGGCGGCACGCTGGAGTTCGTCGACGACCTCGTGACGGGACGCGTGGTCGATCCGGATCCGGCCGCCATCGGCGACGCCGTGGCGGCGCTCGACGCCTCGAGGACGTCGGCCGCGGCACTCGGCGAGGCTGGCCGCGCCGTCGCGCTGACGATCACCTGGGACGACGTCATCGAACGCCTGGTGGCGCATGGCTGAGACGCGGACCGGAGGAGCGCCGAAGGCGCTGGTGCTCGTGCCCACCTACAACGAGCGCGAGAACCTGCCCGTCCTGACGGAGCGCCTCCTCGCCTTTCCGAACGTGCACGTGCTCGTCATCGACGACGGATCGCCCGACGGCACCGGCGCGCTGGCCGACGAGCTCGCCGCCGCGAGCCAGGGCCGGCTGACGGTGCTGCACCGCACCGGCAAGCGCGGGCTGGGGCGCTCCTACGTCGACGGCATGCGCGCGGCGCTCGCGACCGACGCGGACCTCGTCCTCCAGATGGACGCCGACCTCTCGCACGACCCGAAGTACGTCCCGGATCTGCTGCACGCGGCAGCCGGCGCCGATCTGGTCATCGGATCCCGGTACCTCCAGGGCGTCAGCGTGGTGAACTGGCCGCTGCGCCGGCTGATACTCAGCACCTTCGCCAACTGGTACGTCCGGACGGTCACGGGCATGGACGTGCGCGACTGCACCGCCGGATTCCGTTGCTGGCGCCGCGAGACCGTGGCCCGACTGCCGCTGGATCGCATCACGTCGGACGGGTATTCCTTCCAGGTCGAGACATTGTTCCTGGCCGCCGAGGCGGGCTGCCGGGTCACCGAGGTGCCGATCATCTTCGTGGAGCGTCGCGAGGGCGCCTCGAAGATCTCGGGCGGCGTCATCAGGGAGTCGATCGTCACGCCGTGGCGACTGGTCCTGCGGCGCTGGCTGGGTCCGCGCAAGCGCTGAGCGGCGGACTACAATGCCCGCGCGCCCGACCATGGCCCCAGTCTCGACCCCCAGCCTGACGATCTTCTTCCCCGCGTACAACGACGCCGGCACCATTGCCAGCCTCGTGATTCGAGCGGTCCAGGCCGCCTCGGAGCTGACGCCGGACTACGAGGTCGTCGTCGTCAACGACGGGAGCCGCGACGCGACGCCCCGGATCCTGGACGAACTCGCCCGGCTGTACCCGGCGCACGTCCGGATCGTCCACCACGTGGTGAACCGGGGCTACGGCGGCGCGCTCCGGAGCGGCTTCGCCGCGGCCACCAAGGACCTCGTGTTCTACACCGACGGCGACGCCCAGTACGATCCCTCTGAGGTCGCGCTGCTGTGGGGGGCGATGCGCGACGACGTGGACTGGGTGAACGGCTGGAAGATCAGCCGCTCCGACCCGCTGCACCGTATCGTCATCGGCAAGCTCTACCACCACACCGTCAAGACGCTGTTCGGGCTCACCGTCCGCGACGTGGACTGCGACTTCCGGCTGATGCGGCGCCGGATGTTCGACACGGTCCATCTCGAGAAGAACAGCGGCGTCATCTGCCTGGAGATGATGAAGAAGTTCAAGGACGCGGGATTCCGCGTCGCCGAGGTGCCCGTGCACCACTACCACCGGGCCCACGGGAAGTCGCAGTTCTTCAACCTGCCGCGAATCGCGAAGACGGGCGTGGACGTCCTCAAGCTGTGGTGGACGCTGGTCGTCCGGCGGGAACACCTGCGCGCCGCCGATGGCGCCGCCGACACGCCGCGGGAGGCCAGGGGGTCCCGGTGATCGACCTCGGCGCCAGCTACGCGGGCCGCCGCGTGATGATCACCGGGGGCCTCGGATTCATCGGGAGCAACCTGGCGATCAGGCTGGCCGGACTCGGCGCCGACGTCCTGATCATCGACTCGCTCATCCCGGACGCGGGCGCGAACTTCTTCAACATCGAGCCGGTGAAGGATCGGGTGCGCGTCAACATCGCGGACATCCGGCAGCCGGGGACCATGAACTACCTGGTGCGCGGCCGCGACGTGATCTTCAACCTCGCGGGCCAGGTCAGCCACATCGACAGCATGCGCGACCCGCACACGGATCTCGCCGTGAACTGCCAGGCGCAGCTCACGCTGCTCGAGGCGTGCCGGCACCACAATCCCGGGGCGAAGGTGGTCTACGCCGGCACGCGGCAGGTCTACGGCCGTCCGGACACGCTGCCGGTGACCGAGGACCACCTCGTCAGGCCGACCGACGTGAACGGCATCAACAAGGTGGCCGGCGAGTACTACCACCTCGTCTACAACAACGTCTTCGGCGTGCGCGCCTGCTCGCTGCGGCTGACCAACGTGTACGGGCCGCGGCAGCTGATCCGCCACAACCGGCAGGGCTTCATCGGCTGGTTCGTCCGGCTCGCGCTGGACGACGCCGAGATCCACGTGTTCGGGGACGGCTCCCAGATCCGGGATTTCGTCTACGTGGACGATGCGGTGGACGCGTTCCTCCGCGCCGGCGCCACCGACGTCGTCAACGGCCAGGCCCTCAACGTCGGCGGCGACGAGCCCACGCGGCACGCGGACCTCGTCGCGCTGCTGGTGTCGATCGCGGGCGGCGGCCGATGCCGGTTCGTTGAGTGGCCGCCCGAGAAGAAGGCCATAGACATCGGCAGCTTCTACGCCGACTCCGCGCGGTTCCGCGGCCTCACCGGCTGGACGCCGGCGGTCGGCCTCCGCGACGGCCTCACCGCCACGCTCGCGTACTACCGCGCGCACTACGACGCCTACGTGGACGGAGCGCCTGCCGCGTGAGCCCCCCGCCGATCCGGGTGCCGTTCAACGTCCTCACGCCGGACGGCGACCGCGCGGCCGTCGAGGCGGCCATCGCGCGCGTGGTGGCCTCGGGGTGGTACATCCTCGGCCCGGAAGTGGAGGCCTTCGAGACCGAGTTCGCGGACGCGTGCGGCGCGGCCCGCGCGGTCGGCGTGAACACGGGCACCGACGCCCTCGCGCTGGCCCTCCGCGCCGCCGGCATCGGCCCGGGCGATGAGGTGATCACGTCTCCGCTGTCGGCGGCCTACAGCGCCCTCGCCATCGACATGGCCGGCGCGCGGCCCGTGTTCGCGGACATCGATCCGGAGCGGCTCACGCTGGATCCGGCGGCGGCGGCCGCGGCGGTCACGGCGCGCACCCGCGCCCTCATGCCGGTCCATCTGTACGGCCAGCCCGCGGACATGGCCGGCCTCCACGCGGTGGCCGCCCGTCACGGCCTGGCCGTGATCGAGGACGCCTGCCAGGCGCACCTCGCCACCTGCGGCGGTGTGCCGGTGGGCCGAGGGTCGGCGGCGGCCGCGTTCAGCTTCTATCCCACCAAGAACCTCGGGGCGCTCGGCGACGGCGGCGCGATCGCGACCGACGATCCGGCGATCGCGGACCGCGTCCGGCGGCTGCGCAACGGTGGCCAGGTGAGCCGCTATCACCATCACGAGCGCGGGGTGAACAGCCGCCTCGACGAGATGCAGGCGGCGATCCTGCGAGCGCGGCTGCCCGGCCTGGCGGCGGCGACGGCGAGGCGCCGGGCAATCGCTGCAGAGTACCGCGCTGGCCTGCACACAACCGCGGTACACGTTCCCCGTGAATTCGATCGAGGGCACGTGTACCATCTATTTCCAGTGCTCGTGTCCGATCGCGATCGCTTCCAGGACCACATGCGCGCGTCGGGCATCGAGACGCTGATCCACTACCCCGTGCCCATTCCGAGGCAACCCGCGGCGGCCGCGTGGACACCGGCCGACTGCCCGATCGCCGATCGCGTGACGGCCACCGTCGTGTCGCTGCCGATGTACCCGGCGCTGCCGCCAGCCGCGGCCGCTGGTGTCGTCGCCGCCGCGGCGGCGTATTCGAGGTGACCCGATGCGAGTGTTGATCACCGGTGGGGCCGGCTTCGTCGGCTCCCACCTGGCCGAGGCGCTGCTGTCGGCCGGCCATCACGTGCACGTGGTGGACGACCTCTCGACGGGGTCGATCGAGAACATCACCCACCTGAAGCCGCAGCGCAACTTCGGCTACACGATCGACACGGTCTTCAACGAGTCCCTGACGGCGGAGCTCGTGGACGCCGCCGACGTCGTCTTCCACCTGGCGGCGGCCGTCGGCGTGAAGCTGATCGTCGAGCGGCCCGTCCACACGATCGAGTGCAACGTCCACGGGACCGAGGTGGTCCTGCGGCACGCCAGCAAGAAGAAGAAGCTCGTGCTCGTCGCCTCGACGTCGGAGGTCTACGGTAAGAGCGCGGACGTGCCCTTCCGCGAGGACGCCGACCTCGTGCTCGGCGCCACGACGCGCCACCGGTGGGCCTACGCGTGCAGCAAGATGCTGGACGAGTTCCACGCCCTCGCCTACTGGAAGGAGAAGCGGCTGCCGGTGGTGATCTTCCGGCTGTTCAACACCGTCGGGCCGCGGCAGACCGGCCAGTACGGCATGGTGCTGCCGAACTTCGTCAGGCAGGCGCTCTCGGGCCAGCCCATCACGGTGTTCGGCGACGGGACGCAGAGCCGCAGCTTCAGTTACGTCGGCGACGTCGTCCGGGCGCTGCTCGCGCTCATGACCGAGCCCAGGGCCATCGGCCAGGTGTTCAACATCGGGAACGTCGAGGAAGTGACCATCCGGGACCTCGCCGAACGGGTGAAGGCCGCCGCGGGGTCCGCCTCCGAGATCGTGACCATTCCCTACGATCAGGCCTACGACTCGGGGTTCGAGGACATGCCGCGCCGGGTGCCCGATTTGACCCGGATCCGTCAGCTCGTCGGGTACGAGCCCAAGGTCGGGCTGGACGAGATCATCCGGCGCGTGATCGCGGACGTCCGGGCGCGTTGACCCGTCGCGCGGCGGGCGTATACTGACTTCATCATGGTTCGCGCGTGGCTGGCGGCGCTCGCGGTGCTCGTCGCGCTTCCCGCGTCCGCCCAGCAGCTGGTCCTGGACATCAAGGACGGCCTCGTCACCATGCAGGCCACCAATGTCCCCGTGCGTCAGGTACTGGCCGAGTGGGGGCGGGTCGGGGGCACGCGCATCGTGGGGGCCGAACGGCTCACGGGCCCCGCGCTCACCCTCCAGTTCGAAGGCGTTCCGGAAGCCAAGGCCCTCGATATCGTGCTGCGAAGCGCTGCCGGTTATGTCGCGGCGCCGCGGTCGGCTTCCAGCACCGGACGATCCGCCTACGACCGCATCCTCGTCCTGGCGTCCAGCACGCCGCCGGCCGGGGGCGCCACGCCGGTACCCGCCGCGGCTGGCCGCGGGCCGAACCGCTTCCCCGCGCCGCCCACGTTCGATACGGCCGATAACGACACGGTCGCGGTCGACGAGCCGGCGCCCGAGCAGCCCCAGGTGAACCCGTTCGCCAACGCCTTCGGGCAGGCCGGGGCGCAGCCGTTCGCGCAGCCGGCAGGACCGAACCCGTTCGCGCAGCCGAATCCATTCCAACCGGCCGGCGCCGCGCCCTTCGGCGCGCCGCCGAACCCGTTCGGACAGGTGTTCCCGACCGCGCCCGCCGGCCCTACCGCCGTGCCGTCGCTCTTCGGGCCCGCCACGACCGTCCCCGGAGCCCAGGCACCGGCGCCGTTCGGCGCCGCCATGCCTGGCGTGGTGCAGCAGCCGCAGGTCGATGCGCAGGGGCGTCCCCGACCGCCCGGCCCCGGCCAGTAGCCGCTCCCGCTCCCCGTCATGGCCGGCCTGGATCGGTACCGCGCGGACGACCGCCGGGCGCTGGAGGCCCTCTACCGCCGCACCGGCGGCGCCGAGGCCGCCACGCGTCTCAGCCTGACCTGGCAGTGGGAACGCCGGCAGAACCCCGCGGCGCGTCACGCGCCGCCGCCGTTGCTCATCAGGGAGGGGACAGCCGTCGTCGGGTCGCTCCTGACGCGGCCCGTCAGGGTCTCGCTGGCCGGCGCCGACATGCGGGGCGCCTGGGTGATGGACCCCGTGGTAGCCGCCGAGCGCGACCGCCAGGGCCTGCACGGCCAGCTCCTGCGCGCGTCGTGCCGCGAACACGACATCGTGCTCGCCTCCGGATTGGCCGACGCCACCCACGAACTCATCGAGCTGCTGCGGCTCGGCACCACGGTCGCGCTCCCGCGCCTGGTCAAGCCGCTCAGCCGGCGGGCGCTGCGGCGCCCGGACTGGCCACAGCCCGTCAACCGCCTGGTGTCGGCCGTCACGCTGCCCATCGTGCGTGTGGTGGCCAGGCAGCGGCCGCTGCGGGAGACGGTCGAAGTCGTGCCGCGCCTGGACCGGGGTATCGACGCGCTCTGGACCCGGGTCGCATCCCGCTTCACGCTGGCTGTCCGGCGCGACGCCGCGTACGTGAACTGGCGGTACGCGCAGGCGCCGCACGCCCGCTACTCGATCGCCGCGCTTCGCCGCCCCGACGGCACGGCCGGGTACGTCGTCTACCGGCACCTGCACGAGCCGCGGGGACGCGTGACCGAGGTCGTGGACTTCCTCGTCGAGCCGGGCGACGATCGGGCGCTGAAGACGCTGCTCAGGTGGGTGGACCGGGAGGCGCGTGTCGCGGATTCCGACAAGATTCGGTGCCACGCGATCCACGCCGGCTTCCGCCGCGTGCTTCGACGCTCCGGCTACTTCGGTGTCCGTTCGGGCCGAATCCTCGCGGTGCGCCTCGGCGACGTCCCGGGCGGCCGCGCCGTCCTGGAGCGCACGGACGACTGGCACTTCACCCTGGGCGACGGCGCCAGCGACCGCTGACGCCGCTGCCAGCCCCATCGGAGGACTCATGCTCACCGACACGATCAGCGCGGACATCGCCCGCGCGATGAAGGCCCGGGAAACGACCACCCTGGCCGCGCTTCGCATGCTGAAGACCGCGCTGACCAACAAGAGCATCGAGCGCGGCCGAGCGCTCGACGCCGCGGAGGAGCTGCAGGTCGTGAGCGCGCTCGTCAAACAGCGGAAGGACTCGATCGAGCAGTTCGACGCGGCCGGCCGTCACGATCTCTCCGCGAAGGAGCGCGCCGAGATCGAAGTCCTCGACACCTACCTGCCGCCGGCGGTGAGCGACGAGGACCTCGCCGCGGCCATCGATGCCGCCGTCGCGTCCACGGGCGCCGCCGGCCCGAAGGACATGGGCCGGGTGATGAAAGCCGTGATGAGCGCGCTGTCCGGGCGGACGGTGGACGGCAAGCGCGTCAACGAGCTCGTGCGCGCGCGTCTGGCCTGAGCGTCGCCGAGCAAACTATTTCGCCGCGAACGTCGTCTATCGCTTTGAAAGGCCTAGTCAGCCTCTCACCATCCTCCTAGGGCTCCCGCCACCCGGCCGGAGCCCTTTTTTTTCGGGGTATTCAGGCGTTCGGCAGCGGACACCGTTCGCGTGCGACCGCCTCCCTGCGTGTTACGCTTCGGACGGTCCTGATGGCAGCCTCGGAATCGACGTCGGACGGCGGCGCACCGGCCGCGAGCCCGACGCCGCGTGCTCCGGTCGAGGCGGCGCCAACCTCCGCCGGGCTCGCGCGCTCGGCCGGGGTCGTCGGGGCGGCCACCATGACGAGCCGCGTGCTCGGGCTCGCGCGCGATCAGGTCCTGGCCTACTGGTTCGGCGCCGGCGACGCCATGGACGCCTTCCTCGTGGCGTTCCGCGTTCCCAACCTCGTCCGCGATCTCTTCGCCGAGGGCGCGATGAGCGCGGCGCTGGTCCCCACCTTCAGCAAGACGCTCGCCGCCGACGGCCGCGACCGCGCGTGGCGGCTGGGCAACTCGGTGATGAACGCCCTGGCGCTCGTGACCGGCGCGCTCGTGATCGCGGCTATCGTCTTCGCCCCCCAGCTGGTGGGGTGGATGGCCGGCGACTTCGCCGACGTGCCCGGCAAGTTCGAGCTCACCGTGACCCTCACGCGCATCATGGCCCCCTTCCTGGTGCTGGTGGCCGTCGCGGCCGCGTGCATGGGGATGCTGAACTCGCTCGACGTGTTCTTCGTGCCGGCACTCGCGCCGGCCATGTTCAACGTGGCCTCGATCGCGGTGGGTCTGGGCCTCGTGCCCGTGGCGATCTCGGCCGGGGTCGAGCCGATCCTGGCGATGGGGATCGGGACGCTGCTGGGAGGACTCGGCCAGGTGCTGCTGCAATGGCCCGCGCTGAAGGCGCGGGGCTATCGCTACCTGCCGCGCCTCGACCTGGCGGACCCCGGCCTCCATCGCATCCTCGTCCTCATGGGGCCCGGCATCGTGGGCCTCGCGGCCACGCAGCTGAACGTCTTCGTCAACACGGTGGTCGCCACCAGCCAGGGAACCGGCGCGGTGTCCTGGCTGAACTACGCGTTCCGGGTGATGTACCTGCCCATCGGCCTTTTCGGCGTGTCGATCGCCACGGCAGCCACCCCCACGGTGTCGCGGCAGGCGGCGGCGGGCGACATGGCGACGATGCGGTCCACGCTCGCCTCGGCCGTCTCGCTCATGCTCATGCTGAACGTTCCGGCCACCGTGGGCCTCGTCGTCCTGTCCGGCCCGATCGTCCGCCTGCTCCTCGAACGCGGCAGCTTCGCGGCCGCCGACACGGCGGCGACCGCGGCGGCGGTGCAGCTGTACGCGATCGGCCTTGTCGGGTACTCCATCGTCAAGATCCTGTCTCCGGCCTTCTACGCGCTCGGGCGAAGCCGCACGCCGGCCGCCGTCGGCGTGGTGTCGGTGCTCCTGAACGCCGTGCTCAGCGTGTCGCTGGCGCCGGTGTTCGGCTATCGGGGCATCGCGCTGAGCGCATCGATCGCGGCGCTCGTGAACGCCGCCAGCCTGATCTGGCTGATGCGGGCGGCGCTCGGCGGCCTCGAACTCGGCCGCGTCCTCGCCACGGCGGTCAGGATCGCGATCGCGGCCGCCGCCATGGGCGCGGTCGCGTGGTGGGGTGAACGCTGGCTCACGGTCGTGCTGCCGGGCCCGGAGACCGGGAGGCAGATCGTGCGCCTCGGTGCGGCGATCGTCATGGCGCTGGCGGTGCTCGCCGCGTCGGCCTCGGCCCTGCGGATCCGCGAGTTCGAGGAAGTGGCGGCGGGAGTCGTCCGTCGTCTCGGCCGGCTGAGCCGACGCTGAGCACGTCCCGCTCCGTCAGCGGGCGTTGACGAGCGTCTGCCACGCGTCCTGCCGGGCGGCCGCCGGGGACGCGCGCCGGGCCTGGGTGCCCGACGGGGCGCGGCACGAACCCACGGCGATGTACCCGAGGGCCGTGGCGAGCGACGCCTCGCCGGGGTCGCCCAGTTCGTGCAGGATGTCGTCCGCGGCCGGACAGTCGGCCGGGAGGCCGTCGAAGTAGCCGCCCTGGCCGTCGGCGTTCGTCATCGAGAATGCGACGGGCGCCAGCACCTTGTCGCAGAACGGGAAGAGGTACTGCCCCACCGGTTTGCCGTAGGTGCGGTCGCCCACGATCACGACCGGCACGAACGGCCGAAGTCCGTTGATGAGGAGCTCGCTCGCGGAGGCCGACGCCCTCGTCGCGATGACCACCACCCGGTCGAGGCCGAGCGCGGAGGCAGGCGCGCCGAATCGCAGGGTGGCGTCGAGTCGGCGGTTGCGGTCGTTGTGGTGCGACTGCGCGAACACCTGGTCCACGGCCGCGGGGCCCGCGATGAGCCCGGCCAGGTGGACGGCGACGTCGACCAGCCCGCCGCCGTTGTAGCGGAGGTCGAGCACGAGCTCGCGGATGCCGGCCTGCCGCAGCGCGGCGAACGCCTCGTCGAGCGCGGCGGCCGACGGGCGGACGAAGTTCCTGAAGAAGACGTAGCCCACGCGCCGTCCGCCCACGTCGAAGACCCGCGTCAGCGACACGGTGGGAATCGTCACCGTGCGCTTACGGAGCGTGGCCAGCATCGACACGCCGCCGCGCGTCTCGAAGCCGAGCGCGACGGCGTATCCGGCCTCCGCCGGCCCGAACGCCTCGTCCACCGAGCCGTCCGCCAGGAGCTCCGCGACCGCACGGCCCGCGATGGACGTGAGCCGCGAGCCGCGGTCGAGGCCCGCCTCGGCTGCCGGACCGCCGTCGAACACCTGCAGCACGCGAAGCTCGCCGTCCACGACGGCCGTGGACAGGCCCAGCCCCACGAACTGGCTCTCCGAGAACAGGGCGTCGCTGGCGGCCCGGGACTGGATGTAGCTGAACGTCGTGTCCAGGGGCCGGACGCGCACCGCAGCGAGGTAGGCCTCGGGCGACTCGACGTCGGCGGGATCGAGACTCGGCAGGTCCCGGTACCAGAGATAGACCTCGTCGAGCGTGTCACGGACGAAGGTGGCCTGGCCGAGGACAGAACACGACGTCTGCGCCCGGGCGGGCGTCGGCGCGGCCAGGGCCGCGGCGACGACGAGGACGAGAGCCAGCCGCCAGCGCATCGGACGCCCATCATAAGCGTGGGCGCGCCCGCCAGGCGTCGGGCGGGCGTGTACACTTGCCCGGATGGGGCGACGCGCGTGACGCCGGCAGGGGCCGCTTCCGAGCCGTACCCCGGCGGCACCTCCAGCCGCACCGTCGCCGGCGTCCCGGCCGCCGTCCTGTCGCTGGCGTCCACGCACTTCGTCGTCGACGCCTACACCAACATCTACGTCCCGCTGCTGCCGCTGCTGATTCCGAGGCACGGCCTGACGCTGACCGCCGTCGGCACGCTGGCGATGTGCTTCCAGATGGCATCGTCGGTCTCGCAACTCGGATTCGGGGCGCTGGCGGACCGCTGGCGGCCCGGCCTGCTCCTGGTGGTCGGCCCCGTGGTGTCCGTCGTGGTGCTGAGCCTGGTGGGACTGGCGCCCACGCCGCTCGTCCTCGGCACCGTGCTGGTCCTCGGGGGATTCGGCGGCGCGGCGTTCCATCCGCCGGCGGCGGCCGCCGTCTTCCGCGCCTCGGGCCCGAGCAAGGGCTTCGCGATGTCCGTCCACATCACGGGCGGCTCGATCGGGATGGCCATGGCGCCGCTGTTCTTCGCGCCCGCCCTCGAGCGCTTCGGCCTGCACTGGTCGCCCGTGCTGGCCGTCCCGGGCCTGGCCGCTCTGTGGGTGCTGCTCCAGCGCGTTCCGCCGGTGCCGCGGCCCTCGCCCGGGAGCCGTGACGGACTCGCCGCGCTGGCGCCCTATCGCCGCCCGCTCGCACTGCTCTACTTCTCGGTCGTGCTGCGCACGCTGACCTCCACGGGGTTCGCGACGTTCCTTCCCGTGATTCTCACGTCGCAGGGCATGTCGATCGCGAATGCGAGCCTCGCCGTCACCTGCTACCTGCTCGTGTCGGGCATCGGGGGCTTCGCCGGCGGGCCGCTGGCCGATCGCTTCGGCCCGCGCCGCATCATCCTCGTGTCGTTCCTGTCGTCGGTGCCGTTCATGGTGGCGGCCTCGCAGCTGTCCGGCTGGTGGCTGACCGCCGCGGTGTCGATCGGGGGCCTGCTCCTGCAGTCCACCCTGCCCGTGAACGTCACCTACGCGCAGGTACTGGCGCCGGTGAGCGCCGCGACCGTCTCGTCGCTGATGATGGGCTTTGCCTGGGGCATGGGCAGCGTGATGGTGCCGGTCGTGGGCTACCTCGCCGATCGGATCGGCCTGCCGTCCGCGCTCCTGTGCATTGCCGGGCTGCCGCTGGTCGCCGCGGCGCTCGCGGCGCAGCTGCCGGAGGGTGGGCCGGACCGCGCGGCCACGCACGCGCCGCCCGCGGAGGGCCCCCTATAATCGGGGCATGCCGCGCTACAGCACCGTCGGATATTCCATCGGTCCGGGCCCATTGACCCAGGCGATCAAGACGCTGATCGCGCTGAACGTCGGCGCCTTCGTGCTGAGCCTGATCGTGCCCGCGCTCGTGGTGCGGCTCGGGCTGATGCCGAGCGAGGTGCTGACGGGCTTCGCCGTGTGGCAGCCCCTGACCTACATGTTCCTGCACGGGGGCATCGGTCACCTGCTGTTCAACATGCTCGCGCTGTGGATGTTCGGCACCGAGCTGGAGCGCACGTGGGGCACCCGCTTCTTCCTGCGCTACTACTTCGTCACGGGCATCGGCGCCGCGGTGGTCACGATCCTGTGGTCGGTGCTCCCGCTGCCGTTCGCGGGCGCGCTGTACCGCTCCCTGGTGATCGGCGCCTCCGGTTCGATCTACGGGCTGCTGCTCGCCTACGGCATGTACTACCCGCATCGCACGGTGTTCCTCTACATCTTCCCGGTGCCCGCGCGAATCGCGGTGCTGATCCTGGGCGCCATCGCCTTCCTCTCGTCCATGGGCGCGTCTGGCGACGGCGTCGCGCACGTCGCGCACCTGGGCGGCCTGCTCGTCGGCTACCTGTACTTGAAGATGCGCCGCGGTCCGCTCGACGAGATCAGGTACCGCTGGGCGCAGTGGCGGCTGGGCCGCTCGCGGTCACGCTTCGACGTCTATCAGGGCGGACGTCGCGGCCCCGGCACGCCTCCAGGCACGGACTGGACGAAGGAATGGAAGAAACACGTCCACTAGGGTGAGGTCTGGCGACCTGCAAGGACCGGGGACCAGGGATCGCGAGGACGTCGACATGAAGCGGGCGGCGGGCAGGCGGATTGGGGCGCTCGCGTGTGGCCTCGCGATGCTCCTGTTTGGAGGCTGCAACCTCCTCGGACCTCATGAGTCGTTCGACGGAAACTGGGTCGCGCCCGGTCCCGGAATCACGGGGAGTTCCTTCGGGCTCTCGCTGTCGCAGAGCGGCGACACCATCCGCGGAGCGGCCTGCTTCGTCGAGTCCGGCGTGAAGGTGTACTCCGGGGCGCCGGTGACCGGTGACTATCCGCACATCCGCGTCGTCGTCACGGCGGCGTCCACCCCCTGTTGTCCGTGGATCGTCGGACAGGAGTACACGGCCACGATGGAGAAGCGCGGGGAAATCGTGATGCCCAACGGCATCAGGTTCCACCGCGTGACGACGCCCGCCTGCCCCTGAGCCGGGGCGCCTACTTCTCGCCGTCGGCCGGGCCGGGCGTGGGCGTGTCGTTGAAGTAGCTGTCGGTGCCGTCCAGCCAGTCCTGGCGGATCGGGCTGAAGAGGTCGATCTCGAACGTGTCGTCGAGCGCTTCCGCCTGGTGCGGCACCCATGAGGGGATGTGCAGCACCTCGCCCTCGCGCACGATGATCTCCTCGCCGTGGATCAGGAACTTGAGCGCGCCCTGCAGCACGTAGGTCAGCTGCTCGCTCTCGTGAGAGTGCATCGGCACGATCGCGCCGCGCTTCAGGTAGATCTGGCCGATCATCTCGCGCTCGCCCGTCACGACCTTGCGCGAGATCATCTCGGTGACCTTCTCGAGGGCGATCTCGTCCCAGCGATGGAGGCGAACGGGGCGTGTGGACATGGAGGCCTCGGGCGCGGCGAACGCGTTCCAGCCGCGCAGATTCGTCCGTCGGATGCGACCCATGCGTCGACGGCGCGGGCATCATAACACCGGAACCCGGGTGCTATAATTCCGCGTTGCAGACACTGCGGGATAGGCCGCACGGGCGCCTGCCCGGCATCCTCGACAAGGACACCGCATGAAGGGTTCCACGCTGGCCAAGAACGGTGAGACGACTGCCAGCCGCACGGGCGCCGCGGCTGCCGCGCCGGACTCGCCGCACACCCGCGAGGAGCTCAGGCAGGCGTATCGCACGATGCTCCTGTCGCGGCGCCTCGACGACAAGGAGATCCAGCTCAAGAACCAGAGCCTGATCTTCTTCCAGATCAGCGGCGCCGGCCACGAGGCCATCTGCGTCGCCGCCGCCTCGCACCTCAAGCCCGGCCACGACTGGTTCTATCCCTACTACCGCGACCGCGCGCTGTGCCTCGGGCTCGGCATGACGCCCCTGGAGATGCTGCAGGGCGCCGTGGGCGCGAAGGACGACCCGAATTCCGGCGGCCGCCAGATGCCGTCGCACTGGGGACACCGGGCCCTCAACATCCCGTCACAGGGCAGCCCCACGGGCACGCAGGCACTCCAGGCCGTCGGCTGCGCCGAGGCCGGGGTGCTCTTCGGGCAGATCGCGGGCATCGCCGACGCCGCGTCCCTGCACCGGAACGACGAGATCACCTACGTGTCCCTCGGCGACGGCGCGACGAGCGAGGGCGAGTTCTGGGAGTCGCTGAACTCCGCGTGCGCCCGGCCCGCGCCGGTGCTCTATCTCATCGAGGACAACGGATACGCCATCTCGGTCCCCGTGGACGCGCAGACGCCGGGTGGCGACATCTCGAAGCTCGTCGAGTCCTTCCCGAACCTGAAAGTCGTGCGCTGCGACGGCACCGACTACTTCGAGAGCTATCGCGCCCTCGAGGACGCCGTGGCCTGGGTGCGCTCGGAGCGCAAGCCGGCGTTGGTCCACGCCAAGGTGACGCGGCCCTACTCCCACTCCCTGTCGGACGACGAGCGCCTCTACAAGACGCCGGAGGAGCGCGAGGCCGAGGCCGCGCGGGACCCGCTGCGGAAGATGCGCGAGCACCTGCTGGCGCACGACCTCGCCACCGAAGCGGAACTGAAGGAGCTCGCCGCGGACGTCGAGCAGGAGATCGCGCGCGCGACGGATGCGGCCATCGCGTCGCCGAAGCCCACGGTCGACACCGCCGGGCTGTGGGTCTACTCGCCGGACGTCGATCCGACCTCCGGGGCCTTCGACACGCCCGAGGAACCGGATGGCCGCGCGGACACGATGGTGGCCGCCATCAACCGGACCATGAAGGACGAGATGGCCGCCAACCCGCGCATCGTCGTCTTCGGCGAGGACGTCGCCGACGCCTCGCGGACCACCGCGCTGACCAAGGTGCAGGGCAAGGGCGGCGTCTTCAAGGTGACGCACGGGCTGCAGCGCGCCTACGGCTCCGAGCGCGTCTTCAACTCGCCGCTGGCGGAGGCCAACATCATCGGCCGGGCCGTGGGCATGGCCACGCGGGGGCTCAAGCCCGTCGTGGAGATCCAGTTCTTCGACTACATCTGGCCCGCGATGATGCAGATCAAGGACGAGATGTCCATGCTGCGCTACCGCTCGGGCAACAACTGGTCCTGCCCGATGGTGATCCGGGTGCCGATCGGCGGCTACCTGCGCGGCGGCGCGCCGTATCACAGCCAGTCCGGCGTCTCGATCTTCGCGCACTGCCCCGGCATCCGCATCGCCTTCCCCTCCAACGCCACCGACGCGGCCGGCCTGCTCCGCACGGCCATCCGCTGCGACGATCCGGTGATGTTCCTCGAGCACAAGCACCTGTACCGCCAGACCTACAACAAGGGCGTGTACCCGGGCGCGAACTACATGGTGCCGTTCGGCAAGGGAGCCCTGCGGCGCGAGGGCACCGACCTGGCCATCATCACGTGGGGCGCGCTCGTGCAGCGGTCTGTGCTGGCCGCGCAGCAGGCGGAGAAGGACGGCATCAGCGCGGCCGTCTTCGACCTGCGGACGATCATGCCCTACGACTGGGAGGGCATCGCGTCGCTCGTCAGGAAGACCAACCGCGTGGTCGTGGTGCACGAGGACCAGCTGACGTGCGGCTTCGGCGCCGAGCTGGCCGCCCGGATCGGCGACGAGCTCTTCGACCACCTCGACGCGCCGGTCAAGCGCGTGGCGGCCATGGACTGCCCGGTGGCGTACTACCCCGAGCTCGAAGAAGCGATCCTGCCGCAGACGTCCGACGTCCTGGCCGCGATTCGATCGCTGGCCGCCTACTGACGCCGAGGTGACGGGCGCCGGCCCCTCCGTCGCCGCGGTCCTGATCGCCCTTGCGGCCGCGTGGCCGGTCGGTCCCGCCGTGCCGTCCCCGGACGGCGGCCGTCTGGGACGCCGCCAGGATCCACGGGACGCGGCATCGCCGGGCGACGTCGACGTCCTCAGGGCGGTCGACGCGCTGCCGGTCGAGGTCGTGGGCCGCTTCCGCGAGCCGCTCGGATACGAACGCCTGGCGAACGGCGACGAGCTCGTCTTCGATCGCCGGGGCCACACGGTCTACGCGGTGCCCCGCGGCCGCGCCGCGGCCCGGGCGCTCGTGTCGATCGGGGGGGAGGACGGCCGCGTCATCGAACCGAGCGCGTTCGATGCGGGGCCGGACGGCACCTTCGCGGTCGCCGACGCGCCCCGGGGGCGCGAGCGCATCCAGGTCTTCCGGGCCGACGGCTCCTGGCTGAGCGGATTTCTGCTGCGGTCGCGCGCCACCCCTCGCGTCACCGTGGGCGGGCTGTCGCTGAGCGGTGTCGGCACCATGCAGTACACGGGCACCTCGCTGCTCGTGAGCCAACCGGACACGGGCGGCCTGATGGTCGAGTACGGCCTCGACGGCGCGTCGGTCCGGACGATCGGCCGCTTGCGGGCGACGGGCCACGAAGCCGACCGCGATCTCCACCTGGCCATGAACGCCGGCGTCCCGCTCAAGGATCCGCGAGGCGGCTACTGGTTCGTGTTCCTGGCTGGAGAGCCGGCCTTCTCGCGCTTCGACGCCGACGGCACCCTGGTCTTCCACCGCCGGCTCCAGGGCCGGGAGCTCGACCCCGTGCTCGAGGCACTGCCCTCGGTGTGGCCGCGCCGCACGCACGAGGGCGCCGAGATTCCGCTCGTGTCGCCCACCGTGCGGACGGCCGCGCTCGACCCCGCCGGCCGCCTGTGGATCTCGCTCGTCGTCCCCTACACGTACGTGTACGACGCCATGGGCGAGAAAATCCGAACCGTGCAGTTCCAGGCAGCGGGGCTGGCGGCGCCCAACTCGCTGTCCTTCACGTCCGACGGACGGGTGCTGGTCACTCCCGGGTGTTTCGAGTTCGACGTCCGGTAGCGTGCGGCGCGGACGCTGTGGCCGGAGGCGCGGGCGCTCGGTATGATCGAGCGCGCATGGCGCGGCCAGTGATCGACCAGCACGCCCGTCGTCCGTGGGCGCGCCTGATTGCCGCCGCCGCGGCCGGCTGCCTCGCGGCCGCCTGTGGCGACGAGCCCGCGCTCCCGACGGCCCCGACAATCCAGACGTTCGTGGTCCAGTGTCCGGCCGACGTCCTGGGACAGTCCGCGGACGGCGGCCCGGTCACGATTCGCGTGTCCGCACCGACGACGACGGGCGGCGTGCTCCCCTCCACCGTGTCCTGCGCGCCGCCGGGGCCCGCGTATCCGGTCGGCTCCACGCGCGTGTCCTGTCAGGCCACCGATGCCCGGGGCGTCCGGGCCACGTGCAGCTACGCCGTCAACGTCGCGCCGCCGCCGCTGTCGGCCACGCGGTTCCTGGCCTTCGGCGACAGCTTCACCGCCGGCGAGGTGACCACGCCGGTGGGCACGGCGCTCGGCGCCGACGGCTTCCCGAACTTCCGCCTGATCGTCGTCCCGAACGAGTCCTACCCCACGAAGCTGACGGCGCTCCTGAAGGCGCGCTACTTCACACAGGCTCAGCAGATCACGGTCACCAATTCCGGCGTGCCGGGGGAATACACGTACCTGGGCATCAAGCGGCTCCCCGGCGTCCTCGCGGCGACGGCGCCACAGGTGGTGCTGTTCCTGGAGGGCGCCAACGATCTCGAGGCGATTCCGACGCTGAAGGGCGTGGACGACGCGCTGCGCACGCTGCAGTCGATGGTCCGGATGGCGCAGGCGTCGGGCGCGAAGGTGATGATCGCCACGCTGCCGCCGGCGAAGCCGGGCTTCCGGCTGTCCCTGCCGGCGAACATCGTGCAGGCGTTCAACGACGCCCTCCGGTCCGGCGCGCCGCTCGAAGGCGCCGTCGTCGTGGATCTGCAGTCCACCATGACCGACGTCGGCACGCTCATCGGCAACGACGGGCTGCACCCGACCGAGGCGGGATACACGCGCATCGCCGAGTCGTTCTTCGCCGCGATCCGCGCCTCGTACGAAGGCCGCTGATGATCGACGCCGTGGACCTGTCCCGGCGGTTCGGCGAACGACTGGCCATCGACGGCGCGACCTTCGCGGTGGGCGCCGGCGAGGTGCTGGCGCTGGTCGGCCCCAACGGCGCGGGGAAGACGACGCTCTTCCGGATGCTGGCGGGTCTCATCTCGCCGTCGCGCGGACGCGCCACCGTGGCGGGTCTCGCCGTGGACGCCGCGAACGGGGCGGCGGTGCGGGCGCGCGTGGGCCTCCTCACCGAGGCCCCGGGCCTGTGGGACCGCCTCACGGTCCGGACGAACCTCCTGACCTACGCCGAGCTCCAGGGCGTCGCCCGCCCGGCGGCCGCCGTGACGCGCGTGCTCGATCGCCTGGGCCTGGCCGATCGGGCCGGCGAGGTGTCGGCCGTGCTCTCCGCCGGCCTGCGGCGACGCGTCGCCCTGGCGCGCGCCGTCCTGCACGCGCCGCCCGTCCTCCTCCTCGACGAGCCGACCTCCGGGCTCGATCCCGCGGCCGCCCGGGACGTGCGGTCGGTGATCCGCGAACTCAGCGCCGAGGGCGTCTCGACGCTGGTCTCCACGCACAATCTGGCCGAGGCCGAAGAACTGGGCGACCGGATCGGCGTCGTCAACGGCCGCCTGCTGGCGCTCGACACGGCCGACGCCCTGCGGGCGTCGTCCGGCCCGCCGGCGATCCTGGTGGACGTCGAGGGCGAAGCCGCGGCGTGGCAGACGGCGGCCCGCGCCGTGGCCACCGCCGTGGAGGCGTCGGCGTCGAGGCTGCGGGCGACGCTCGCCCCCGGACGATCCGTGCCCGATCTGGTCGCGGCGCTCGTGGCCGCCGGTGCCCGCGTGACCGGAGTCCGCACCGAGCGTCGGGGCCTCGAGGCGGCCTACCTCGCGCTCGTGGAACACCCATGAGGTCCGGGGCGTCGCGGCGCATCGGCGCGATCCTCCGCAAGGAGACGGCGGAGTTGCGGGCGGCCAAGGGCGTCCTGCTCGCGCCATTCGCGATGCTGCTGGTCTCGGTCGCCATCCCGCTGTTCGTCAGCACCGTCCTCCCGGCCTGGACCGGCGAGCGCCTCGACGAGGCGGCGGACGTCGTGGAACTGGCCCGAGGCGCCGAGGTGCCCGGGGGCGCGCGCCTCGACGACGCGGCCGTGGTGCAGGCGTTCCTGCTGCACCAGTTCCTGCCGCTCCTGGCGCTCGTTCCCATCGTGGGCGGCATGGCGATCGTGACGACGTCGATCGTCGGCGAGAAGCAGGCCAGGACGCTGGAGCCGCTGCTCGCCACGCCCCTGACGAGCGGAGAGCTCCTCGCGGCCAAGATCGGCGCGGCGTTCGGCGTGGCCCTGGCGCTGGGGGCGCTCGGGTTCACGACGCTCTTCGGCGCGGCGGCCGTCGCCGGCCTGCCCGGCGTCGCGGGAACACTCGTCTCGCCGCGGCCGCTCGCCCTGGTCGGACTCGTCGCTCCCGCCGCCACCCTGGTGGCGCTCACCCTCGGCGCGATCGTCTCGACACGGGCGAAGGACGCGCGCTCGGCGCAGCAGGTGGGCGTGATCGTCGTGCTGCCCTTCGTGCTGGTGTTCCTCGCGGGCCTCGACGGCGCCGTCGCGCTCACGACGCCGGCGCTGGCCGGCGCCGCGGCGGGCCTCATCGCGGCGGCCGCTGGCCTCGGCGCGGTGGCCGTGGCGCTCTTCGACCGTGAGCGCATCCTCACCGACTGGACGTGACGGGATCAGCGTCCGCGGTCTCGTCGAATCGCGTCCCGCAGCCCGTCGCCCAGCACCGAGAAGCTGAGGACGGTGGCGGTGATGGCCACGCCTGGGGCCACGGCGCCGAGCGGGGCGGTCCTGAGCAGCTCGCGGCCGCGGCTCAGCATCGCCCCCCACTCCGCGGCCGGCGGCTGGACGCCCAGGCCGAGGAACGACAGCCCCGACGCGAGCAGGATGGCGCTGCCGAGCATCACGGTCGCGTGGGCGAGTACGGCCGGCCAGCAGCCAGGCAGAACGTGACGCAGCAGCAGGTACGTCGCCGGCGCTCCGGCGGCGCGGGCGGCCAGCACGAACTCGCTCCGGACCAGCGGCTGGGCCGCGGCCCGCACGATACGCGCGAAGCTCGGGATGGCGTAGACGGCCACGGCGACGACGGTGGACGACGTCCCACGCCCCAGGATGGTGATGGCGGTGATGGCCAGCAGGAGTTCCGGCAGCGCCAGGAGGATGTCCACCAGGTGCAGCAGGGCGCGCTCGACGAGCCCGCGCCGCCACGCGGCCACGAGGCCGATCGTGCCGCCAGCCGCGAGACCGCAGGCCGTGCTGGCCATGGCGATGCCGAGCGAGACCCGCGCGCCGGCCACGAGGCGGCTGAGCGTGTCCCGGCCGAGGTGATCGGTGCCGAGCGGATGCGCCACCGAGCTCGGCAGGTAGTTGGTCGCGAGATCGACCGCCAGAGGGTCGTAGGGCGTCACCCACGGACCGAGCGCCGCCGCCAGCGCCATGACGGCGAGCACCGCCAGCGACGCGACGGCCAGGACGTCGCCTCTGATGCCGTCGAGGAGGCGCGTCACGTGCGCACCCGCGGGTCGAGGGCGCCCGCCACGACGTCGGTGATGCCGTTGACGAAGACCACCATCGTGGCCACCACCAGCACCCCGCCCTGCACCATCGGGAAGTCGCGGGCCACGACCGCGTCGGCCATCATGCGGCCCACGCCCGGCACCGCGAACACGCTCTCGACCAGGACCGTCCCGGCCAGCAGCCCGCCGACGCGCAGCCCCACGAGACTGACGACGGGGAGCATGGCGTTCCTGAGCCCGTGGACCAGGAGCACGCGGCGCCGGGGCACGCCCTTCGCGGCCGCCGCCCGCAGGAACTCCTGCCCCAGCACCTCGCGGACCGACGCCCGCGTCATCCGCGCGACGGCGCCCGCCGACTGCAGCCCGAGCGCCACCGACGGCAGCACGTAGTGCAGGGGAGAGCCGACGCCGATGGCGGGCAGCCAGCCGAGCGTCAGCGAGAAGAGCAGCATCAGCATCAGTGCGAGCCAGTACGACGGCGTGGAGGCCGAGACGAGGCTGGCGGCGCTCAGGGCGCGATCGACCAGCATCCGGCGCGAGAGCGCGGCGGCGACGCCGATCGCCAGGCCGAGACACACCGCCAGCGTCACGCCGCCCGCGGCGAGGACGATGGTGTGCGGCAGGCGATCGAGGATCTCGGCGCCGACCGGCGCACCCGTCCGGATCGATACGCCGAAGTCGCCCCGGACAGCCCGCGTCACGAACTGGAGGTACTGCTGCGGAAGCGGCCGATCGAGCCCCAGGTCGCGCCGGATGGCCTCCACCGTGGCCGGCGACGCCTCCAGTCCGGCCGCGATCACGGCCGGGTCCCCGGGAATCCAGTGGACGATGGAGAAGACGAGCACCGAGATCACGGCCAGGACGGGCAGGAGGCGGCCGAGCGCCGCGCCGACCAGGCGAAGCGCGATCGTCATGGCGCCGGAGCGGCGGTCACGATCCCTGGACCGAGGCGCGCTCGAACGTCACGACGCCGAGGGGCTGAGGACGCAGATTCGCGACCGAGGCCCGCGAAGCCACGCTGTAGAGCGTGTCGAAGAGCCACACCGCGCCCGGGTCCTCCAGGTACACGATCTGCTGCGCCCGCGTGTACAGCTCCTGCCGCCTGGCGGGGTCGGTCTCGCGCATGGCGGCCTCGATGACCTCGTCGAACTCGGCGTTGGAGTAGTAGCCGTAGTTGTTCTCGTTGGTCGGGGCGGTCCTGAAGATCGGCCGCAGGCCCCAGTCGGCGTCCGCCGTCGAGGCGCCGGCGCCCATGATGAAGATCTCCTGGGGGTTCTTTTCCGGGGGCAGGCCGGCCCAGAACTGGACCATCGTCGCCCAGTCGAACACGTCGATGCTGGCGCGGATGCCCACCTTCTTCAGATCCGCGGCGACGGCTTCGGCCAGCTCCACGCCCATCGGATAGCGAGGGGTCGTGGCGATGGTGGTGGCGAAGCCGTCCGGGTAGCCGGCCTCCGTCAACAGGCGCTTCGCCCGGTCCGGGTCGTACGGGATCGGGCCCAGGTCGGTGTAGCCGCGCATGATCGGCGTGAGCGCGCTCGTCGACGGGCGGGCGAAGCTGGACACCAGGTTGTCCACGATCGCCTGCCTGTCAATCGCGTACGAGATCGCCTGCCGTACGCGCCGGTCGCCGAAGGGCTTCTTCGCCAGGTTGAAGCGGAACTGCTGGGCCCCCACCCCTGGCACCTTGTGCACGGCGATGTCCTCGCGCGCCTCGAGGCGCGGGATGTCGGTGGCCGGGATCCGGCTGATGACGTCGACGTCGCCGCTCTCGAGGGCGAGCACGCGGGCCGCCGCCTCCGGAATCGGCCGGTAGACGATCTCGCGGGTCGTGCCCTTCGGGCCCCAATACCGGTCGAACCGCTCGAGCACGATCTCCTGGTCCTTCTTCCAGCTCGCGACGCGGTAGGGCCCCGTGCCGGACACGGCGTCCGCGGAACTGCCGAACTGCTTGCCATGGGTCCGCGCCACGGCCGGGCTGACGATGGCCGCCGACACGTGGGCCATCGTGGGCTCGAAGGCCCCGAACGGGTACTTCGTGACGATGCGCACCGTGAGCGGATCGACCACGTCGACGTGGTCGATCATGCTGAAGAGCGACAGGCGCTTGTGGTTCGCGACCGGGTCGAGCACCCGCGTGAAGTTCGCCTTCACGGCCTCGGCGTCGAACGGGGCGCCGTCGTGGAAGACGACGCCGGATCGCAGGTGGAACGTCCAGGTGACGCCGTCGGGTTCGACGGCATACCGCTCGGCCAGCCGCGGCACGATCTTCATCGAGTCGTCGAAGGCGAGCAGCGGCTCGTACACCATCATGATCACCTGGTCGGATTCGGTGTCCGTGGTGTTGTGGGGATCGAGCGTGGTGGCGTCGGCGGGCGCCGAGAACACGAGACGGTCGCGCGCAGCCGCCTCCGAGCCGGCGGGCCCGGCGGACCCGCACGCCGAGGCAATCACGCACGCCGACAGCAGAGCTGCCGCGGCAGCTCGGGGGGCTGTGGCCATGGGCCGGGATTATAGAACCGGGCCCCCCCGCGCCTCGCGCGCCGGTCCCGCGCGATTGACACGACGGCCGCGCGGGCCAAGAATGAATGAACGTTCATTCATGAAACGCGCCCTGACCGCCACCTCGCTCCGGCGCCCGCCCGATCCCCGTCCCGCGCCAGGTGACAAGCGCGACGCCATCATGCGCGCGGCCACCCGCGTCTTCGCCCAGCACGGCTTCTTCAACGCCCAGGTGGCCGACGTCGCGCGCGCGGCGGGCGTGGCGGCCGGCACCGTCTACCTGTATTTCCGCAGCAAGGACGACCTGCTCGTCTCGCTCTTCGAGCGGACCATGCGCGACGCCATCGCCGAGGGCCGCGCCGCCCTGGCCGGCGCGTGCGATCCCCGCGATCGGCTCGCGCGCATCGCGCGCCTGCACCTCGAGCGCCTGGGACGCGATCGGGATCTGGCCGTGGTGTTCCAGGTGGAGCTCAGGCAGTCGACGAAGTTCATGGAGCGCTTCTCGTCGAGCTACGTGCGCGAGTACCTCGGCCTCATCCGTGAGGCCATCGAATCGGGACAATCCGCCGGGCTGTTCCGGCGCGACATCAGCGCGACGACGGCCGCCAAGATCTTCTTCGGGGCGCTCGACGAGATGGCCACCAACTGGATGCTGAGCCGGCGCCGGTATCCGCTGGAGGCGGACGCCGACACGGTGGTGGACCTCTTCCTCAACGGCGTCGGCGGCGGCCCGCAGGCACGGGGAGCGGCCGAATGACGATCGCGAGCATCGGCGTGCTCGGCGCCGGCACGATGGGCGCCCAGATCGCGCTGCACGCGGCCAATGCCGGCGTCAGGGCCGTGCTGCTCGACGTGACCCGCGAGGCGGCAGACCAGGGCCTGGCGCGGGCCCGCCGGCTCCGGCCGGACCCGCAGTTCACACCGGACGCGTGGCGCCTGGTGACGACGGGCTCGTTCGACGAGGACCTGCGGCAGCTCGGCGGCGTCGACTGGCTGCTCGAGGCCGTGATCGAACGCCTCGACGTGAAGCGCGCGCTCTGGGCCAACGCGCTCGACGCCGTCGGCCCCGGCGCCATCCTCAGCACCAACACGTCGGGCATTCCCGTCGACGCCATCGCCGAGGGCTGGCCCCTCGACGCGCGCCGCCGCTGGCTGGGCACGCACTTCTTCAACCCGCCGCGCTACCTCCAGCTCCTGGAGCTCGTGCCCACGGCCGACACCGATCCCGCCGTGGTGGACCGGATGCGCGAGTTTGGCGACCGCGTGCTCGGCAAGGGCGTGGTCGTCGCGAAGGACACGCCGAACTTCATCGGCAACCACCTGGCGCTCCACGGCGTGGCGGCGATGCTGCGGGCGGTGGACGAGGGCCGCTACTCGATCGACGAGGTCGATGCCATCACCGGCACCGCGATCGGCCGGCCGGCGTCGGCCACGTTCCGCACGATGGACATCGCCGGGCTCGATGTCCTCGCGCACGTGATGCGCAACCTCGAGGAGCGGCTGGACGACGCCGCGGACCGGGCCTGGTTCCGCCAGCCGCCGCTCCTCGCGCGTCTCCTGGAGCGCGGAGCGCTCGGAGAGAAGGCCGGCCGCGGATTCTACGAGCGGCGCAAGGGCGAAGACGGGACGTCGGCGGTCTACACGCTCGACCTCGCCACGATGGACTACCGCCCCCAGCAGAAGCCGGCCTTCCCGTCGATTGCGGCGGCCGCCGCCGTCGAGGACGCCGGCGCCCGGGTCCGTGCGCTGTTCGGCGGCCACGACCGCGTCGGGGCGTTCCTCAGAGAGACCCTGGCGCCGACGCTGGTCTACGCCGCCCGCGTGTGGCCGGCGATCGCGCATTCGATCGACGACGTCGACCGCGTGATGCGCTGGGGCTTCGGCTGGGAGCTGGGCCCGTTCGAGCTCATGGATGCCATCGGCCACGGGCAGGTCATCGCCGCGGCCGAGGCGGCTGGCGTCGCCGACGTGCCGGCCACCCTGACGGGAGCGGGGGCCGCGAGCCGGACCGCCTTCCGCGATGCGCCCCTGGCGCCCGCGGGTCCCGGCCTGCTGATCCTCACCGAAGCGGTCCGCCGGTCGAATGTCGTGAAGAAGAACGCCGGCGCCAGCCTCGTGGACCTGGGCGACGGCGTCTTCTGCGTCCAGTTCCACTCCAAGATGAACGCCCTCGGCGGCGACGCGATCCAGATGCTGCGGGCGGGCGTGGCGGAGGCGGAACGGCGGGGCGTGGCGCTCGTGGTGGGCTGCGAGGCCGCGCACTTCTCGGCCGGCGCGAACCTGATGCTCGTCCTGCTCGAGGCGCAGGACGGCAACTGGGACGAGATCGACCTGATGGTGCGCGCCTTCCAGGGGGCGGTGATGGCCCTGCGCTCCAGCGCCGTCCCGGTGGTGGTCGCCCCGGCGGGCCTCGCGCTGGGCGGCGGCTGCGAGATAACTCTCCACGCCGACCGCGTACAGGCGGCGGGCGACACGTTCATGGGGCTGGTGGAAACCGGGGTTGGGCTGATCCCGGCCGGGGGCGGCACCAAGGAGATGATCGCCCGCGCCATGGCGCGGCGGCCCTCGCCGTCGGCCGACGCGCTCCCGGTCATCCAGCAGGCCTTCGAGACGGTCGCGCTCGCCAAGGTCTCGGCGAGCGGCCCGCATGCCGTCGCCCTCGGCTATCTCGCGTCGACCGACGGGTTCACGATGAACCGCGAACGCGTCATCGCCCACGCCAAGGCCCGGGCGCTGCAGCGCGTCGCCGACGGCTACCTGCCGCGGCTCCCGCGCACGGCCATTCCCGTCGGCGGGGACTCGCTCGGGGCCGCCCTGAAGCTCGGCGTACACCTGGCGTGGCGGGCCGGCCATGCCACGGACCACGACGTCACCGTCGGGAAGGCGCTGGCGCACGTGTTCGCGGGAGGATCGCTGGCGCATGCGACGACGGTCAGCGAGCAGTACCTGCTCGATCTCGAGCGCGAGGCGTTCCTGAGGCTGCTCGGACACCCCGAGACGCTGGCGCGCATCCAGCACACGCTCAAGACCGGGAAGCCCCTGAGGAACTGACATGCCGCCACGCATCGTCGTCCGGGGGTCCGGCCGCCCGATCGTCCTCATTCCTGGCATCCAGGGCCGGTACGAGTGGGGCCTTCCCACGGTGGAGGCCCTGGCGCATCTTGGCCGGGTCATCACCTACTCGCTCGCCGACGAGCCGACGAGCGCCTTCTCCTGGACCGAGGCGGCGGGGTTCGAGAACTACGTCGCCCAGCTCGACGACGTGATCGGACAGACGGCCGCGGTGCCTCCCGTTCTCGTCGGTGTGTCCTACGGCGGCCTGGTGGCCGCCGAATTCGCCTCCCGCCACCCGGAGCGCGTGGCCGGCCTCGTCGTGGCCTCGGCCCCGCCGCCGGCGTGGACCCTGCCGGACCGGGCGCTCCGCTACCTCGCCGCGCCCCGGCTGATGGCCCCGGCGTTCTGGCTCGGCGCGCCTTTCCGCATCTACCCGGAGCTCAAGTCGGCCTTCCCGGACACCCGTCGACGACTCACCTTCATGGCAGGTCAGGGCCTGCGCATCGCCGCTGCCCCGGCGTCCTCGCGCCGGATGATCCGGCGGCTGCGCTGGCTGCGCGCCGCGAAGACGACCCTGGATCACACGATCGACGTGCCCGCGCTCATCGTCGTCGGCGAGCCCGAGCTCGAACGGGTGGTGCCGCCCGACGCCACGCTCGCCTACCGGGCGTGGCTGCCTGAAGCCCGGGTCGTGACGCTCACGGGCACGGGCCACGGGGGCACGGTCACGCGCGCCGGCGAGTTCGCGGCCCACGTCGCCTCCTGGATGCAGCATCTTCCACCCGCCCGTCCCGCCGGGACGTGCCTTCCCGCAACAGCAGAGGAGTCCGTTCGTGCCGACCGAGTTTCTTAAGGACATCGCAGGGCCCGTGGGCCGGCTCGAAGCCCGGCTCGACCTGCCCACCGGAGCAGCTCGGGCGGTCGCGGTGTGCGCCCACCCGCATCCGTTGTACGGCGGCACGATGCACACCAAGGCGCTCTACCAGGCGGCGAAAGCGATCACCCGGACCGGCGTCGCCGCCCTGCGCTTCAACTTCCGGGGCGTGGGCCTGAGCGGCGGGACGTTCGATGCGGGCCCAGGCGAGAAGGACGACTTCCGCGCGGCCGTGGACTTCGCGGCGGCGCGCTTCCCGGGCCTGCCGATCTGGGCCGTGGGCATGTCGTTCGGGTCGTGGATCGCGGGAGCGGCAGGCGCCGAGGACCCACGCGTGTCCCTCGTGGTGCTCATCGCCCCGCCCGTGGACCGTTACGACTTCACGCCGCTGGCCGGGGCCGGCAAGCCCGTGTTCATCGTACACGGCGAGGACGACGAGCTCATCCCGGCGAAGGACGTCCGCGCGTTCTATGGAACGCTCGCCGAGCCGAAGGAACTCGTGATGATCGAGGACGCGAACCACCTCTTCGAGAACCGGACGCCGCTCGTGGGCGACGCGGTCGAAGGGCTCGTGGCCGACGTCGAGGGGTGACCATGACCGACGCCGTGATCGTCTCCGCGGCGCGCACGCCCGTCGGCAAGGCCCCGAGAGGCGTGCTCCGCTTCGCCCGCCCCGACGAGCTGGCGGCGCTCGTGATGACGGAAGCGCTCCGGCGGGCCCCCGGCGTGGCGCCCGAGGACGTGGACGACGTCGTCGTCGGCTGCGCGATGCCCGAGGCCGAGCAGGGCCTGAACGTCGCCCGAATCGCCAGCCTCAGAGCGGGCCTGCCCGTGTCGGCGTCGGCGGTCACCGTCAACCGCTTCTGCGCCTCCGGCCTGCAGGCCATCGCGTACGCGGCGGATCGGATCCGCCTTGGCGAGGCCCGGGTGATCGTGGCGGGCGGCACCGAGTCCATGAGCCTGGTGCCGATGGGCGGACACACGATCGCGCCGAACCCGGCGCTCGTGGACGCCTATCCGGACGTCTACCTGACCACGGGGCTCGTCGCCGAGAACCATGCGCGACAGTCCGGCGTCTCGCGCGAGGCGCAGGACGCCTTCGCGCTGCGCTCGCACGAGCGCGCCGTGGCGGCGCAGGACGGCGGGCGGTTCGCCGACGAGATCGTCCCGGTTCCCGTGACGGTCGTGGACGGCTCCAGTGGATCCCCGGTGTCGCGGAGCCTGATGGTCGAGGCGGACGAAGGCCCCCGCCGCGACACCTCGGCCGCGGCCCTGGCCCGGTTGTCGCCGGCCTTCCACGCCGCCGGCACCGTCACGGCCGGCAATTCCTCCCAGACGAGCGACGGCGCCGCGGCCGTGATCGTCACCTCGGCCGACTACGCACGCGAGCGCGGCCTGACGCCGCTCGCCCGGTTCGTCACCTTCGCGACGGCCGGCGTCGCGCCGGAGCTCTTCGGGCTGGGCCCGGTGCCGGCCGTGCGCAAGGCCCTCGCGCAGGCGGGGCTCACCCTGGAGGCCATCGATCTCGTCGAGTTCAACGAGGCGTTCGCCGCGCAGGTCCTGGCGTGCCAGCAGGAGCTGGCGATTGCTGACGATCGGCTGAACGTGAACGGCGGCGCCATCGCGCTCGGACACCCGCTGGGGTGCACCGGGGCCCGGATGACGACATCGCTGCTCTACGAGATGCGGCGGCGGGGGTCGCGCTTCGGCCTGGTGACGATGTGCGTCGGCGGCGGCATGGGCGCGGCCGGCATCTTCGAATGCGCGCCGGCGGGGGCCGGCGCGAACGGCGGACGATAGCAGGAGATCGACATGGCGACGACGGCAGGTGCACTCACCGCCCGCGGGGGCGGCTGGCTGGTGGCGGACTCCGACCCGTCCGCCGTCATGACGCGCGAGCGGATCACCGACGAGCACCGGCTCATCGAGCAGACCGCTGCCGAGTTCATGACGGGCGAGGTCCTCCCGGCGCTCGACCGCCTCGAGCGGAAGGAATGGGCGCTGAACCGGGAGCTGCTGGCCAAGTGCGGCGCCCTCGGCCTCCTGGGCACGAACGTGCCCGAGGCCTACGGCGGCGTGGACCTCGACAAGGTGGCGACGCTCCTCGTGAGCGAGCAGCTGGCCGCCAACGCCTCGTTCGCGGCCACGTTCGGGGCGCAGGCGAACCTCACCATCCTGCCCATCGTGATGTTCGGGACCGAGCCGCAGAAGGCGAAGTACCTGCCCCGGCTCGTGGCGGGCGAGATGGTCGGTGCCTATTGCCTCAGCGAAACCGGATCCGGATCCGACGCGCTCGGCGCCCGGGCGCGTGCCACGCGCCAGTCCGACGGCAGCTACGTCCTCTCGGGCGAGAAGATGTGGATCACCAACGGCGGCTTCGCCGATCTCTACGTCGTCTTCGCCAAGGTGGACGGCGAGCACTTCACGGCCTTCCTCGTCGAGCGAGCGTGGCCGGGTGTCTCGTTCGGCAAGGAAGAGCACAAGATGGGTCTCCACGGCTCGTCGACGACGCCGGTGCTCCTGCAGGAGGTGGCCGTTCCCGCCGACGCCGTCCTGGGCGAGGTCGGCAAGGGCCACAAGGTGGCGTTCAACGTCCTCAACTTCGGGCGCTTCAAGCTGGGCGCGATGACGTCTGGCGGCGCGAAGGGCGCGATCGCCGATTCGGCGAAGTACGCGGCGTCCAGGAAGCAGTTCGGCACGCCCATCGCCACCTTCGGCGCCATCCGCCACAAGCTGGGCGAGATGACGGCCCGGCAGTACGCCCTCGAGAGCCTGATGTTCCGCACGGCCGGCCTCGTCGACGAGGCCGTGGCGGCGGCCGGGCACGCACCGGGCGCGGTGCTGCACGCGCTCGAGGAATTCGCGGTGGAAGCCTCCATCGCGAAGGTGTACGGCAGCGAGGTCCTGGACTACATCGTGGACGAGTCGGTCCAGATCTTCGGCGGGAACGGCTTCGTCGCGGACTACCCCGCCGAGCGCCGCTACCGCGACGCACGGGTCAACCGCATCTTCGAGGGCACCAACGAGATCAACCGGCTGCTGATTCCGGGCCTCCTGATGAAGAAGGCGACGCGGGGCGACCTGCCGCTCGTCGCGGCCGCGCGCGCGCTCGGCGACGAGATCATGGCGCCGCCTTCGACGCCCGAGGCCGACGAGGCGCCGCTGGCCGCCGAGCACCGGGCGACGGGCGCGTTCAAGAAAGTGGCTCTGCTCGTGGCCGGCGTGGCCATGGAGCGGCACGGCGACGCGCTCCAGCACGAACAGGAGGTGCTGTCGCTCCTGGCCGACATCGTGGCCGACACCTACGCCGCCGAGAGCGCGGTCCTGCGCGCGCGCGCCGCGCAGGGCGGGGATCAGGCCTCGCTGCACCACGCCGCGGCCTCCGTCGTCGCCCATGACGCCGCGGGAAGGATCGAGCTGGCGGCGCGATCGGCGCTGGCGGCGCTCGCCGACGGCGACACGCTCCGGACGCACCTGGCGGCGCTGCGCCGGCTCCTGAAGGTGACGCCCGTGAACGTCGTCGCCCTGCGCCGGCAGATCGCCGACGAGGTCGTCGCGAAGGGCGGCTATCCGTTCGCGTGACGCGCCACGGGCCGGCCGGGACGAGTACACTGAAAGCGTGAGTGGTGTGAAGAAGGCGCTCGTGCTCGTCGTGGTGGCCGGGCTGGCGGGCCTCGCGGCGTGCACGCAGGAGCCGCCGGACGTCGCGTACGCGCGCCGGATTGCCGCCGAGCGCGCCCGGAAGGACGAGTTCTTCGCCAGCGGGTCCAGCGACTCGCCGATCAAGCCCGCGGACCAGGCGAAGTTCCTGCCCATCAGCTATTTCGACATCGACCCCGCGTATGCCGCGCCGGCCACGCTGCGCCTGCTCGACGAGCGGACGCGCCTGGTCATGCCGACGTCCACGGGCAAGCTGCGCGACATGGAGCGCGTCGGGTTCCTGGAGTTCACGCTGAAGGGACAGCCGCAGAAGCTGACGGCGTTCTCGGAGGCCGGACAGACGGTCTCCCGCCTGTTCGTGCCGTTCAGCGATCTGACGAGCGGCACCGAGACCTACCAGGCCGGCCGCTACATGGACATCGATCCCCAGACGAGCGGCGTCTACGTGGTGGACTTCAACAACGCCTACCACCCCTACTGCTACTACAACTCCGACTACGACTGTCCGTTTCCCCCGGCCGAGAACCGGCTGAAGGTGCCGATTCGCGCCGGCGAGCGCCTCCGGGCCGCGGACGCGCTGGCGCCAGGCCGATGAGCACGTTGCAGGCCGTCATCTTCGACTTCGACGGCGTGATCGCCGACAGCGAGCGGCTGCACATGCGGGCGTTCCAGGACGCGCTCCAGACAACGGCGGTCACGCTGACGGACGAGGCCTACTACGCCGACTACCTGGGCTTCGACGACCACGGCGTCTTCCGGCACCTCGGCCAGGATCAGGGGCATCCGTTCGACGCCGCCACCATCGAGCGCCTGGTGGCGGACAAGGGCCGTCGCTACGAGGCCCTGGCCGCCGCCGGGCACCTCGTGTATCCGGGCGCCGAGGCGTTCATCCGGGCCGCGGCCGCGCGGGTGCCGATCGCGGTGGCGTCCGGTGCGCAGACGCACGAGATCGACGACGTCCTGGTCCGGGCCGGCCTTCGCGACCTGTTCACGGCCGTGGTGGGCGCCGACCAGACCGCGGCGTCGAAGCCCGCACCGGATCCGTACCTCGAAGCCTTCGCGCGCATCGAGCGCGCCGTCGGATACGCCCTCGACGCCAGCCGCACCGTGGCCATCGAGGACTCCCGCTGGGGCCTGGAGTCGGCGCGCGCGGCCGGCCTTCGGACCGTCGCCGTCACCACCTCCTATCCCGCCGAGGCCCTCGCCGCCCATGCGGAGCTCGTGGTCGAAAGCCTGGACGGTCTCCCGCTCGAGGCACTCGACCGCCTGTGCGTGCCGGCATGATCTGGCCTTCCGGGCAGTCGATCGCCCGCGCGCTCGACGATGCCGACGCCCGGCCGGCCCCGGACCTCGCCCCGGGCGCGCTCGTGATCGCCGGCATCGAGTACCCGCGGCTCGAGCCGCCGCCGTACCTGGCGCGGATGGAGGAGCTCGGGGCCGCCGCGCTGGCGAAGGTCGCCGCGGGCGCTGGCGCCGAGGGCCCCCTGCACGCCAGGGTCGAGGCCGTGAACGCGTATCTGTTCGGCGAGCAGGGATTCCAGGGGAACCGGGACCGCTACGCCGATGTCAGGAACAGCTGTCTCAACCAGGTGCTCGACCGCCGCACGGGCATCCCCATCACGCTGTCGGTCATCTACATGGACGTGGCCAGGCGCGCGGGTCTGCGCGCCGAGGGCATCAACTTCCCCGGGCACTTCCTGGTGCGAGTGAAGGACGCCGCCGGGCCGGATCCGGCGAAGGACGCGGGCCTGATCGTGGATCCGTTCAACGAGGGCGCGATCCTGACCGAGCAGGACTGCCGGGGCCTGCTCGCCAGGCACGACGACTCGATGTCCTTCTCGCCCGACCTGCTCTCGCGTGCGACGCGACGCCAGGTGTTCGTGCGGATGCTGGTGAACCTGAAGCGGCTGTACGTCCAGAGCCGCTCGTTTCCACAGGCCCGGGCGGTCAGCGAGGCCCTGCTCACGCTCACGCCGTCGTCGCTGTCGGAACTGCGCGACCGCGGGCTGCTGTCCTACCACCTGCACGACTACGCGGCCGCGCTTCGCGATCTCGAAGAGTACCTCCGCCTTCTGACGCTCACGGACAAGGGCGAGGAGGAGCGCGAGGAGACCGCGCAGGTCTGGGACCACGTGAAGACGCTGCGGCGGCGCGTCGCCTCGCTCAACTGACGGCGGCGGCGCGGCCGGCGTGCGCGCACCCGGTCCTGAGCGGGCACACGCCGCAGTGCGGCGCCTGGGCCAGGCAGGCATGGCGGGCGTGGTGCACGAGCAGCGTCACGGCCCGCGAAAGGGCGTCGGTGTCTCGGCCGACCGACGCCGCCAGCGCGGCCCGCGCGGTCCGCCTCCTCCGGCGCTCGCTGCCCGCGGCCAGGCCCAGCCATCGGACCAGCACGCGGGCTGCGCTCTCGTCGAGTGCGGCCACCGGCCGGCCGGCCAGGAGGAGCGGCGCGGTCGCCTTCGCGCCCGCCGACAGATGGGGCACGTCGCGGAGGGCGCGCGCCAGGCCGGCGAGGCTCCTGGCCGCCACGTCCGGCAGATCCCGATGGCGGCGGAAGTGGCCGCTGCCCTCCCGCAGCGCGTCGAGACGCGCGTCCACGTCACCCAGCGGCTCCAGGGCCGCCTTCAGCTCCGCCTTCGGCGCGCGGAACATCGCATCCGGCGTGAGCGCCGGTATCCGCCGGATGGCCAGCCACGCGCGGTCCCGGCGCGCGTCGAGCGTGCGCGCGGACACCACGTCCCAGACGAAGTAGGCGAACGGCTCGCGCGGCGGGGCCGCGATCGGGCCGTAGAACGCCGCGAGCGCGGCGAGCGCCTGCTCCATCTCAGCGCAGGCGCCCGATCTCCTCGTACAACGCCGCCGAGGCGATCACGCCGTTGTGGAAGTTGCCGAGATCGATTTTCTCGTCGGGGGCGTGGGCGTTCTCGTCCGGCAGGCCGACGCCGAAGAGGACGCACGGCAGGCCCAGCTCCTCCTGGAAGGTCGCCACCACCGGAATCGACCCGCCCTCCCTGTTGAAGACGGGCGTCTTGCCGAAGCCGCGTTCGATGGCGCGGCCCGCGGCCTGCACGTACTGGTTGTCGAACGCCGTCATCCAGGGCTTGCCGCCGTGCATGCGCGTGAGCGTGAAGGTCACGGCCTTGGACATCACCTGCTTCACGTACGCCTCGAACAGGTCGCCGATCTTCGTCGGGTCCTGGTTGGGGACGAGGCGCATGCTCACCTTCGCCATCGCGACGGCCGGAATCACCGTCTTGGCGCCGTCGCCCGTGAAGCCCGAGAGCAGACCGTTCACTTCGAAGGTGGGACGCGCCCACACGCGCTCGAGGGTGGTGTACCCGGATTCGCCGAACAGCTTCGGCGCACCGAGCTCCATCCGGTACCGCTTCTCGTTGAACGGCAGCTTCGCGAATTCCTGCCGCTCCTCGTCCCGGAGGGGCACGACGTCGTCGTAGAAGCCCGGGATCCTGATGCGCCCGCTCTTGTCCTTCATCTGGGTGAGGGCCTGTGCCAGCGCCATCGCCGGGTTGACCACCGCTCCGCCGAACGAGCCGGAATGCAGGTCGGACTTCGTGCCGCGCACGTCGATCTGGTAGTACGCGAGCCCGCGCAGCCCGTAGCAGATGGACGGGACGTCCCTGTCGAACATCGGCGAGTCGCTGATCACGACGACGTCGGCCCCGAGCATGGCCTTGTTGGCGCGGATGAACTCGTCGAGGTTGGCGCTCCCGACCTCCTCTTCGCCTTCGAGCACCACCTTGATGTTCACGGGCAGCGAGCCGGTCTGCGACAGGTGGGCCTCGATGGCCTTCATGTGCATGAACACCTGGCCCTTGTCGTCCACGGCGCCGCGCGCGTAGAGTTCCCCGTCGCGCACGGTGGCCTCGAACGGAGGCGAGGTCCACAGCTCGACCGGGTCCACGGGCTGGACGTCGTAATGGCCGTAGAAGAGGATGGTCGGCGCCCCGGCGGCGCCGAGCCACTCGGCGTACACGACCGGGTGCCCGGGCGTCTCGACCAGCCTGGCGCCCTGCATCCCGATGCGGGTCAGCTCGGCGGCCGTCCACTCGGCGCACCGGCGGACGTCCGCGGCATGAGCCGGCAGCGCCGAGATGCTCGGGATGGCCAGGAAGCCCTTCAGCTGCTCGACGTAGCGGTCGCGGTTGACGTTGATGTAGTCGAAGATCTTGTCCATGGCGTTCTCAGGGGGCCACTGTACCACTTGCCACGCGCAGGTCACCCGACCAGGCGCCACGTGTCGCCGTCGACGACGGCGCGTCCCTCGTCGGCGAGCTTGACGAGGTGCGCCAGCACGCTCTCCTCGGCCATCGGCCGTAGCGCCGGGTCGAGGCCGTCGTAGAGGCCGGCGGCGATGACGGCGGGATCACCGACGCCGGCGCGGAGCGCGTCCACCACCTGGCGCTCGCGGAACTGCCGGTGCGTGACGTACGAGGCGATGAGCGCCGCCGGATCCTCGATGGGCGGACCGTGGGCCGGCAGCGCGCGCCGAAGCTCCAGAGACGCGACCGTCGCGAGCGACCGGAGGTAGTCCGACAGGCGGCCCCCCCTGGACGCGGGAATCACGACGGTGCTGCCGGCGACCAGGAGGTCGCCCGTGAAGGCCGTCCCGGAATCGCGGTGCCAAAGGACGACGTGATCAGGCGAGTGGCCGGGCGTGTGGACGACGGTCAGCGGACCCTGGTCCGTCTCGACGACCTCCCCGGCGGCCAGCGCCGCCCAGGCCACCGCCGCGGGGTCCCGCTCCGGCCAGGGCCACTTCAGGAAGCGTGCGGCCGGAAACCGGCGGGCGAGCGCGGGGGCGCCGGACGCGTGGTCGGGATGCGCGTGGGTCACCAGGACGCGGTCGGGTCCGCCCGGCACCTGGGCGGCGAGTGCGTCGAGATGCTCGGCACGGCCGACACCGGCGTCCACGAGGACGGGACGGGCGCCGGGCAGCAGGTAGGTCCAGTTGCCGGATCCGGTCATGGGGCCGGGGTTGCCGGCATGGATGGGAACGACCGTCACTCTCGCCCCGCGACGCGGCCGCCTCTCCGCCGGACCGGCGGAGCACTCAGACGCCTCACGTGCCTCCGTAGCCGATCGTGACCTTCCCGCCGTCGACGATCACGGGCACCGCGCGGCGTCCGTTCGAGTAGCCGAGCATCCGCGCCAGGCCCTCCGCGTCCTTCTTCACGTTCACGTAGGTCACGGCCCCGCGCGCTCCGTACGCCTCACGGGCGTCGGTCGTGTGCGGTCACGTGTCCTTGCCGAAGATCAGGACGGGCTCGTCGCTCATGCCGGCATCTTACCGGACGGCGCGGTCCCGGGCGCTCAGCACCAACGACAACGCGACGTAGTACACGGGGAAGACGAGCGACAGCCAGGCCCAGGGCCCGCCGGTGTCCGGCAGCCGCCACATGGCCACGAGGAGGCAGCAGGCCCACCACGCGGACAGGGCGAGCGTGGCGGCGCGCCAGGTCACGGTCCGCGACGGGTAGACGTAGCGCACGGGCACGAAGACCAGCACGGCGAGGACGGCCAGGACGGCGGCATTGACCGCGGGCGGCAGGCCGAAGAGGTGGAGGTACAGGCAGACGATGTTCCAGTACGACGGAAACCCGGTGAAGAAGTGGTCGGTGCTCGCCACCTTCGCGTCGGTCCGGCTGAACCCGTACCCGCTCGACAGGAGCATCGCGGCCGCCACGGGCACGGCGACGGGAGACGGGACGAGGTCCGTCTTCACGACGATGAGCGCCGGGACGAACACGTAGGTCAGGTAGTCCACGAGGTTGTCGAGCCCGGCGCCGTCGAACCACGGCAGCCGCGTCTTGACGGCCAGGGCGCGCGCGAGCACGCCGTCGGTGGCGTCGATCGCGACCGCGCCCGCCAGCCACAGGTACGCCGCGCGCAGGTCGCCGGCGTCCACGGCCAGGACGGCCACGAGCGCCATGATCGCGCCGGACGCGGTGTAGGCGTGCGCGAGCCAGGGCGTCATCGGGACGGCGGGCGCGCCGGCGCCACGGCCGGGCGCGCGGTCATCGGGCGTCCCTCCGCGACAGCCAGCGCATCACGTACCTCACGAACCGCTCGTTGTTGGCGTCCGGCCACGACAGGCCGGTGGGCCGCACGCCCTTCTGCCGCTCGATGGTGAGGAGCTCGGTGTCGCCGATCAGGACCACGCGGCCCCGCCCCCGCTCGAGCGCCACGGCCATGGCCAGCCCCTGGGCCCGGCGGCCGGCGGTCGGCGGATCGCCGGGGTGCGCGACCTCGGCCGCCGACGGGCTGAGGCGCAGCAGGATCGTCGCGTCCGGCGGCGGCGCCATGGCCAGCCCGCCGAACACGACGACCCGGTTGACGGGCGGGGCGCCGGGCCACCCATCCAGGATCGGGTGGACGCCGATGAGGCCGTTCTCCCGCGAGAACACCAGGCGGGACGGGTCCGGTCCGTCGGAGTGACCGACGTCCACGACCAGCCGATCGTGGAGCCCGACGCCCAGCCGTTCGGCCAGTCCGCGGGCACCGCGCGCGTACGGGGCGGGGTCGACGGCGAGGAGGAGCGAGCCGCCGTTCTCGACCCACTGGGCGGTGGTCTCGATCTCCTGGGACATCAGCCCGTCGTCGTCGAAGGCCGGCCAGCCGCCGGCCCCGATCTCCGCGCCCCAGCGGCGCACCGTGCCGACGACGCCCAGCGGGTTGACCACGACGCCGACCCTGGCGTCGGCGAGCGTCTCGGCACGCGTGGCGTTGGCGCCGGGAAGGACGCGATAGCCATCGGCCGTCAGGAGCCCGGCGAACGCCGCGAGCCGTCCCTCGGCCGTCCCGCCGTTCCAGTGCGCGTTGTCGATGAGCACCGCCGGTCCGTCCGACCTCCAGGTGGGGGCCGGGACGGCGGCCTCGAAGGGCAGAGGCGCATCGGGCGACGCCCAGCGCCAGCCCAGGGCCGCGGCCGACGCCAGCACGGCCACAGCCAGGATCCATCGGCGGGACGGCGCCATCGCGCTACTCGTCGTCGTCCTTGGCGTGGTAGCGCGCGTACTCGTCGAGGTAGGTGAGCGAGCCGAGCGACGTCATCCTGTCCAGGAACAGGACGCCGTCGAGGTGGTCGGTCTCGTGCTGGATGACCCGCGCCGGGAAGTCCTCGGCCTCGATCTCGACCGTCCGGCCCTTGCGGTCCAACGCCTTGACGGTGATGGTGCGGGTGCGCGGCACCAGGCCCCGAATCTCGGGAATGCTGAGGCAGCCTTCCCAGCCCTCCACGATCTCGCTGCCGACCGGCGTGATGACGGGGTTGATGAGGACGCTCGCCTCGGCGTCGTCCCCCGACGCCAGCATCGCCACGAACACCCGGAGGCCCTCGTGGACCTGCGGGCCGGCCAGGCCCACCCCGTTGTACTCGTGCATGGTCGTGATCATGTCGTCCAGGAACTTCTGGAACCGGGGGTCCGTGATCTCGGACCGCTCGAGCGGCCTCGCCCGCTTTCGCAGCACCGGGTGCCCCATGCGCGAGACCTTCAGGATCGACATGTCTCCAAGTACAACAGACTCGCGACGGCGTGTCCACCCGGGTTCGCGGGCGATCGGGTGTAGACTCTCGCGCGTTCGTCCGTGGAGGTTGCCGTGAAAGCATTCGTGCGTCAGCTGGGACTCGCCGTCGCGCTCGTGGCCGCCATCGTCGTGAGCGATGCCAGGGCCCAGGTCTATCCGAACGCCAAAACCGGCGGCAACTACATGTACAACTACTACTTCGCGCCGGCGGCGAGCAGCACGCCGTGGTGGCCGTCGTGGTCGCCCGACGGAAAGCGGATCGTGTTCGCCATGGACGGCTCGATCTGGACCGTCGACGTCGGCGGGACAGTGGCCCGCGAGCTGGTCTACTCGCCCACCGAGTACCTGTCGATGCCGGAGTACTCGCCGGACGGCAAGTGGCTGGCCTACACCGCCGACGACGACGGCAAGAGCATCAACCTGCGCCTGTTGAACGTGGCGACGGGGACGTCGGTCGCGCTCACGACCGGCCCCTACGTCAACCACGAACCGGCCTGGTCGCCCGACGGCCGGCGCCTGGCGTACGTCTCGACGGCGCCGAACGGCTACTTCAACGTGTTCGTGATGGACGTCGTGGACGGCAAGCCGGGCAAGAGCGTCCAGATCACGACCGACCACTCGTTCGGCCGCGATCGCCTCTACTTCGGGGACGTGGACGTGCACCTCTCGCCGTCCTGGTCGCCCGACGGCCGCGAGCTCCTGCTCGTGTCGAACCGCGACATCCCGCTCGGCTCCGGCGGCATCTGGCGCGTGCCGGTCGAGCCCAACGTGATGGCCACGCCGCGCGCGAGGCTGATCCACAAGGAGGAGACGCTCTACCGGACGCGGCCGCAGTGGTCGCCGGACGGCAAGCGCATGATCTACGCCTCGCATCTCGGCGGTCAGTACACCGAGCTCTTCGTGCTGCCCACCGTCGGCGGCGAGCCCTACAAGATGACGTTCGGCGAGCACGACCACTTCCTGCCCCGCTGGTCGCCGGACGGGGAGTGGGTGGCCTACATCTCGAACGAGGAGGGCCTCCCCCAGCTCAAGCTGATGAAGTCCTGGGGCGGGGGCCAGCAGATCGTCCGGATTTCCGAACGCCGCTACTCCAGGCCCATGGGCACCGTGTCGGTCCGCGTCGTGGACGACGCGACCGGGCACGAGACGGCCGCGCGCGTCTACCAGACCGCATCGGACGGCAAGCCGTACACGCCCTCCGACTCCTACGAGCGCTTCGGCCCGCTGAACCGTCACCTGTTCCACACGCCCGGCCACTACGTCGCCCGGGTGCCGGTGGGCCGCTTCACGATCGAGGCCACGAAGGGATTCGAGTACGAGCTGGCGACGACGACCATCGACGTGACGCCGGGCTCGACGACCGACGTCGTCGTCCGGATGAAGCGCATGGTGGACTTCGCCGCGCGCGGGTGGCGCTCGGGCAGCAACCACGTGCACATGAACTACGCCGGCAACCTGCACAACACGCCCGAGAACATGCTGATGATGGCCCGCGCCGAGGACATGGGCATGACCAGCCTGCAGATCGCCAACAAGGACAACCGCGTCCTGGACGTGCAGCACTACACGCCGGGCCAGAAGCTCCACCCGCTGTCGAAGGGCGACTACGTGATGCACGTGGGCCAGGAGTACCGGCCGCCGTTCTACGGCCACATCTCGCTCTTCAACCTCACCGAGCACCTCATCTCGCCGTTCGTGACCGGCTACGAGGGCACGGGCATCGGCAGCCTGTATCCGTCGAACACGGACATCTTCCGCTACGCGAAGGAACAGGGCGGCATCGGCGCCTACGTCCACCCGTTCGCCGGCAACGCGGACCCGCTCGACGGAAGCCTGGGCACGGCCAAGGGCTTCCCGGTGGACGTGGCGCTCGGCGCCGTCAGCTACCACGAGCTCTGGTCGCAGAGCGCGGGCGACGCGGTGCTGACCGTCTGGTATCACGCGCTCAACAACGGCTTCCGTATCCCCGTGACGGGCGGCGAGGACTCGATCTCGAGCCTGCACCGGGTGGAGCTCGTGGGCACCTCCCGCGGGTACTTCCTCATCGGCGATCAGCCCCTGAACTGGGACACCTGGATGAAGGCGCTGCTCGCCGGGAAGGGGTTCGTCACCAACGGCCCGCTGCTCGAGTTCACGGCCAACGCCGCCAACATGGGCGAGGAGATCGCCCTGCCGGCGGCGGGCGGGCGGATCACGTTCCGCGGCGCCCTGCACTCGATCGTCGGCCTCGACCGGTTCGAGCTCGTGTCGAACGGCAAGGTGATCCACACGATTCCGCTCACGGGGGACAAGCGGTCGGCGGCCTTCGAACTGCCTGTGGACGTGAAGGAGAGCGGCTGGTACTCGCTGCGCGCCATCGGCGCGCCGGCGACGTTCCCGGTGGAGAACACGCGGCCGCAGGCCGTCACCAACCCCATCTACGTGACGGTCGGATCGCAGCCCATCAGGAGCCAGGCGTCGGCCAGCTACTTCGTCCGCTGGATCGACAAGCTCACCGAGATGGCGTCGGCGGATCCGGGCTGGCGGAGCGACCAGGAGAAGGCGCACGTCCTCGGCCAGTTCAAGGAGGCACGCGACATCTACCTGGCGCGGGGCAAGGAAGCGGCCGCGGCCGGACGGCCGTAGCGGAGGAGGACGCGGTGGCGCAATTCCGGTTCTGCCCGGTGTGCGCGGCGCCGCTCGAGCCGCGCGTGCTGAAGACGGGCGAGCCGATGCGCCTCGTCTGCACGGGCGCCACCTGCGGGTTCGTCTTCTATCTCGATCCGAAGCTCGCCGTCGGCACGATCATCCGGATGCCCGACGGGCGCCTCGTCCTCACCAGGCGGGCGATTGATCCCGGCTACGGCCGCTGGGTGTTCCCCGGCGGCTACGTCGACCGCGGCGAGGAGGTGCGATCGGCCGCCCTGCGGGAGGCGCGCGAGGAGGCCGGCATCGACGTGGAGATCGACGGGCTCGTCGGCATCTACTCCTATCCCGGCACGACGGCCGTGATCATCGTGTACAGCGCGGTGTGGACGGCGGGGACGCTGGACATCGACGACGAGAGCTCCGAGATCCGCGCGTTCGACCCGGACGGACTGCCGTGGAACGACCTGGCGTTCCCGAGCACGCGCGACTCCCTGCGCGACTACCTGGCTCGCGCACCGGGCACGGCGGACCTCACCGGGGCCTGACGGCGAACGGCCCGACCTCGGGCTTGCCCTGCGTGTTGGCCAACGCGCCGAGTTCGGCGGCCGCGCCCCGGGCGATCGCGGCCGTCTCGCTCCCGGCCTGGAAGCACGTGAAGTCTGGGCGGTCCCGCCACGCGAACGGCCCGCACAGGCGGACGCCGGCGGCCAGCGCCGCGTCGTGCACGATGTTGATCGCGCGCTCGTAGTCCGGCTGGCCCTGGCGGTAGCCCGTGAAGTTGCCGAGATCGCCGCTGGCGGCGAATACGGCCGACACACCCTTGGTCTTCGCGATGGCCTCGGCGTTCTTCAGCCCCTCGAGCGTCTCGATCATCAGGATCAGCACGAGGTTGTCGTTGATCGTGGCGCGATACCCGCCAGGCACGCCGCCCCACATCGCGGCATCGAACGCCTGGCCGCCGCCGTTGCTCCGGCGGCCGAGCGGCGGGAAGTAGGCCCAGTTCACGACCTCCTGGGCCTCCTCCGGCGTGTCCACCGTGGGCACGACCAGCACGAGGGCGCCCGCGTCGAGCGCGTGCTGGATCTCACGCTCGTCGGTGTAGGCGATGCGGACGCCCGGCACGGCCTTGGCCTGCGGGCACGTGCGCCACATCCGGGCCGCGTCGTCCCAGTCGCGCTGCCCGTGCTGCATCTCGGTCCAGATGAAGTCGTAGCCGGCGTTGGCCATCGCGCAGTACGTGCTCGGGTCGGTCGCCCCGAACAGCGTGCCGCCCGTGACCTTCCCGCCGGCCTGCATCTTCACCTTCACGGGGTTCCAGATCTTGGCGCCGGCGGGCGGCGCGAACGCGCTGCCGTACTTCCAGGTGGCGGGGTCGAAGCGTCCCGAGTTGGCCGCGCCTGCCGGCGCGGTGTCCCTCGCGCGGCTGTCCGCGCCCGCCGGCGCGGCAAGCGGGAACTCCGAGGCGCCCGGCGCGGCGTTGTTGGCGTAGGGATCGGCCGACGGGGCCGGTGCGGCGGGACGCGGCGTCGGCGGCGGGGGCTGCTGTTGGGCGCGGCCCGTGACGAGGCCGATGGCCCCGAGCCCGAGCGCGCCGCACACGACGATGACCGAGACGAGGTGCTTCATGACCGCCTCCCTGATGTGGAGGCGATGCTAGTGTCCACGCCCCGCCGAATCAATAGCGCGGACGCGCGCCGGCGCCGGCGATCCGGATCCCCGGCCCGACGTCGTCCAGGCGGGCGAAGCCTTCTTCGGCGCCGGGGACGATCTGCACCACGCGCACGCCGTCCGCCTCGGCCAGGATCTGGCCGCGGAGGCCCTCACGAGCGAGCTGGCGCGGGAGGACCGCGCGCGTGGGGCCGAATCCCGGCACGTCCCTCAGGACGTCCACGACGACCAGGCGGCGGTCCGTCCGGCGCGCGTGCTCGAAGAGCGGTGTCAGGGAGGATTCGGCAGGGACCCCCGTGTAGGTGCCCGTCGGCTCGCCGCCGCGCATCACCACGAAACGCTCCCTGAAGAAGTCGTCGAGCACGAGCCAGGCGTCGAGACGGCCCGCCACCAGCACGCCACCCAGTTCGTCGTCCGACGCGACGAGGTCGCCGGGCCCGATGACGCCGGCCACGGCGGCCGGGTCGAACGTCGGCCGGGCCGCTGCCGCGCGCGCCTCGCCTCCGACTGGCCCGCGCCACGACTCCACGATGATCGCGGCGCACGCCAGCGCGCCGGCGGCGGCGACGGCCGCCAGGCGCCCGGGCCAGGCGCGGGCAATCGCGCCGAGATCGACGGCAATCGCCATGGACATGAACACCACGGGGAAGAGCAGGTACCGGACGGTGATGCCGGACTCGATCACGCCGAACCAGAGCACCCAACCGAGCCAGAGAGCGTGCAGGGCGCGTTCGCGCGACGTCCAGTCGCCGCCGAGTCCGCGGGCGCGGCACACGAGCGCAGCGATCGCGGCGGAGGCGAGCCAGGGCGACCGCGTCGCCAGGTGCGTGAACATGTCCAGCGGGTAGACGAACGCCGAGGCGGCCAGCCGCGCGAGCGCCGCGCCCGGCGGGAATCCGGCGCCCGCGAGCACGATCGTCCAGAACGCGAGCGACGCCGCCAGCACGGCGAGCGCCGTCGCCGCCACGATCCGGCCCACGCGGGGCGGCGCCAGGACGAGGACGGCCAGCGCGGCGATCGGGCCCAGTCCGAGCTGGCCGAGTCCGGCCGCCGTGCCCGCCACGAGCATCGCGGCGGCCGACCACCGATCGCCGCGCCATCGAAGAAGGCTCAATCCGGCCACGGTGGCGATGCCGGCCGCCGCCGCGGCGGGCATCAGGCGCGGAAGGTCGAGCGGCGGGCGCTCGAACAGGTTCAGGACCTGCCAGAGGAAGAACCGGCGCACCATCACGTCGCCGTTGGACGGCGGCGCCAGCGCGTGCACGGCGAAGATCGCAGCCTGTCCCACCGCCAGCCCGGCGAGGGCGGCGGCCGTGGCGAGGAGCCACGCACGCCGGTGCACGGGGCGATCGAGCAGCGCCGCGATCACGGGTACGGCGGCGAGCAGGAAGGCGAGTTCGTGCGTCCAGCGGGCGCACGCCGCGGCGAACGCCACGCACGCGAGCCCGGACCAGCTCGTGACCCGCGCCGCGACGATCGCCAGGAACGCCACGTGCGCCAGGAGGAACGGCGCGTAGAAGCGCGCCGTCGTGGCCGACACCCAGAAGGGCAGCGAGCCCCCGGCGAGCAGCGCGGCGACGGCGGCGGCGGGCGCGCCCGCGAACGGCCGGAGCTCGCGGAAGATCAGGGCCAGCGCGAGCGCCGCGGCGATGGCGCTCACGGCCCGCGGCCCGGCAAGCCCCTCGCCCATGGCCAGGGTCGCCAGCCAGGCGGCGTAGGAGTAGCCGATCCCGCGGTCGTACAACAGGCCCGACGGCAGGAGCGGCATGCCGTCCCTGGCGATGCCCTGCACGGCGAACGTCGTGAACTCCTCGTCCGGCGAGTAGCCGGCCCGGCCGAGGTCGGGCACGATGACGACGGCGGCGACGAGGCCAAGGGCCGCGATCGCGAGGCCCCATCGCCCTCCCGCCTGCCCGGTTCCGCGGGCTCGCGCGTCCACCACGCGGCGTGATTGTACAGGGGCCGTGGGGCTATGCTCTTGCGCGATGTCGACGGGCGGCACCTGCGCGAACTGCCACGCCGTGCTCACGGGCGCGTACTGCGCGCAGTGCGGCCAGCACGAGAGCGCGTCCCATCCGGCCACCCTCGCCCACCTGGCCCACGAGCTCACGCACGAGCTGCTGCACGTGGACGGCAAGATCTGGCGCACCGTCAAGGCGCTGTTCCTGCAGCCCGGACGTCTCACCCAGGAGTACTGGACCGGCCAGCGCGCCGCGTGGATCGGCCCCTTCCGGATCTTCCTGATCGCGGCAGGCCTCCACGCCCTGTTCGTCCCGGGGATCGGTCCGATGAACCTGCAGACGCTCGTGCAACGCTCGCCCACCGGCACGCTGCGCATCAGCATGGGCACCGCTGCCGAGACCCAGCGCGGCGCCGGCGGCGCCACGGCGCTGCCACCGGAGGAGCTGGCCGACTACGTCGGCCGGCTGCGGCGCGCCTATCTGAGCGTCCGGTACGCCGCTGTTCCGCTCTTCGCACTCGCGTCCCTGGCCGTGTACCGGAAGCGCCAGGCGTACTACGCGGGCCACGTCGTGCTGGCCGTCCACTTCTACAGCGTCTGGTATTTCCTCGGGCTGGCGACGAGCCGCCTGCCGAATCAGGTCGACGCGCTGGCCGGTATCGCGCTCTCGGCGCCCTACCTGTTCCTTGTGCTTCGTCGGCTGTTCCGCGACGGGCCCCTGGCCACGCTCGGACGCACGCTGTTGCTGTACGGCGTGATGGTGACGCTCGAGATGCTCCTGGCGTTCGCGGCCATCGCCATCGTGGTGAGGGACGCCGGCTGAAACCCGTTCGGACCTCGCGCCCGGTTTCTCGTCGTAACAGATCTGCACATCCTCGAAACGCGGGGGGCCGAAGCGGCTGGCGAGGCGCGGCGCGGGCGGCTGGGCCGGCGCGGAAACCGTGTTACCTTTTCCGGGACACACACGACATCTTCTCTTCACGAAGGACGCGATGACCGGAACCGCAGCAAAGGCCACTGATATCGTTGGACTGCTCGGAGACGACGCAGCAGCGCTGCTCCAACACGAGTGCCGCACGATCGCTCGAGACCAGCTCCACCTGCCCGGCCCAGACTTCGTCGATCGGATGTTCGCGCTCTCGGATCGCTCGCCCCGCGTGCTCGGCGCACTCCAGCGGCTGTTCGACACGGGCCGCCTCGCCGGCACCGGCTACGTCTCGATCCTGCCCGTCGACCAGGGCATCGAGCACTCGGCGGGCGCGTCGTTCGCGCCGAATCCGGCGTACTTCGACTCCGAGAACATCGTGAAGCTGGCGATCGAGGGCGGGTGCAACGCCGTGGCCTCGACGCTCGGCGTGCTGGGCACCGTGGCGCGCAAGTTCGCCCACCGGATCCCGTTCATCGTCAAGGTCAACCACAACGAGTTCCTCTCGTACCCGAATTCGTACGACCAGATCCGCTTCGCGAGCGTGAAGCAGTGCTGGAACATGGGCGCACAGGGCATCGGGGCGACGATCTACTTCGGCTCCGAGGAGAGCAAGCGGCAGATCCAGGAAGTGTCGGCGATGTTCCAGGAGGCGCACGAGCTCGGCATGTTCACGGTGCTCTGGTGCTACATGCGGAACGCGGCGTTCAAGACCAAGGACGCCGACTACCATCTCGCCGCCGACCTCACGGGCCAGGCCAACCACCTGGGCGTGACGATCCAGGCCGACATCATCAAGCAGAAGCTGCCCGAGACCAACGGCGGCTACAACGCCTTGAACTTCGGCAAGACCCACAAGGCCGTCTACTCGAAGCTCACCACCGACCACCCGATCGACCTGACGCGGTACCAGCTGGCCAACTGCTACATGGGCCGCATGGGCCTCATCAGCTCGGGCGGCGCGTCGGCAGGCGAGACGGACCTCAAGGAAGCCGTGAAGACCGCCATCATCAACAAGCGGGCCGGCGGCATGGGCCTGATCTCGGGCCGCAAGGCGTTCCAGCGGCCGGTGGCGGACGGGGTGGCGCTGCTCAACGCCATCCAGGACGTCTACCTGTCGTCGGGCATCACCGTCGCCTGATCGCGGGCCGGCGCCAGCGGCCACTCCACGCGCTCCACGACGGGGGCGGCAGCCGCCGCCTCCACCATCGCGTCAATCGGCAGGTCCGCTTCGGCGCGCGCCACTTCGGCGCGCTTCGCCCGGGTCAGCGGATGCCTCGGCGTGAAGAGCGTGCAGCAGTCCTCGTCGGGCAGGATCGAGATCGGAAACGTGCCGATGCGCTGCGCGTCGGCCATGATCTCCTCCTTGCCCATGCCGACGAGCGGACGGACGACCAGCCTGTCGGTCGCGGCGCCGATGGTAGCCAGGTTGTCCAGCGTCTGGGACGCCACCTGCCCCACCGAATCGCCCGTGACGAGCGCGCGCGCATGGACCTTCGATGCCAGCGCCGCCGCGATGCGCAGCATCAGGCGCCTGTAGATCACGACCCGGAGCGGCCCAGGCACGCTGAGCGTCACCTGGCGCTGCAGCTCGCCGAACGGCACGAGCATCAGGTGCGCGCCAAGCTGGTAGGGCGCGAGCGTGCGGACCAGCTCGCGCGCCTTGTCGATCGACGCGTGCGACGTGAACGGATGCCCGTGGAAGTGCAGGAACGTGGCGTGGCAGCCGCGGCGCATCATCCGCCACGCCGCCACCGGCGAGTCGATGCCGCCCGAGAGGAGGACCAGCACCCGGCCGCCGGTCCCCGACGGCAGCCCACCGGCGCCGGGCTCCTTGCCGAAGTGGTAGTAGGCGGCCTTCGGCACGATCTCGACCCACACCGTGAAGGCCGGGTTCGACAGGTCGACCTTCCATCCGGTGCGCGCGTGAATCGGACCGCCGATGGCCCGTTCCATGTCCGGCGACGGCACGGGGAACTGCTTGTGCGCGCGGCGCACTTCCACCCGGAAGCTCTCCACGGGGCGGTCGACCGGCAGGTCGCGCAGCACGGCGTCCACGATGGCGGCGGGATCGGGTTCCACGCGATGGGCGATCGCGAAGTTCGCGATGCCGAACACACGGCGCACCCGGTCGCGGACGGCGTCGACGTCCACGTGCGCGCCGAGCGGCACGTCGATGCGGCCCATCGGCAGGCGGACATCGCCCACGTCGAGCCCGGCGAGGGCGTCGCGCAGGTTTCGCGCGAGGTGCCGGATGAACCATGGGCGGTTCAGGCCCTTCAGCGCGATCTCCTGGTAGTGCGCGAGCAGGACGCTCATGGGTGCTCGCCGCGTGCCGTCCCGCCATCCGCGCCGAGCACTGCCAGCGCCGCGGCGGCGGCGCGGTGCCCGCTGACGACGGCGCTCTCGATCGTCGCCGGCAGCCCGGTGTCGATCCAGTCGCCGGCCAGCAGGAAGCCCGGGAGCGGCGTGGTCGCCGGCGGCCGCGGCGGCTCGCCGGCGGCGAGGGAGAACGTGGCCCGGCGGTCGCGGATGATGGTCCCGCGCACGAGGCGCGCCGAGGCGGCGGCCGGCAGGGCGCCGGCCAGCTCCCGGTGCGCCAGGCGCACCAGTTCGTCGTTCGTCATCGACGCGATGGCCGACGCGCCGCTGCTCACGAGCGACAGGTGGCTCGCGCGTCCGGGCGTCACCCGTCCTTTGTCGAACGCCCACTGGAACGTGCGCCCGGGCAGGCCGACCATGGGCGTGCCGAGGACGTCCCTGTCGAACCACAGGTTCGCCGTCACGATCGCTTCGCCCTGCCGGACAGAGGCCGCCGTCGTCAGGGGGGCGAGCACGTCCGGGACCGGGTCGAAGAGACCGGCGAGCGCATGCCAGGGCACGGCAGACACGATGACGGCCGGCGACAGGATCCGTTCGCCGTGGGCGACGCCGCGCGCGCGGCCGCCGGCTACCAGCACGCGCGCCGGCCGGCCGGCCGCGACCTCCCCGCCTCGGGCCCGGAGGTAGGCGACGGCGGGATCGACGAAGACCGCCGACAGCGAGTCGGCCGGCCACGCGATGGCGGCATCGTCGGCGCCCGGCCCGAGGATCCGGCGCACGACCTCGGCGAACGTGGTGGCGGTCGCCACGTCGATCGACTGGTTGAGGGCGGCGAGCGCCAGCGGCTCCCACAGCAGTTCGCAGAGCCTGGGCGCCTGGCCGTGCCGGGTCAGCCACGCGCGCACGGTCTCGGCCGGGTCTGGCGGTCGCCGCGGGTCCACCGCCGCGCGCATGGCCGCGACCGACAGGCGCTCCCGCCACGTGAGGGCGTCCCAGGCCATCACGCCCGCAACAAGCTGGAGCGGCGTCGGCAGGTCGGGACACCTCAGCTCGCTGCCCCGCCCCTGCAGGTCCACGATCGGCGCGGCCAGCATGCCCTGGATCCGCACGCGGTCGCGGGAACCGATGCGCGCCAGGTAGGCCAGCGTCTCGTGGTAGGCGCCGAAGAGCACGTGCTGGCCGTTGTCCACCCAGTCGCCCGAGACTCTGTCGCGGATGGCGAACGTCCGTCCCCCCAGCACGGGCCGCGCCTCGACGACGGCGACGCGGACGCCGGCGGCCGCCAGCGCGCAGGCGGCGCTCAGGCCGGCGCAGCCGGCTCCGATGACGACCGCGTCGGGTTGGGTCACGGCGTGCGGGCGGGAGCCGCCAGCGCCTCGACGCCGGCGCGCATGAGGGTCCGGGCCCACGTGGTCGCGGCGATCCACGCGCGCTCGGGCCGGGGCACGCGCACGGTCTCGGAGAACACGTCGTAGCCGCGGGCCTCGATGCGCCGCAGGATGCCGAAGTAGATGGCACCCATGATCTCGGCGGCCACCAGGTGCCGGGCCTCGCCGGCCGGCAGCGCCGCCGACGCCCGCTCGTAGTACTGCCGTGCGCGAGCGAGCTGGTGCTGCAGGAGCGCGCGCACCTCCCCGGTGACGGCGCCGGCGCGCAGGTGGGCCTCGGTGCAGTGGAAGCGCCGCATCTCGTCCTGCGGGAGGTAGATCCGGCCGTGTTCGAGATCGGTCCGCACGTCGCGGACGATGTTGGTGAGCTGCAGCGCCAGCCCCAGGTGCATGGCGTAGTCGCGGCTGCCGGGGTGACGGCACCCGAAGATGTTGAGGCAGATGACACCCACGGTGGAGGCGACCCGCCAGCAGTACTCGCGCAGGTCGTCGAAGGTCTCGTACCTGTCGTGCTCGAGATCCATCTGCACGCCGTCCGCGAGATCCTCGAACGCGCGGCGCGGCAGTTCGAAACGGCGCGCGACGGGCTGCAGGGCGCGGCCCTGCGCCGATTCCGGCGTGCCGCCGTCGAACACCCGCGCGATCTCGTCGCGCCAGAATGCGAGCGCGACCCGGCCCGCGTCGGCGTTCGGCGCCTCGTCCACCGCGTCGTCGATGGCGCGGCACACGTCCCACACCGTCACGATGGCGCCCCGCCGGTCGGCAGGCAGCACGAGGAACGAGTAGTAGAAGGAAGTGTCGCGACTCACGTGAGCGCCCTCCACCCTACCACCAGCGCGTCGACCGCGCCCAGGGTGGGCCGGTGGGCCACCGGGTCGAAGCGGCCCTGCTCGAGGAGCTCCAGGAGCCGCCGTCCGCCGTGCCACGTCGCCGCGATCTCGATCTTCAGCCGGCCGCGGAGGTGATCCAGCAGCGGACGTCCCAGATCGAAGAGCTCCCGCGTCCGCGCCCCGCAGAGGGCGAGGGCTGCCTGCCACTCGCGCGGCAGCGCCGACATGTGGGGCTCGAGTTGTTCCGGGACGGCACCGGCCGCGGTCCACACCTCCTCGGGCACGTAGAGGCGGCCCCGGCGCCAGTCGATGGCGAAGTCCTGCCAGAAGTTCGTGAGCTGGAGGGCCGTGCAGATGGCGTCGGACCAGGCGTCCAGCCGCCGGTCGTCGTGACCGAAGAGCCGCAGCACGATCCGCCCCACCGGGTTCGCCGATCGCCGGCAGTAGTCGTCCACCTCGGCCCACGTCCCGTAACGCGTCACGACGACGTCCTGGCGGAAGGCCGAGAGCAACGCCTCGAACGGGTAGACGGGCAGGCGCCGGTCGCGGATGGTATGGCCAAGGGCCAGGAAGATCTCGTCGTGCCCCTCGGCCACGGGATCGGGCCAGGCCGGCTCGCGCGGGACCAGGGGCGGGGCGGCCGCCTCCCCGGCGCCGACGGCCGCGTGGAGGCGCTCGAGCCACTCGTCGAGGAGGCGCAGCCGCTCGCGCGTGGAGTGCCCGTCCTCGTCGGCGAAGTCGTCGGCGGTCCGCGCGAAGGCGTAGACCGCGGCGACGTGCCGGCGGAGCGCCGCCGGCACCAGGCGCGACGCCACCGGGAAGTTCTCGTAGTGCGAGCGGGCCAGGGCCTCGCAGTGGGCGTAGGCCGCCCCGAGGTCGGCGGCCTCTGTCACCAGATCTGCTCTGGCACGCCGGCGCGGTGGTTGGCCGCGCGGGCCATCACGAACAGGAGATCCGACAGCCGGTTGAGGTAGGTGAGCACCACCGGCTCGACGGCGCCGTCGCCCATCCGGCACGTCTCCACCTCGGCCCGCCGGCACACGGTTCTGGCGACGTGAAGCGACGCCCCCGCCGGGCTGCCCCCCGCCAGGATGAAGTGGCGCAGCGGCGGCAGGGTCTCCTCGAGCGCATCGATGTGCCGTTCGAGGCGCGACACGGCGCCCTCGTCCACGACCACCTTCTGCACGCGCGACGAGATCCGGTGCGAGGGGTCGGCCAAGCGGGCGCAGAGGGCGAACAGATCGCGCTGGATGCCCGCGACAGCGGACGCGAGGTCGTCGTCGAGCCCCGCCGCGATGGCGGCGCCGAGGACGGCGTTCAACTCGTCCACCGTGCCGTAGGCGACGACGCGCGGATCGGCCTTCGACACGCGGGTGCCATCGAAGAGGCTCGTCGTCCCGTCGTCGCCGGTCTTCGTGTACAGTTTCCCGGTCACTCAGGGAATTATGGCCCGCCCGCGGGGGACCCGCGCTCGAAAACCCGTCCTGCCCCCGCCCCCCGCGCGCGCCCGGTTCCGGCGCGTGCTCCTGCGCTGGTACGACAGGCACGGCCGCGACCTGCCGTGGCGCACGACCGACGACCCGTATCACATTCTCGTCAGCGAGGTCATGCTGCAGCAGACGCAGGTGGACCGCGTGCTGCCCAAGTACCACGAGTGGCTCTCGAAGTACCCGTCGCTCGCAGCCCTGGCGGCGGCCGACGGCGAGGACGTCAGCGCCACGTGGCGGCCGCTCGGCTACAACATCCGGCCCAAGCGCCTCCACTCGATCGCGCGCGAAGCGGTGGCGACCTACGGCGGCGCGCTCCCGTCGGACCGCGAGACGCTCCTGTCCTTCAAGGGCATCGGCGAGTACACGGCCGGCGCCATCCTCAGCTTCGCGTTCAGGAAGCGGGCCGCGATTCTCGACACCAACGTCGCCCGCGTGCTGTTCAGGGTGTTCGTCGGCGACGGCGATCCCAAGGGACACGCGACGACGAAGCACCTGTGGGCCGTCGCGGAAGCGCTCGTGCCCCGCGTGCGCGTCTTCGACTTCAACCAGGCCCTGATGGACTTCGGCGCCATGCACTGCACCGCGAGGAAGCCCGCGTGCCTCACCTGTCCGATGGCGTCGTTCTGCCGCTCGTGTCCGACGCCCTCGCCGCCTGCTCCGCGGGCGGCCCGAACGCCGCGCGCGCGGTCGCAGGCTCGATGAGGCCAACGGCCAGCGCCGACCCGACGGCGAACGCGAAGAAGACGACGGCCCATTCGGGCCGACCGTCCACGAGCGCGGCGCCGGCGTAGCCCCAGAGCGCGACCAGGGCCCAGTCGGCCACGGCGACCCACCCCCGCGTCCTCGCGCGCTGCTCGGCCAGGTGCTGCGGCAGGACGACCGCGGAGAAGCGCAGGTGGAGTCGCACGTTGGCGGCGACGATCGTCGCTGCCAGGCAGCCGAGGAACCACGCCAGCCCGTGCGGCACGCCGCGGTGGACGATCCAGGCGGGCGCGATCATCATCCAGTCCACGGCCGCGGCCGCGGCCTGGTGGAAACGCCACCACCAGAGCGGGGGACGCCGGCCGGTCTCGGGATGACGCGCCTCGATCGCCGCCAGGCGGACGCCGGTGGCCGCGCGCGCCTGCCCGGGAAGCGCGTCGCCGCGCGCGATGGCATCCAGCGCCGCGACGACGGCGCCGGACGTCGGGTATCTGTCGATGGGCCGCTGCCTCGTGCAGCGATCGACGAACTCGGCCAGGTCGGCGCCCAGCGACTCCGGGGCGACCGTCGGCGGCAGGCCGTCGGCCGCGAGCGCTTTGGCGATCGACGCGGCCAGGGTCGGCGCCCCGAACGGATTCACGCCGAGCGCCATCTCGGCCACGAGCACGCCGAGCGCGAACTGGTCGGTGCGACCGTCGATCTCCAGCCCCTGGACCTGTTCCGGCGCCATGTACCCCGGCGTGCCCGCCACCTGGCCGTCGAGCGAGACGCGGGTGAAGGTGGCCAGCTCCCGGCCGTCGCCGCGGAGGCGCGCGAGACCGAAGTCCAGAATCTTCACCTGCCCGTCGGGCTGGCGGAAGACGTTTTCGGGCTTCAGGTCGCGGTGGACGATCCCGCGGGCGTGCGCGGCCTCGAGAGCCGAGGCGAGGGCCCGCGCCGCCGCCACGACCTCGGCGCGCGGCAGTGGACCGGCCTCGAGCACCTCCCGCAGCGTCCGGCCTTCGAGGAGCTCGCTCGCGATGTAGGAGCGGCCGTCGATCTCCTCGAGCGCGAAGATGGTGGCGATGTTCGGATGCGCGAGCGACGCCGCGGCGCGGGCTTCCTGCCGGAGCCGCTGCTGGTCGGTCGGGCCGGGCCGCGCCGCGCCGACGGCCTTGAGCGCGATGCGGCGGTGGAGCCGGACGTCCTCGGCCTCGAAGACCACGCCCATCCCGCCCTCCCCAAGGACCCGCAACAGGCGGTATGGCCCCAGTGTCATCCCCGGCGTCAGGGCGGTACGCGGCGCCGGGGCCTCGAGGGTCGCGGCGACGCCGCCTGGCGGCCCCTCGAGGAAGCCGCTGGCGCCCGCGTGCGCCGCGAGCAGCGCCAGCACTTCCCGCTTGACCAGGTCGGGGGCATCGGCGCGATCGATCCAGGCCGTGCGGCCCGTGTCGGGTTGCTCGATGGCCTGGCCGAAGAGCGCGCCCACCTGCTGCCACTGCTCGGGCGTCATGTCAGGCGCCGTCGAGCGTCCGCTTGAGGAAGGCGCGGGCCAGCGCCCAGTGGCGCTTGACCGTGGCCGGCGAGAGTCCGACGGCCTCGGCCGTCTCCTCGACCGTGAGGCCTCCGAAGTAGCGCAGTTCGACGATGCGCGCCTGCGCAGGGTCGAGCGCCGCGAGCCGGTCGAGCGCGCGATCCAGGGCGAGGAGGTCGACCTCGGCGCCCCGGGAGTCCGACGGCAGCATCGCGTCGTCCAGCGTGAGACGCACCGCATCGCCGCCGCGCTTGGCCGCGCGGCGCCGCCTGGCGCGATCCACCAGGACCTGGCGCATCGACACGGCCGCGATCGCCAGGAAGTGCGTGCGCCCCTGCCAGGCCTGCCCGGTCGGGCGCACGAGACGCACGTAGGCCTCGTGCACGAGCGCCGTCGGCTGCAGCGTCTGGCCGCGCCGCTCGCGGCGCAGGTACCCCGCGGCGAGCCTCCGCAGCTCGTCGTAGACGAGGGGCATCAGCCGTGAGGCCGCGTTGGCGTCTCCGCCGGCCGCCCGGCGGAGCAGGCGCGACGCCGCGGCGGCGTCCTCCCCGGCGGCCGTGGCCGCACCGGGTCCGGGTTCGTGCCCGCGTTCCATCCGGCGATTCTACGGCGGCTCCAGCTGAAGCGTCCTGGCGCCCCCGGCCGCGGCGGGTCGATCCCCGGGCGTCAGAAGCGCGCCACGATCGGTCGCGTCTCCGCCTGGTAGAGCCGCCACCCCATCGAGCACGCCGACAGCACGAGCACCACCAGCAGGCCCGCGGCCGCCACGGTCCCGCCGATGTCCATCACCAGCACCCGGCCGAGGCCGGGCACGTCGGCCTCGGGCCATCTGAGGAGCGCCAGCGACGCCCCCGAGAGCGCGAGGCGCAGTTCGGTGGGGCCGAGGCGCGCGAACGACAGGCGGAACTCGCCTCCCACGGCCGTGGCCAGGAACACTTCGGCCGACACCAGCAGGTACGCGACGAGCACGCCCAGCGCGACGAGCGGCGACATGTAGCCGGAGAACGCCAGGCCTCCCATCAGCGCCGACACGCCGCAGATGTCCAGCACGTGGTCCACGTAGTAGCCATAGCGCGGCCGCTCCTGGCGACGGACGCGCGCCAACGTGCCGTCCAGGCTGTCGCCGAACCAGTTCACGGCGAGCCCGAGACCGACCCCGACGAGCGCCACAGGGAACAGCCGTGCCAGCGCGAACGAGGCCGACGCGGTGGCCGTCCCGACGACGCCGAGAGCCGTCAGGTGGTCGGAGTGGACCCATTCGGGCAACCGGCGCGCGATCCAGAGCAGCACGCGGCGCTCCACCGCGGCCGTCAGTCCGTCGTTCACGCGTACGTGCGTCGCTGCGGCATCCGCCATCACGTCCTCCCGGGCGGCGCCGTCTCCCTGGAGCCGACCGCTGGCGGCTCCGGTGGCGGCGCGTCTTCCGCCCACTGGCGGCGCGCATCGCCGCCCTCACCCGGGTACTGCGCAGGACCGTCGGGAACGGGCTCACGGGCGTCGATCCGGAGACGCCGCCGGGGCGGGACGTGACAGGCCGCTGTCAGACCGGACCGGCGAGCAGCCGGATGAGGTCGGCGTCCGCCTCGGGAAACGGGAGGCCGGGCAGGTCCTGGCGGGCCACCCACCGCACGTCCTGGCCAATCATGGGCTTGGGCGCGCCCTGGAACGCGCACGCATAGAAGCGCAATTCCACGGTGCGGTCCCCGTAGGCGTGGGTGACGGCGTGCACCAGGTCCCCGACCTCCGCGAGGATGTCGAGCTCCTCGTGCAGTTCCCGCCGCAGGGCCTCGGCATCGGTCTCGTGCGGCTCGCGCTTGCCCCCCGGGAACTCCCAGTGTCCTGCCAGATGCGAGCCCCGCGGACGCAGGGTGAGCAGGTAGGTGCCGTCGCGTTCGATGACGGCGGCCACGACGACGATCGGCGTGGCGGCGCTCACGGCCGCCCACCCGAGCGGATCCGGGTCATGGCTGCGCCGGAGTGTGGCGGGACGCCAGCTGGCGGTCCAGGAAGTCTGCGGCCGCCGTGAACAGCCGCCGCCAGCTCCGCTGCATCAGGAAGCCGTGCACCTCGTCCGGGAACACGAGCTGCTCGGTGTGGACCTTGCGCGCCCGCAGCCGCTCCACCAGCTCCACCGACTCGCTGAACGGCACGTTCCGGTCGTCGTCGCCGTGCACGAGCAGCACGGGCGAGCGCCAGCCGTCCACGAACGCCATCGGCGAGGCTTCGAACGCGCGGCGCGCGAGCTCCGGGCGCCGGGCCGGATCGTAGGAGGGCATGAAGTTCCTGATGGCGTTGTTCCAGTCGTGGACGCCGTGCACGTCCACGCCCGCCGCGAACATCCCCGATGCCCTCGACAGCGCCATGGCCGTGAGGTACCCACCGTAGGATCCGCCCCAGACGCCGATCCGCGACGCGTCCACGTCGGGCTGCGACGCCAGGTACAGCCCCGCGCCCACGACGTCGTTGAACTCGCTCGCGCCGGCCGCGCCGTAGCCGAGGGCCTCGCGGAACTCGAGGCCGTAGCCGGTGCCGCTGCGATAGTTCACCGAGAGCACGACGTAGCCGTTGCTCGCCATGAGCTGATTGAAGGCGTACGTGTGGTGGTAGTAGGAGAGGTAGTGCCATCCGAGCAGCATCTGGCGGCGGGAGCCTCCGTGGAAGAAGACGAGCGCCGGCCGCCGCTGCCCCGTCGCCAGCCCCGGTGGGCGGAAGAGCTGCGCCGGTACCTGCATGCCGTCGGCCGCGGTGAGGAGCACCGCCTGCGGCTCGACGAGCGCCTGCGCCGGGAACGACGGAGGGATGGCGGTGGGCGCCAGGTCCTGGGTCTTGCCCGCCGACAAAACCGCCGGCTGCCCGGGACGCCTGGCGTCGCCGTGCACGTAGGCCACCGACGTGCCGTCGGCGAGCACGGCCGGAAACCATTCGAGTCCGCTGCCAGACGTGAGGGCGGCCGGCGCGGCCGCGGCCGCGGTGGTCACGCGCCACAGATGGCGACGGTGCAGGTCCTCCTGGTTCGAGCTGACCACGGCGGCGCGGCCGTCCGCGGTGTAGCTCACCGAGTCGATCTCGAAGTCGCCGGGCGTCAGCAGCGCCGGCGTACCGCCGGCGGACTCCACCGAGTACAGGTGCAGCCACCCGTCGCGCTCCCACGGGAAGACCAGCCGGTCGTCCGCCGTCCAGCGGAGGGGCTCGTCGATATCACCCGAGTAGAAGACGCTGCCGCGACCCTCTGGGGCGCGCCAGACCTCGCGGCTGACGCCCGTGCGCGCGTCGGCCACGTGGAGCGCCCACGGCGCGCCCTCGCGCTCGGGGAAGAACAGGAGCCGGTCGCGCACGGGCGGCCGGCGGACGAAGGCCACGCGCGTGCCGTCGGGCGACCAGGCGGGGGCGTCGTCGCTGTCGAGCGACGGCCCCAGCCAGGTGACGGCCTTCGACGCCGTGTCCAGGACGCCGACGAACGCGTGGTCGCCGCGCGCGCTGACGAACGCGAGGCGGGTCCCGTCCGGCGACCAGGTCAGACGGCGGGCCCCGCCGCGAATGGCGGCCGCCTCGGCCGCGGGCGGCGCGCCTGGACCGGCATTGCCGAGCCAGATCCGCCCCCGCCTGACGAACGCCACGCGGTCGCCCTTCGGAGAGACGGCCGGGGCGCTGCCGTCGCCGATCCTGACCGGCGCGCCGCCGCTCGTGGACACGGCCCACACGGCCTGATCGGCGCCGCCGGCCGCGCTGGTCGGATTGGGGATGTCGCCGGCCCGGTTCGGCGCGCCGCCGCGGACGTAGACGACGGCGCCGCCGTCGGCCGTGAAGGCCAGGTCGGTGATGTCCTGGCCATCGTCCTCCTTGAACGTCGTCAGCCGCCGGCCGGTGAACGCCGGCCCCTCGGCCACCCACACGTTGCGCGCGCCCTGTTCGTCGAACACCCACGCCACCCTCGCGCCAGAGGGCGCGGCGACGATCTCGCTCGTGAAGGGCGCCGACAGCAGGACCTCGAGGGACAGGCCCGCGCTCTGGCGGGCCAGTCCCCGGGGCCCGATCGTCAACAGCGCCGCCGCGACGGCCGCGACGGCGAGCCGCCCGGGGCCGAGCGCGCGAATGAACGGGCCCATCTCCACCTCCCTGCCTGCGCGCCGGCCGTTCGCGGCCGCGCTACTCGATTGGAAACGACTTGACGGTGGCGGCAACGGCGTCCCGGCCGCACTGGACCGTCACCGCGGTGCCCGGTGCGATGAAGTCCCGGTGCACGTACGCCAGCGCGACGGCCCGCAGCAGGCGGGGCGACCAGGCGGCGCTCGTGACGCGTCCGATCTCGCCGCGCTCGCTGCTGATCGGGGCCCGCGCCTGCGGGACGTCCGGGCCGTCGAGGGCGAGGCCGACCAGCTTGCGGGCCACGCGCCCGCCGCCCCGGTGCAGGACCCGCACGACGACTTCCTGTCCCACGTAGCAGCCCTTCGTGAACGAGATGGCGCGGTCCTCGATGCCCGCTTCCAGGGGAATCGTGTCGGCGTCCATGTCGACCAGGAACTGCGGGCGCCCGGCTTCGATACGGGCGTATTCGATGGCGTCGGGCGCGGCCAGGACGCCGCCCGCCAGCCGGAGCCGCGAGGCCCACAGGTCCGTCTGGTCGGCGGGCACCCGCAGCACGTAGCCGGACACGCCGAACGTGCGGGCCGAGTACATCCGCCCGTCCGGAGGCAGACCGGCGTGCGCGTACTCCGGCCAGGCGTCCAGCGTCTCGGCACGGAGCGACGAGCCGGAGGCCCGCGCCCGCGATCCCACGAGCACCCGCGCGATGACCTCGGCCGCGTGCGTGCCGTAGACGCCGACGGTGCGCCACATGGCCGACTCGTCGACGGCGACGACATCCTCTGCGAAGATCGCGGCCGTCAGCTGCCTGAAGAGCGGCGCGGCCAGCAGCGCCGGCAGCTCGAGCGTGAGCGAGTCGCGCTCGGCCAGCACCACGGCGTCGGTCAGCATGCGCCCCTGCGGCGTGAGCCAGGCCGTGTAGCAGCCGTGGCCCGGGGCGAGCGCCTCGACGTCGTTCGAGAGGAGCCCCTGCAGCCACGTCGCCCGATCGGGCCCGGACACGCGGACCAGCCCGGCGTCTCCGTGCGTGACGACGAGCGCGCTGTTCAGCAGGGCGCTGTGACTGACGTGTCCCGGCAACGATGCTACCCTTTGAGCGTGGAGCCCGTCGTGCCGCCCACGATCCCGGATTGTAACCGTCGAACGACGCCCGCGCTCGCCCTGGCGGCGGTCCTCGTCGCGGCCGCCGCGGGCGCCCAGACGCCCGTCCCACGGCCGGCGGCCGTGGCCGGCGCCGACTCGTTCGTGGTGTTCGTGGCGGGCCGGCAGGTGGGCCGCGAGGAAGTGGCGGTCTCGCGGCAGGCGGACGGCTGGGTCATCCGCGGCTCGTCCACGCTGAATCCGCCCTTCGGCATCCAGATCCGGCAGGCCGAACTGACGTACGACGGCGAGTGGCGGCCGCGGTCGCTGTCGCTGGATGGCGTCGTCCAGGGACGGGAGATCTCGCTGGCGACGACCTTCGCCGACGGCAAAGCCGCCAATCATTTGACGGAGGCCAGCGAGTCCTCGGACAAGGTGGACGAGGTATCGGCCGACGCCGTCGTGCTGCCGAACGTCTTCTTCGGCGGCTACGCGGCGCTTGCCGCCAGGCTCGGCGGGACGACACCCGGGAGCGAGATCAGGGCCTATATCGCGCCCCAGGCCGAGATCCCCATCGTCGTCGACTCGGTCGGCGACGAGCGCATCGAGACGCCGGGACGCACGTTCGACGCCCGGCGCTACACCATCACCTTCAGGAACCCCTCGGGAGCCCTCACCGCCAGCCTCTGGACCGAGAGGTCCGGCGCGCTCGTGAGGCTGAGCGTGCCGGCCCAGACCCTCGAGGTGGCGCGCGAGGACGTGGCGTCGGCGGCGGCTCGGATCTCGGCCTTCTCGATTGCCGGGGACGAGTCGGTCCGGGTTCCGGCCAACGGGTTCTCGCTCGCGGCGACCGTCACGGCGCCGAAGGATCTCGTCCGGCCCGCCCCCGCCGTGGTGCTGATCGGCGGGTCGGGGCCGACGGACCGCGACGGCACCGTGGCGGGCGTGCCCGTCATCGGCCAGATCGCGAAGGCCCTCGTCGAGGCCGGCTTCGTGGTGGTGCGCTACGACAAGCGCGGCGTGGGCCAGAGCGGCGGCCGGCCCGAGACGGCGACGCTCACCGACTACGCCGAGGATGCGCGGGCCGTGATCAACTACCTGCGCAAGAGCCGCAAGCGCGAGGTGGACCCCCGCCGCATCGCGGTGCTGGGCCACAGCGAGGGCGCGTGGACGGCCATGCGGCTGGCGGCCTCCGAGAAGAACGTGGCCGCGCTGGTGCTGGTCGCCGCGGCGTCGAGCACGGGCGGGGCTCTGGTGCTCGAGCAGCAGCAGCACCTCCTCGACGTCATGAAGGTGCCCGAGGAGGAGAAGCGCGCCAAGGCGGAACTCCAGACGCGCATCAACGCGGCCGCCACCGGACAGGGGCCCTGGGACGGCATCGAACCGGACCTGAAGGCCCAGGCCGACACGCCGTGGTTCGCCAGCTTCCTGGCCTTCGATCCCGCCAAGGTCATGAAGGACGTCCGCCAGCCGATTCTGATCGTGCAAGGGGAGCTCGACACGCAGGTGCCCGCCCACCACGCCGATCAGCTGGCCGACATGGCCAGGGCCCGCAAACGCCGGGCCGACGTGGAAGTCGCGCGTGTGGCCGGCGTGAATCACCTGCTGCTGCCGGCCACGACGGGCGAGGTCACGGAGTACACGTCGCTCGCCGGCACACAGGTCAGCCGCGACGCCACCGGCGCGATATCCGGGTGGCTGCGCGAGACGCTGTCGGCTCCCGGGAAGTAGGCGCCGGACCATGAAGCCGCTGCGTGCCGCCGATGTGCGCCGGGCCGTCGGTGCAGCGGGCCGGGCCATCAGCGCGGCGCTCGACACGCGCCACAAGTCCATCGATCCGGAGATGCTCAACTCGGCGGGCAGCGTCAGCGCCGAGTGGTACATCGAGACCCTCTGGCACTACCTCGCGAAGCGGTCGCTGCTCGACGGCGTCAGCAGCTTCGACGTGGAGTTCCGTCAACCGGCCCGCCCGTCCGACAAGCAGCTGCACTTCGCGCTGCCCCATCCGGAGGACGACGACCTGGTGATGGACTTCCACGTCATGCGCCAGGGGCCGGCGAAGCGGCCGGAGAAGGTGCCGGTGGCGCGCATCGAGATCCACCGCGGCCGGAGGCGGCGGCACGGCGTCGCGCCCGACCCGCCGATGCACCCGTATGGCATCGAGGTGCGCACCCGCCACCTCAACGAGCGCGGCAACGTGTCGTGGTACACGATGGTCGCCGTCATCATGGACGTGGCCCGGCGGGGCCTGCAGTTCGACGATCCGCGCGTCGATCGCGAGGACGACAGCCTGCTGTACATCGTCCCGCGCTTCTCGTTCACGCCGCTGGCCGATGCCGCGCTGTGCCAGAACCTGTTCGTCTATCCCGAGTTCTCCGTCGATCGGCCGTGGCGGAAGGGGCGGACCTCGGCCACGGCCCGCATCACGATGTGGGCGGCGGCCAACGCCGCGCCGTGGCCAATCGCCGAGAGCGTCGTCACCGTGGTGCGGACCAGCGTCGTGGACGGCCAGCGGCGGCCGGTGGACGATCACGGCCGCGTGCCGAGAACCGGGACGTAGCGGGCAACCCGCGGAAGTGGCGCGATGGGGCGCGGCGGGCCAGCGGCCGAAAGCACGGCTGAAGCACCCGCATGCGGATTCTCACGCTCGTCGCCGCCGTCGTCGCCTGTGCGCAGCCGGCCGCGGCGCAGTCCACCTTCCTGTATTTCACGAGCCAGGCCGGCGACTACATCGGCCAGGGGCAGGTCCTGACGCTGACGCCCGCCAAGGCCACGTTCGCGGCCGAGGAGAACTTCGACGCCGGCGTGAGCGTCGACGTCGACACGACGGCCGGCGTGAACTGGCATGCCGAGTTCTCGGCGCCCGGCGACGTGCCGCTGACGCCCGGCGACTACCCGGACGCGGGCCGCTATCCGCTGAACGGCCCGGCCGAGCCCGGCCTGGCAATCTACGGCGACGGGCGGGGCTGCAACGCCTCGACCGGGCGCTTCACGGTGCTCGAGGTCGTCTACGGCGCCGGCGGCGCGGTGACGCGGTTCGCGGCCGATTTCGAACAGCACTGCGAAGGCGCGCAGCCCGGCCTGTTCGGCTCCGTGCGCGTCAACTCCACGCTCCCCGTCCCTGTGACCGTGGCGCCGACGGCTCTCTCGGTCGGCCCGGGATCGACGACGTCGGTCGTGCGCATCACCGGCGTGCCCACGTTTCCGTGGACGGCCTCGAGCGGCGCGCCGTGGCTCTCGGTGCCGGCGGGCGGCACGGGCGACACCCTGGTCGTCGCCGTCGACCGCAATCCCACGACGTCGCCGCGCAGCGGCGCCATCGTCATCGGCGGTGCGACCGTGATCGTCACCCAGCGCGCCAACGGCGTGCCGGGCGAGCCGACGGACCTCGGCGCGGCCACCGAACGCGGCACGCTGCACGTGGCATGGCAGGCGCCGGGCGCCGGCGGCGATGCCACGTCCTATCGGCTGGAGGGGGGCATGGACGCCACGGCCCTGGCCGCCGCGATCGACCTGCCCTCCGGCGCGACCTCAGCCGACTTTCCGGGGGTGCCGCCCGGCCGCTACTTCCTGCGCGTCGTCGGGCGCAACGAGTTCGGCGACGGGCCGCCGTCGAAGCCGATCGCGCTCGACATGACCAGCGGTACGAGCCTGCCGGGCCGCCCGAGGATTGCATCGGCCGGCGTCGCGAACGGCATCTTCTCGATGACCTGGGATCCGCCGTCGCCGGCCGGCGAGATCGGCGGCTACCTGCTCGAGACGGGCACGGTCGCGGGCGTGATGAACCTCGGCACCTACCATCTGGCCCCCACGTCCTCGCTCACCACGCGCATGGTCTTCGGCGGCACCTACTTCCTGCGGCTCCGGGCCGTGAACTCCGCCGGCATCGGTCCGCCGTCCGCGGAGGTGATGATCCGGGCCGGCAACTACCCGGCCCCTCCGCCGGCGCCGCTCGGCCTCGCCTGGTCGCGCTCGGGATCCGACGTCACGCTGTCGTGGACGCCGCCGACGACGCTGCCCGGCGAAGGCGCCCAGCAGTACCGGCTGGAAGTGGGCGTGGAGCCCGGCGCGACGAACGCCTGGGTCTCCACCAGCGGGACGACCACCGGATTCACGTTCCCCGGCGTGCCGCCGGGCCGCTACTACGTCCGCGTCCGCGGTGAGAACCGCCGCGGTCGAAGCGCGCCCTCCAACGAAGTCACCGTCGTCGTTCCGTAGGAGACGGCCCACGCGGTCGGGCGCCGCCGGGCCGGGCGCTGGCGGTCACAGCCGCTGCCACATCGCGTCCACGGCCGACCGCAGCCGATCGGTGAGTTCCGCCACGCTCTCGCCGGGCCGTGGGACCAGCGGCGGGCCGATCGCGATCCTCACCCGGTGGTCGCGCCACGCGCCCACGTAGCGCCAGTCGATGGGCCGGGTCCGCGGCCACATCTCCCAGATGCCCTTCAGCGCCACGGGGACGATGGGTACCTGCTGGTGGGACGCCAGGATCGACGCGCCCTTCTTGAAGCGCCTGACCGTGCCGTCGATCGACCGCTCCCCTTCCGGAAAGAGGAGCAGCACGCGACGGTGCGCGAGCCCGAACACGCCGGCCTTCATCGCCGGCACGAGCGCGGCGTCCGGATCGATGGGGACCAGGTTGATCTGCTCGGCCACCCAGCGGGTGATGGGCGTGTTGAAGTACTCGGCGGCGCCCACGACGAACATCTGCCGGAAGACTCCGTACGGCAGGACGCTGCACAGGAGGAACGGATCCGGGTAGCCCTGGTGGTTGGGGCAGATCAGGTAGGGGCCCGACGCCGGCAGATGGTGGATCCCCTCGACCCGTACGCGCGCCAGCAGCCGGCCGGCGACGCGGGCGGCCAGCCAGAAGACGCGCGACGCGATCGGCCGCGACCGGAGCAGCCGGCCCAGCACGGGATCGGTGTCCGGCGGCACCTCGTCCAGGATCGACGCCCAGCCGGCGTCGCCGGCGCCCTGGACCTGGCCTGCCGCCGGCCGGACGGCCTCCACGAGCTGGCGCACCGTGAAGATCTCGTGGAGCACGGCCTCGGGAACGCTCACGCCGTAGCGCCGCTCGAGCTCGGTGAAGAGCTCCACCCGCTCCATGCTGTCGAGCCCGAGATCGAGCTCGAGGTTGGCGTCGGGGCGCACGGCTGCGCCGCCCTTCGCGCGCGCCCCCACCACCGCGACGGCGTCGGCCACGTGCGGGTCGTCGAGCCAGTCCTGATCGGCGCCGCTGGCCGGCCGCTCGGACTCGGCGTCACGGGCGGTCCTGCGCTCCTGGAGCATCCGCTGGATCTGGAAGCGCCGGAGCTTGCCGGTCGTGGTCCGCGGCAACGGCTCGAACCACACGTCGTAGCCGAGCACGCGCTTGTGCGAGGGCAGAGACGCACCGGCGCTCTCCATCTCGAAGCGCAGGAGCTCTCCGGCATTCGTGATCCTGCGCGCCTTGAGCACGTCGGCGTCGGGCACGACCACCGCGTGCAGCCGCTCGCTGGAGGGCTCGCCAGGCCGCGCGACGCCGAGCACGCAGATCTCCTTGATCACGGCCGACTTCCGGTACTGGGCCTCGACCTCCTCGGGGTAGATGTTCTTGCCCGAGGCGAGCACGATGACTTCCTTCTTGCGGCCCGTGATGGTGAGCCGGCCGGCCGCGTCGAGACGGCCGAGATCACCGGTGAGGAACCAGCCGTCGCGGAACACCTCGGCCGTGGCGTCGGGGCGGTTGTAGTACCCCTGCATCACGATGGGCCCGCGGATGGCGATCTCGCCGTCCTCGGCATCGCCGTCGGGCGGCATCAGCGTCAGCTCGTTCCCGGGCAGGATGCGGCCCACGGTGTCGATGTGCGCCTCGTCGGGCCGGTTGATCGTGGCCGCCCCCGACGTCTCGGTCAGCCCGTAGGCCTGCTGGATGGTGAAGCCGAGCGCGTACAGGTCGCGCCCGATCGCCGGGTCGAACTTGGAGCCCCCCGTGATGAGCAGCCGCATGTGGCCGCCGAGGACGCGGTGGACGCGGGCGAACAGCGTCGGACCGAGGTTGAGCCCCAGCGCCCGCAGGCGCAGGTTCAGGTGCAGCAGCCCGCCGAAGAGACCGCGCTTCAGCGCGCCGCCCTTGGCGACCTCGCCCATCACGCGCTGGTGGATGAGATAGAAGAACTGCGGGACACACGCGAAGATCGTGATCCGGCGCTCGGTCAGCGCCTTCAGCAGATCGGTGGTGTTCAGCGTCTCGAGGTAGACGACGCGCGCGCCGACGGCGAAGGGCAGGAGCAGGTTCGCCATCTGCGCGAGCGAGTGGAAGAGCGGGAGCACTCCAAGCACCGCGTCCCGCTGGTCCACGTCGACGACCGCGAAGGCGGACTCGCGCTCGCCGGCCAGGTTGCCGTGCGTGAGCACCACGCCCTTGGGATCCGACGTCGTGCCCGACGTGTAGAGGATGACCGCGGGATCGGACGCCTCGGCCGGGCACGGCGGCGCGCCTCCCGCGACCGGGCCGATCATGTCGTCGAGCGACGGGCCGAGGGCGGCAACGCTTCGGTGCATCCGGACCAGCGGGATCTGGAGACCGGCGGTCTCGGCGGTGGCGGCCAGGCGCTGCCCGACGAAGAGGAGGCGCGCGCCCGACGCGGCCACCACGGTCGCCACCTGCGAGGGCGAGTAGTTCGTGTCGAGGGGCACGGCCACGGCGCCCAGGCGCAGCAGGCCGAGATACACCGCGCACCACCGGGCGTCGTTGTCGGCCAGGATCGCGCACCGGTCGCCGCGGGCCACGCCGTCGGCCGCGAGACGGGCCGCGATGCCTTCCGCCCAGGTCTTCAGGTCGCGGTAGGTGACCTGCTCGAGACCGGTGGCGCGCTGGATCTCCACGGCGACGTTGTTGCCGAAGCGGGCGGCCGCGTCGTCGAAGGTCTGCCAGAAGCTGGGCACGCGCCACTGAATTGTAGGCCAGCCCGTTCGGCAGGCCCGGGGCCGCGGGCCTGGGCCACGGCTTCCGGCCGTCGTCACCCACCCCGCGAGGTCCGCGAAGGCGGTCCGCATGAGGCCTCGCGCCTGGGTGGCCAGGCGGGCGAGGCAGGCAGGTCCGGCCGGAGCGGCCGCTAGCCGGGAGACGGCACCGGCGTCACGGCGTCGCGGTCCTGCTCGCCGGTGCGGATGCGGTAGATCTTCTCGATCGGCAGCACCATGATCTTGCCGTCACCGACCTCGCCGGTCCGGGCGGCGCCGAGGATGGCGTCCACCGTGGGCTGCACGAACTCGTTCGAGACGCCGATCTCCAGCCGCACCTTCTCGGCCAGCGCCATCTTCACCGTCGTCCCGCGGTAGTTCTCGACGTGTTCCATCTCCCCGCCGTGCCCGTGCACGCGGCTGATGGTCAGCCCACGCACCTCGGCGTGGAAGAGCGCCTCGAGCACGTCGCTCAGTTGCTCCGGCCGGACGATGGCCACGATCAGCTTCATGTGCGGCTCCCGCCGGGCAGCGCGATGGCCTCGCCGGCGGCCTGCGGGTAGCCGACGTCACGGTGCGCGACCAGAATGGCGCCGTCACCGCCGGTGTAGGCCTCCTCGCCGTGCTCGGTCACGTCCAGGCCCACGCCCTCGTACCTGCGGCTGATGCGGAGGTCGAGCACGAGTCCCAGGACCTTCAGGATCACGAACGACGCAGTGCCGCTGTAGGCCGCCACGATGAGCACCGACAGCGCCTGCACGCCGACCTGGCCGACGTTGCCGGCGATGAGGCCGGAAGGCCCGCCGCTCCACGCCGGGTCCGCGAAGATGCCCGTGAGCATCGCGCCGGTGGCGCCGCCAAGGCCGTGCGCGGCGACGACGTCCAGCGAGTCGTCCAGCTTGGTGCGGGCGCGGTAGATGAGGGCGAAGTAGCTCGGTCCGGCGGCGATCGCGCCAATCGCCAGCGCGGCGGCCGGCCCGACGTAGCCCGCGGCCGGCGTGACCGCGACCAGGCCGACGACGATGGCGGTGGCGGCGCCGATCGCGGTGACCCGGCCCTCGCGCGCCAGGTCGATGGCCGTCCAGACCGCGAGCGTGGCGGCCGGCGCCAGCAGCGTGTTCGCGAACGCCAGCGCCGCGGTCGGCGAGGCCCCGAGGGCGCTTCCGGCGTTGAACCCGAACCAGCCGAACCAGAGAAGCCCCGTGCCCAGCAGCGTGAACGGCACGTTGTGCGGCAGCATCGCGTGCCGCCCGTAGTCCTTGCGGGGCCCGACCACGAGCGCGGCGACGAGGGCGGCCGACGCGGCGTTCACGTGCACCACCGCGCCGCCGGCGAAGTCGAGGGCGCCGAGCGTGCCGAGGACGCCGCCGCCCCACACCCAGTGCGCCACGGGCGCGTAGACCAGCAGCACCCACGCCACGATGAACGCGAGATACGCGCTGAATCTGAGCCGCTCGACGACGGCTCCCGAGATGAGCGCGGCCGTGATGATGGCGAACGTCCCCTGGTAGGCCATGAAGAGCACGTGCGGGATGGCGCCGTGCGCCTCGAGGCCGACGCCGCGCAGGCCGGCGTACTCGAGCGAGCCGACGAGCGAACTGCCGGAGCCGAACGCCAGTGAGTAGCCCGCCAGGGCCCAGACGACCGTGATCGGGCCCAGGGCCGAGAAACTCATCATCAGGGTGTTGAGCGTGTTCTTGGACCGGACCATGCCCCCGTAGAAGAAGCCGAGGGCCGGTGTCATGAGGAGGACGAGAGCGGTGGACACGAGCATCCACGCGGTGTCCGCGGTGAGCATGCGGATATTGAATCGAATACCTCGTATCGTGTCCAATACGAGATAGTTCTCGATTCCATCGCCGGCGGGACGCGCCTTGCCGGCGCCTCCCGGACCGGGCTGGAATGGCGCGGCGCGGGCCGCGCCCTGAGCTCAGTTGGCCCTGCGCACGACGAGGCTCTTCCCGGCGAAGGCGGCCGGGTCGATCGGGCCGACGGCCTGCACCTTGCGACCGTTCGCGCTCATGAAGGTGACCTCCACCCTGACGGGCTGCGCCGCGGCCAGGCCGAAGTGCACGGGGGCCGCCCGTTGGGAGTTGTAGCCGCCGCCCGTCACGACCTGGCGCGCGCCGAGCACCTTGCCGGCACGATCGAACAGCCGCACCTCGGCGCCGAATTGCGTCTGGTGCCCCTTCGCGTCGAGGACGAGCACGCTCAGGCTGCGCCTCTTCGCCGCCGCGGGCAGGTCGTTCCTGAACAGGAAGTGGCCGCCCACCGGGCCGTACCCGTCGGTGAGGCTGAGGTCGATGCCGCCGTCGTTGTCGTAGTCGACGAACTGGACGCCGTGATCGGCCTTGTTCAAGGGGCTGTCCCTGGTGATGACGTTCACGAAGCCCTTCGCGCCGTCGTTCCGGAAGAACGCGTTCACCGGCTGCTGCTGCCCCACCGGCCCCTCGTAGGACGCGACGAACAGGTCGAGATCGCCGTCGTTGTCGATGTCGCCGAAGTCGGCGCTCACGGCGTGGTTCTCCACGCCCACGCCGACCTGCCGGCCGACGTCGGTGAAGGTCCCGTTGCCGTTGTTCTTGTAGAGCTGATTGTGGCCGTAGTTGGGGACGAAGATATCGAGGTGGCCGTCGTTGTCGAAGTCGGCCACGGCGCATCCGACGCCGCCCTCGTCCTTCGTGCGCGGCGGTCCGGTCATCTTGAGCTGCGGGGCCACGTCGGTGAACGACGCGCCGTCGTTGCGCCACATGGCATCGGCGGCACCGGACTGGTTCGCCAGGAACAGGTCGAGATCGCCGTCGCCGTCCATGTCGAGCCAGCAGGCGCCCACCGTGGGCCGCGGGTCGGTCGGGCCGGCGCCCGCGAAGACGCGGACGAACGTCCCGCCATCGTTCCGGAACAGCATGTTGTCGCCGGTGCGATCGGTCGAGTAGACGTCCAGGTCGCCGTCGTTGTCGTAGTCCACCCAGTTGGTCTGGCGGGCCGACCGGCCGGGAATGGTGAGGCCAAGTTCCGCCGCGACGTCCACGAAGCGGCCGTTGTCGTTCCGGAACACCTTCGTCAGCTTGTCGTTCGCCGTGGCCCCGCCCAGCAGGTCGATGTCGCCGTCGCCGTCGTAGTCGCCCCAGCTCAGGCCGCGCAGCTCGTAGCTCGCGCCGCCGCCCTGGGGCAGGCCCACCTGGGCGCCGACGCTGGTCAGCGTGCCCTTGTCGTTGCGGTACAGGCGCACCTCGCCGGTGCCGAGCGACACGGCGAGATCGAGGTCGCCGTCGTTGTCGTAGTCGCCCCAGGTGTTCGAGTAGGAGTTCGGGACCGAGAACAGATCCGTCTGGATCGAGGTGAACGTCGGCGCGTCGGCGAAGAGGGCCGCGGCCACGATGGCGGCGACGAGTCGGGGTGTCATGGCTGCAGCGCCGTCCTTTCGTGGCGGACCGCCCGGGCCCGCGCGGCGGCCGCGTCGGCGGCCGCCCGGCAGCATCGTCGCACAAGACGGCGCCGGCAGGGCGCCTCAGGGCGTCCAGGGGACGCCAGCATCGCGATGGAAGTTGACGCCGAGCGCGGCCAGTCGCGGCCCCTGGGCGGCAAGGCGGAGCCGGAACTCCTCCCACCCTCGCCGCGCCGCATCGCTCCAGCCGACCTCGGCCAACGCGGCCAGCCGGGGGAAGGCCAGGTGCTCGGCCTCGTCGATGGTGGCGATGGTCTCGGACCAGAGTGGCGCCTCGACACCGAGCACGGCCTGGGCCGGCACGCCGGCGGTGGCCACCGGGTCCCAGTCGTAGGCGGTGCGGACGTCGATGACGGCGGCCCAGGTCTGTCCGATGGGGGTCGCCGGATCGGGCTTCATGTCGATGTAGGCCCTGTCGGCGATGGAGACCACCACCTTCGCGCCCTTCGCGACCGCGGCCGCCGCCGTGGTCTTCGGACGCCAGTGCTGCACGACCGTCGTCTCGCGCAGCCGCGCCGCCCCGATCTCGTCCCAGCCGATCATGCGCTTGCCGTGCGCCCCGACGATGTCCTGGACCCGCTCGACGAAGCCCACGTACTGCGCGGGCGTCAGGCGCTCCACCTCGTCGCCACCCATGTGGAACCACTCACCGGGCGTCAGCGCCGCCAGCTCCCGCACCACGTCGTCGATGAACGAATAGGTGGACTCGCGGTCCACGCAGAGCACGCTGAAGCCCACCTGCACGCCCGAGTACGGCGCCGGGGCCGCGCCGTCGCAGTTCAGAGCCGGGTAGGAGGTCAGCGCGGCGTTGGTGTGCCCCGGCATGTCGATCTCGGGCACGATGGTGATGAAGCGCTCGGCCGCGTACCGGACGATGGCGGTGTAGTCGTCCTTGGTGTAGAACCCTCCGCGTCCGCCCCCGACCTCGCTGGCGCCGCCCTTCTCCGTGAGATCGGGCCACGAGTCGATGACGACGCGCCAGCCCTGGTCGTCGGAGAGGTGCAGGTGCAGGCGGTTCAGCTTGTAGACGGTCATCAGGTCGATGAACCGCTGCACGTCCGCCACGGGGAAGAAGTGGCGCGAGACGTCGAGCATCGCACCACGCCACTCGAAGCGCGGCGCGTCCTCGATGCGGACGGCCGGCACCCGCACGGGCCGCGCGACGTCGGGACGCACGGCCTGGAACTCGACCAACGGCGGCAACAGCTGGCGCAGCGTCTGCACGCCGCGGAACACGCCCGCAGGCTCTCGTCCGCGAATCGTGACCCGGTCCGGCGTGACGTGGAGCGCGTAGGCCTCGGCGCCCACGGGGCCCTCTCCCAGTTCCAGCACGATCGCGCCCGGCGGTACGGCGCCGCCGGGCGCCACGATGGCTGGCGGCGTGGGCGCGGCCGCGGTGCCGATGAGGTCCCGGAGGAACCGGGCGATGCCGCGGAGCCGCTCGTCGTCGGTGCCGAGGACGATGGCGGTGCCAGCGGTGACGGCGAAGGGCTCCATCCCCGTCGGCTCCACGACTCGCGGCAGCGGCACGAGGCCCAGATTCGGAACGGTCGCCCTGGTCATCTCCGGCGCTCCGGTTCGAGGCGGCCGGGCGGCGCATCCCGCCAGGAGCGCCGCGGCGGCGATCGCGGCGAAGGCCCGCACGAATCGCCGCCGGCGTGGCCGTGCCCCGTGGCGTCGGTGGGATGCGTCGCGAGGCGCCATGGCGTCGCCAGGCGGCGAGTCTACCACCGGCCCGCGAGCGCCACGAACCGCGCGGCGGCCGTGCGCGTCAGTAGTTCCACTGCACCTGCAGGCCCAGGCGATTGGCGCCCCGCGTCTCGGCGAACGGGAACGCGCTCGTCCGCGTGCGCCGGAACGTGTGCGTGAAGAGCCCCGTGATCTCCACCTCGGCCCACTTCGCGAACTCGACGCCGACATCCATCTCGTTCACGCGATCGGCGGGCGCGTTCCTGGCGAACTTCCTCGCCCCGTCGTAGTACTGCCAGCGCGTGAAGGGCAGCCAGGTGCCGAGGGCGTTGTTGGCGCGGTAGCTGAACTGCACGTAGCCGCCGTGGAGCGATTGCGACGTGATGCTCCGGAGGTCGTCGGCGATCTGCGGTCCCTTGCCCACGTTCCACTCGGCCTCGATGCCGAACGGCTGCGGGAAGAGCACGGCCGTGACGCCCACGCGCTCGTCGAGCACGCCGGACGACTGCTGCGCGGGCGTGAACGTCGCGCCCCCGGACGTGATGGCCTGGGTGGGAGCGACGAAGCGGCCGCGGTAGGCCTGGACGCCGAGCTCGTAGTAGCGGCCACCCCTGGTCCGGAAGGGATACGCCGCGCGCACGACCACGTGCGGATCACCGTTCTGGTCGGAGCGGTTCAGTCCCTGGCCGGAGTAGGCGCCGATCGCCAGGACGCCGTAGTCGCCCGATCCCTTGAGGCGGGCGTTCGCCAGGTCGCGGAAGCGCTGCTTTGCCGTCGCGCCGGCCCACATCAGCGCGGCGCCCAGGTCGCGCTCGCCCTCGACCGCGCTGTTCATGGCATCCGGGCGCTCGAACGCGGCGCGGTTCGAGCTCGATTGCATGTTGACGAAGCCGAAGGGCACCTTCGACTGCCCCAGACGGATCCGGTAGGTCTTGGCGCCGTCCAGCCACACGTCGCCGTACAGGTCGCGCATCTGGACCGCGAAGTCGCCGCTGCCGGTGGAACCGGCGAAGTCGCTCTGCGCGTAGAGCGACAGGTGCGGCGCCACATCGCCCTGAATCACCACGCGGCCGCGCCGGAGCTGAAAGCTCTCGTTGGCATTGACCGAGCGGTCGGGGGGGATCTCGAGCGCCGCGCCGCTGCCGCCATCGACCTCCGAGTAGCGCAGCTGCGAGTAGCCGCGAATGGAGAGCCGCTCGTACCACTTGCCCGCCAGGGCCGCCTGGACGACCGGGGCCGGCGCGCCCGTCGTCGCCGCCTTCACCTCCGCGATCGCCCTGTCCTGCTCGAGGTCCTTGGCCGACGCCGCGCTCGCGGCCGGCGCGGGTGCCGGGGCGTCGGGCGCTTCGGCCACGGCGCGGATCTCCTCGTACTCCTGGGCCGAGATCGAGCCGCGATCCCTGAGCACCTGCAGGAGGCGCAGGATGGCGGTGTTCGAGGCCCTGGCGGGAACCGGGACGGCCAACAGGAGGAACAGGGCGGCCCAGACGGCGGTGACGGCGCGACGCGGAGTACACATGCGCCATACATGTACGAAACACATATTTCGCACACGTATCGGCGATGTTACGGATGCGTTACGGACGGGTCACTCGTACCGAAGGGCCTCGATCGGGTCGAGCCGCGAGGCGCGCCAGGCCGGCACGAACGCGCTCACCAGCCCGACGACCATGAGGATCGCGGCGCAGATGGCGAGCAGTTCCACCGACAGCAGCAGGTGGATGTCCGCCGACCGCGAGCGGTCGTCGAGCAGCTCGGACAGGAACGGGCGGGGGCTCACGAGCAGCACCAATCCCCACGAGACCAGGACGCCGATGGCGCCGCCGGCCACCGCCGTCGCCATGCCCTCCATGAGGAACTGCAGCAGGATCGAGCGACGCCGGGCGCCCAGCGCCTTCCGGATGCCGATCTCGCGCGTCCGCTCGGTGACGGACACGAACATGACGTTCATCACGCCCACGCCGCCGATGGCCAGCGTCAGCACCCCGATGAACGTGAGCACGAGCTTCAGGCCCAGCGTGATGCCAGCCGTGATCTGGGCCGTCTGCGAGGAGCCGAACAGCCTGAGCGCGCGCTCGTCGTTCGGATCGAAGCCGAGCCGCTTGCCGAGCGTCTCCTTCACGTAGCGGGTCGCCCGGTCTTCCTTCGAGGCGTCCACCGCCTGGTACACCATCACCGTGGAGTACTCGGTGTTCCAGAGCTGCCCGGCCGTGGTGTACGGGATGAAGATCGACTCCTTGTCCGGGCGCATGTAGTTCGAGAGCTGCACCTTCTCCCGCTGGACGCCGGCCACCTCGAACGCCATCCCGCCGATCCGGACCCGCTGGCCCACGGGGGGAACGTTGCCGAAGATCTTCCGGGCGACCTCGCTGCCGAGGAATGCCACCCGACGCTGGAGGCGCACGTCCTCCGCGTCCGGGAACCGTCCCGCCTGCACCCATTGGCTGCGCATCACGGCGTACTCGGGCGACACGCCCCGCACCAGGAACGAGCCCTGCTTGGCGCCCCAGCTGATGTTGAACTCCTTCGTGAACTCCGGGCTCACGAACTTGACGAAGGGAAGGCCGCGCACCGAGAGGACGTCGGCTTCCTTGAGCCGGATTCGCTTGCCGGCGCGTTCGCCACCGGCCTGGGAGGAGGTCTGCCCCGGCCAGACGATCACCACGCCGTCCCCGAAGGCGCCTCGGAACCCGCGTTCGAGCGCGGCCTGGAACCCATTGCCGTACGCGAGCAGCATGACCACGGACACGATGCCCCAGGAGATGCCGAGCATCGACAGGCCCGCGCGCACCCGGTTGCGCGCGAGCCCGGCGGCCGCCTCGCGGACCACGTCGCCGAGCCGGGCGCCCCCGGCGGTCCGCGGGCGCGGGATGGCGGCGATCGGCACGGCGGACGCGGTGTCGTGGGCGGCCATGGACCTAGGCGTCGTAGCGGAGCGCTTCCACCGGCGGGAGGAGCGACGCACGGCGCGCGGGATAGGTGGAGGTCACGACGCCGATGAGCACCAGCACGCCGAGGGCCAGGGCCCCGGACTGCCACGTCATGACCATCCCCTGGAACCGCGGCGGCATGGGCAGCTGGTTGACGGCCTCGCACAGTCCGGCGGCGAGCGCGAAACCGATGCCGCCGCTCAGCATGGTCAGGAAGAAGCCCTCGAGGAAGAACTGACGCTGGATGGCCGCCGTCGTCGCCCCGAGCGCCTTGCGGACGCCGATCTCGCGCGTACGCTCCCGGACGGCGACCAGCATGATGTTCATCACGCCCAGCCCGCCCAGCGCGAGCGTCACCAGGCCGACGGTCCAGAAGAAGTCGCGCATGGTGTCGATCATCCGTCCGAACATCAGCGTCTCGAGGGAGGTGTCCCACACGCTCAAGGCGTCGCGGTCGGCCGGCTCGAACCCGTGCCGGGCGGCGAGCACGCGCCGCACGTCCTTCTCGAGCGGCCAGTCGATGTCGGCGATGCGGCCGGTGCGCGCGTCGAGCACGGACTCGAGGCCGTCGACCACCTGGAGCCGGGGCGCGACGATGATCTGCGACAGCGTGCCAGCCGGGACGTCCGGCCGCGGGAAGTCGCGGGCCATGGCGGCGAACGGGACGAACACCTTGTCGTTGTCGGGCCCGCTGTAGTTGCTGTCCTGTTCCTTCTTGCGGATTTTCCCGACCACGGCGTACGGGAGACCGTTGATCTGGACGATCTCTCCCAAGCCCTCGTGAGCGCCGAAGAGCTGATCCCAGGCATCGGCGCCGATGATGGCCACGCGTCGCACCTGCTCCTCGTCGGGCCACCCGAAGACCCGGCCGTGCTCGACGTCGATCGTGCGAATCGCCTGGTACTGGGGCTCGACGCCATGGACGCTCAGCGCGGCGGCGTTGTAGCGGCTCTTCACCTGGAGCCCGCCGCGGTTGATCTCGGGGCTGACCACGGCGGCCAGGGGCGACCCGGCGGCGATGGCCCTGGCGTCCTCGAGCGTCAGGAAGATCTGCCGGCCCGCCCGCTGCCCGCCCGCCTGCATCGTCGTGCGGCCGCCCCAGACGATGGCGATGTTCTTGCCGAGCTCCTCGAGCACGGTCTGGTTGCCGCGCTGAAAGCCCTCGCCGGTGGCCGACAGGATCACGACGGCGATGACGCCCCACAGGATGCCGAACATCGTCAGCACGCTGCGCAGCTTGTTCGCGCGCAGGTTGTCGATGGCCTGTCGAATCGCCTCGCCCATCGTGCGTCCCAGTCCCGGGCCCCGGATCCCGGGCCCCGCCCTCGTCCGGCGCGGCGTCAGCCGGGCAGGACCACCTTGTCTCCGGCCTTCAGGCCGTCGACGACCTCGGTGCGCGTCCCGTTGCCGATGCCGACCTTCACGGGCACGCGCCGGCGGCCGGAGTCGGTCCCCGGATCGGCGACCTCCACGAAGGCGGCCCTCGTCTCGTCGTAGAGGACCGCGGCCTCGGGCACGATGAGCGTGTCCGGCCGCTCCTCCAGGATGACCTCCGCGTTGGCGGTCATGTTCGCCTTCAACTGCTTGCCGGGGTTTTCGATCGACACCTCGATCTCGAAGGTCGTGACGTTGTCCTTCTCGACGCCGATCGGCGAGATCTGGGTGACCTTCCCCGTGAACGTCTTGTCCCGGAAGCTCTCGGTCGTGATGCGCGCGGGCATGCCCAGCCTGACGAAGCCGATGTCGGCCTCGTCCACCTTGCCGCGCACGAACACCTGGCCGATGTCGCCGAGGGTCATCACCAGGGTGGCGTTGGCGCCCAGATTGAGGATGGACGACACCGGGCTCCCGATCTCCACGTCGCGCGTGAGGACGGTACCGGCGATGGGCGCCCGGATGGTCGCGTTGGCCAGCTCTTCCTCGGCGCGCTCGGTCGCCGCCTGGGCCTGCGCCACCTGGGCCCGGGCCTCCTGCACCTTCGCGCGGCTCACGAGCAGCTGCGACTGCGCAGCCCGCTGCCGGTTGAGCGCCTGTTCGTACGCCGTCCTGGCCTGGTCCAGGGCTTCCTGCGAGATGAGCTTCTGCGCCGACAACTCGCGAGCCCGCTCGTTCGCCGACTTCGCGAAGGCCACGTCGGGCGCCTCGGCTTCGATCTCGTTCTTCCTGGCCTGGGCTTCGGCGGCGGTCTGGGCCGCGCGAGCGGCCTCGAGATTCGCCCTCGCCTCGCGCAGCCGCGCGTTCAGGTTCTCCTTGTCCAGTTCCGCCAGGACCTGGCCGGGGGCGATCTGGGAATCGACGTCGACGGCCAGGCGCTCGATGATGCCGTTGGCCTTCGACTTGATCTCGACCTTGGTGATCGGCTCGATCTTCCCGGTTGCGACCACCGATCGCACCATGGGGCCGCGCTCGACCGTCGCCAGGCGCGAGGGATCGATGGGGGCGCCGGCGCCGTTGGCGGTCGAGAAGTAGGCGCCGGCGGCCACGAGGGCCAGGACGGAGCCGCCGAAGGTGAGCTTGCGCGTTCTGGACATGACGGGTGGGCGCATCGGCCACTAGGAATTACGGGCACCCAGACGGCCGGGTTCCGGGACGGCTCCGCGGTTGGTACAATCCCGTCCCGCATGTGGCTTCTCGAGTCCGCCGCCGACGCCTCCGAACGCCTGCTCTTCCGGATCCTGCCGGGCGGAATCAAGACGGTGGGCCGGGCGCCGAGAGCGGACTTCGTCGTGGACGCCCCGCTGGTGTCACGCCTGCACTGCCGCCTCACGCTCCAGTCCGATGGCCTGCTGGTCGAGGACCTCGAGAGCACGAACGGCACGTTCGTGAACGGCGAGCGCGTCCAGAAGCTGCTGATGCGCAGCGGCGACGCGCTGAAGGTGGGGCGAGTGGAGTTCTCGGTCCGCGAGGCCGGGGACGCCGGCGGCGCGTGACGCGCGACCAGCGAGCCTGAGCTCAGCCGCGGGTGGCGGCGGCCCAGTCGAGCAGGAACGGGTTGGTCTGCCGCTCCCGGCCGATGGTCGTGTCGGGGCCGTGGCCGGGGCGGACGACCGCGTCGTCGCCGAACGGCAGCAGCACGCCGGTGATGGCCCGCATCAGCACGTCGTAGTTCCCGCCGGGCAGATCTGTCCGGCCGATCGACCCGGCGAACAGCGTGTCGCCGACGAAGAGGTCCATGCCCGGCACCCCTCGCGGGCCCACCTGGAGGCACACGTTGCCCGGGCAGTGGCCGGGCGTGTGATGCACGAACACGTCGTAGTCGCCGAACCGGATCGGCCCCGGCCCGTCGTAGTAGCGGTCGACCGGCGGCGGCGGCTCGAGCTCGTAGCCGAACATGGCGCCCTGCTCCACGGCGTGGGCGTAGAGCCAGGCGTCGTCGGGGTGCAGCCAGATCGGCGCGCCCAGGGCCCGCTTCGCCGCGGCCACTCCAGACACGTGGTCCACGTGGGCGTGGGTGAGGAGGAGGCCCGTCACCGTCAGCCGCTCGCGCGCGACGTAGTCGAGCAGATCCTGGACCTCGTCCCCGGGATCGATGTAGATGGCCTCGCGCGTCCGCTCGCAGCTGACGACGAAGCCGTTCTTGAGGAAGGGCGGCGCGCACGCGGACTCGATCACCATGGCTACTTCCTCGGCGGACGGGCGGGCCGGATCTCGATGCGGCTGGGCAGGCTCCGCGCCGGATGGGACAGGAGGTGCAGGACCGCAGCAGCCACGTCCTCGGGGTGCAGCTTCCAGTCGGCGCCCGCGTCCGGCGCCCTGCCGCTGAAGCCCGTCGCCACAGAGCCCGGGCAGATCTGGGCGACGCGGATTCCGTCGTGCCGTACTTCCTGCATCAGGGCCTCGCTGAAGGCGTCGAGACCGGCCTTGGTCGCGCAGTAGGCGGCGCCGCCGACGAAGGGGTTCTTGCCGGCCAGGCTGCTGACGTTCACGATCCAGCCGCCGCCGCGGGCCTTGAGATGCGGCAGCGCGGTCCGGCAGCAGTGGAAGACCCCGGTCAGGTTCGTGTCGATGAGGCGATGCCACTCGGCCTCGTCGAGATCGGCGATGGGCGCGCCGACGCCGACGCCCGCGTTGTTCACGAGCAGGTCGAGGCCGCCGAACCGCTGGGTCGCGGCGTCGATGGCCCGGCGGACGGCCCCCGCGTCGCGGACGTCGCACTCGAGGCCCATGACGCGGGTGGCGTCACCGGCGGCGAGCGCGACGGCCGTCTCGGCCCGCTGCGCCGACTCGATCGACGTGCCGGTCAGCGCCACCGAGTCGCCGCGCGCCACCAACGCTTTCACGACCGCGAGGCCGATGCCCCGCGTCCCCCCCGTGACGAACGCTACCGCCATCGTGCCCCTCGTCCAGCGGCTGGCGGCCCGCCAGCCGGAGCGCACCGGGAGGGGCTGGCAAATCCACGCCCCGGTTCCCTGGCCCCGAGCCCCTAGAATATCCCCGTGTCCACCCTCGCCGTGCTGGGCGCCGGACCGATCGGCGCGGCGACCACCTACCTCGCGGCGGCCTCTGGCACGGCGCGCCGCGTCGTCCTCGTGGACGACGCCGCCGACGTCGCACGCGGCCTCGCCCTCGACATCCGGCAATCGGGCTCGATCACGGGGTCGGATGCGGCCGTGGATGGCACGGGCGACATCGGCGCCATCCTGGGCGCCTCGGTCGTGGTGGTGGCCGATCGGCATGGCGCGACCGGCGGCCGCACGGACGCCGAACTCGCCGCCCTGGCGGCGGCGCGAACGCTCAATCCGCGCGCGCTCATGGTGTGCGCCGGGCCCGACGACGCCGGCCTCGTCGAGCACCTGGTCAATGAGCGGGCCGCGGACCGCCGGCGCGTGGTCGCGGCGGCGCCCGAGGCGCTGCGAAGCGGCGCGGCGGCCCTGGCGGCGCTGGAGGCGGGCACGTCACCCCTCGACGTGGTCCTGGCGGTGCTGGGGCGGCCGCCCAGGGAGCTGTTCGTGGGCTGGTCGGGGGCGTCCATCGGCGGCTCTGCGGCCGCCGATGTCCTGACGCCGCCCGCCTTGAGCCGTCTGGACGGCCAAGTGGCCAGGCTGTGGCCACCCGGGCCGTTCGCCCTGGCGGCGGCGGCCGTCCGCGTGGCCGGCCGCTTCGCGGACCTGACGCCAGGCTGGTGCTGCGTGTTCCTGGTCCCGCCCGCGGACGAGGGTCCGCGGACGCGCGGCGTGGCCATCCCGGCCGCGTTCGACTCCCACGGAGTCACACCCCACTGGCCGGCGCTCGCGCCCAGGGACCGCGTCCGCCTGGCGTCGCTTGCTGGAGGACGGACGGGCTGACGGGGCGCCGGCCGGGATCAGCAGGCCGTAATCGGCGAGTGCAGCGACAGGCCGCCGGCGAAGTGGGCCAGACGGTCCCGCAGGATGAGCCGCCCGCGGTGCAGCCGCGACTTCAACGTCTGGTCCTTCACGTTCAGCTGGCGGCTCGCCTCTTCGGTGGACAGCCCGCGCAGGTCCCTCAGGATCACCGGCGCCCGGTAGATGGCGGGCAGCTCGGCCACCGCGGCCCGGAGCGCCTCGCGCAGCTGGCGCCGGTGGACCAGGTCGTCGCCCAGTCCTGTCCAGTCCGCGGGCTCGGTCTGACGCGCCACCCCCTCGTCATGGGCGGGGGCCGGGTCGGCCGGGACCTCGTGGATGCGGGCCGAACGCGTCGAGCGGAGGCGCGACATGGCGGCGTTGAACGTGATGCGGTAGATCCAGGACGACAGGGCGGCATCTCCGCGGAAGGCGTCGATGTTGTCCCGCACCTTCAGCAGGACGTCCTGGACGATCTCTTCGGCGTCTTCCTTGTTCCGGGTGTACCGGAAGGCGAGCTGGTAGACCCGGGCCCCGTAAGTACGGGCCAGGTCGGTCAGGGCCGACTCGTCGCCGGCCTGCAGGCGCTCCAAGAGCGCGGCATCGCTGGAGGTTCGTGGCACGGGATCCTCGTCGTGTTGGGTTCACAGGGGTGAACACCAGACGAGGCCGATCCATTCCCGGAGGCCGGAGCGGCACCCGGGCATCCGGTCGGCCGGGGGCGGGCCTGGGCCGGCGGGACCCTGCGGGGCCTCAGATGTGGTGGAGGCCGCCCCAGATGGCGGCGACGAGGTAGAACGGGACCGCGATGCCCACCCCGACGGCCGCCGCGAGCGCGGCCGACGCCAGCCGGCCCCGGCCGTCCACGACCGGCAGGGCCGCGTGGCTGCCGCCGTCGACCTCGAACTCGCGCACCTTCAGGATGGCCCGCGCGGCGATGACGACGGTCGCGGTGATGGCCGTGATGAGGGCCAGGGCGTACATCTCGATGTCGGCGTCGAAGGTGCGGCCGTAGAGCGACACGAGGCGCCAGGCGTTCGCCCCCTGGAACGCGATCCACACCGTCGCGAGGAGGGCGATGCCCTCGGCCGCGTGCGCGGCGGCCACGTCGGGCAGGACGTGCGCGCCGTCCGTGCGCCGGCGGCGCACCAGCAGGGCGACGACGCTCATGAAGACGAGGCCCAGGGCCAGCTGGAGGACCACCGGCAGGTAGACGAACGCCGGCGTCTTGAAGGCGAACTGAAGGGGGTTGCCGTCCTCGAACAGCACCGGCAGCAGGAGCGGCAACCGGTCGTACGCGTCGCGAAGGAACACGTAGGTGGCGCCGATGAAGAGCGCGCTCAACCACCCGGCGATGCGGGTGTACTCCGTGCAGCGAGAGGGGGTCTCAGTCATTCGGCCGCCGGGTCGGCCAACACTATACGTCGGCCGAAGACGTCTCCGAACTTCTGCACGAACCGTGCCTCGACGTCCTCCATCGGGATTCGCGCCCCGAGTTCGCGTTCGAGGGAGGTCACGCCGTACTCCGCGATGCCGCACGGAACAATCAGCCGAAAATACTCAAGGTCCGTCCAGACATTCAACGCGATGCCGTGGCTCGTGACCCAGCGCGAGATCCGGACGCCGATCGCGCCGATCTTGGCGGCCGCGCCGGACGTCGATTCGGTGGACTCGACGGGCAGGTGCAGCCAGGTGCCGGTCTTGCCAGGGATGCGACCGGCCGCGAGTCCGAAGGTGGCGCACACGCGGATCATCACCTCTTCGAGGTCCCGCACGTAGCGGTGGACGTCCCGCCGGTCCGGATCCAGGTCGACGATCGGATAGGCCACGAGCTGTCCCGGGCCGTGATAGGTCACGTCGCCCCCGCGGCCGGTCTCGACCACCCGGACGCCCAGTTCGGCCAACCGCGCCGCCGGCGCCAGGATGTGGCCGCGACCGCCATCGCCCCGCACGCCCAGCGTCACCACGTGCGGGTGCTGCAGCAGGAGCAGCGTGTCGGGAATCTCGCCGCGCTTGCGCCGGTCGACGAGCGACTGCTGCAGCGCGAGGGCGTCCTCGTAGGGGACCGTCCCCAGGCATCTGACTACCACCGGGCGCTGCGGCATGTCGTCGTGGCGGGTCTGGACGCCGGTCCCTGACCGCCTGCCGCACGCGAAGCGCTTCGGCCCGTCACGGCGGCGATCCCCTGCGGCAGGCCGCTATACCTGCGCGGAATCGAACTCCTCGATGTACCGCTTGAGGTCGGCCATGAACTGGTCCGCGACGGCGCCGTCCACGAGCCGGTGGTCGTAGCCGAGGGTGAGGTACCCCTTCAGCCTGATGCCGATCATGTCGTCCACGACCACCGGGCGCTTCTCGATCGTCCCGACGCCCAGGATGGCCACCTGCGGCTGGTTGATGATCGGCAGCCCGAACTGGGCGCCGAAGGTGCCGGGGTTCGTGATGGTGAAGGTGCCGCCCTGCACCTCGTCGGGATTCAGCTTCTTGGCGCGTGCGCGGTCGGCCACGTCGGCAATCGCCCGCGACAGGCCGAGGATGTTCTTCTCACCGGCGTTCTTGATGACCGGCACGATGAGCCCGTGTTCGAGGGCCACGGCGATCCCGAGGTTGACGTCGCGCCTGTAGACCACGTTGTCGCCGTCGATCGAGGCGTTGATGACGGGATGCCGCCGCAGCGTGTCCACCGCCGCCTTCGCGATGAAGGACGTGAAGGTCAGCTTGACGCCCTGACGGTCGTAGTCCGCCTTCCGCGCCTTCCGGATCGCGTCCACGCCGCTGTAGGTCACCTCGAACACCGAGTAGACGTGCGCCGAGGTCCGCTTGCTGAAGACCATGTGCTCGGCGATCTTCCGGCGCATCACCGACATGGGCTCGACCTGGTCGCCGGCCAGCAGGGTGACCGGTGGCGGCGCCGCGGGCCTGGCGGACGGGGCGGGCGGGGCGGCGGGGGCCTCGGCCGGCTCGGCGGGGCCGTGTTCGAGGAACTCGAGGATGTCGCGCTTGGTCACGCGGCCGCCGGCGCCCGAGCCGTTGAGGCGGCTGATGTCCACGCCGTGTTCCTTGGCGATCCGGCGGACGAGCGGCGAGGAACGCTGCCCGCGGCCTTCCGGCGCCGCCGCCGGCGCGGCGGACCCTGCCGGTGCGGGGGCGGACTCGGCAACCGCGGTGGGCGCGGCCGGTTCCGGAACGGGAGCGGGCGGCGGGGCCGCGTTGGCGGCAGGCGGGGGCGGGGCGGCCGGACGGGCACCGGCGGCGCCGATGGTGGCGACGACGCTGTTGACGGGCACCGTCTCGCCTTCCTTCACCGCGATCTCGACGAGCACGCCGGCGGCGGGCGACGGGATCTCGGCGTCCACCTTGTCGGTGGAGATCTCGAAGAGCGGCTCGTCGCGGTCGACGCTGTCACCAACCTTCTTGATCCACCGGACGATGGTCCCTTCGGCGATCGATTCGCCCATCTGGGGCATCACAACAGGTGTGGACATCTCTCGGTTCCTCGCTGAATCACGCTGCGGAACCACTCGGGCCTGGGGCTCTGATCCCGGGGCCCGGGGGCTCGATCAGATGTGAATGGCGGCGCCGTGCGCGGCGTGTGCGGCCTCGCCCATCGCCTCGGACATGGTGGGATGGGCATGGATGGTCTTGACCAGCTCCTCCACCGTGCACTCGAGCCGCAGCGCCAGGACGGCCTCGGCGATGAGCTCGGTGGCGCGCGGGCCGATGATGTGCACGCCCAGCACCTCGTCGTACTTCTTCTCGGCCACGATCTTGACGAAGCCGTCCGTCTCCCCCGCCATGCGCGCGCGGCCGAGCGCGCGGAACGGGAAACTGCCCACGCGCACGTCGTGGCCGGCGGCCTTCGCCTGGGCCTCGGTCAGACCCACGCTGCCGATCTCGGGGTCGCAGTAGGTGCAGCGCGGCACGTGGTCGTAGTTGATGGGCTGGACGTCGTGGCCGGCGATCCGTTCGGCCAGCAGGACGCCCTCCATCGACGAGACGTGCGCGAGCTGGTAGTGCGGCCCGCCCATCGTGATGACGTCGCCGATCGCGGAGATCCCGGGGACGCTGGTCCGGAACAGCGAGTCGACCACGATGTAGCCACGGTCCATCTTCAGGCCCACGGCGTCGGCGCCGAGACCGTCGGTGACCGGGCCCCGGCCCGTCGCGACCAGCAGCAGCTCGACCGAGAGCGCGTCCGTCTTCCCTTCGGCCTTCTCCATCGTCAGGTCGACGCCCGTCGCCGTGGCCTTCGCAGCCGTGACTTTCGTCCCCGTGTATGCCTTGATGCCACGCTTCTTGAAGGTGCGCTCGAGCTCGTTCGAGACGGCTTCGTCCTCCGAGGGCACGAGCTTCGGCAGGAGCTCGACGACCGTCACCTCGCTCCCGTAGCTCCTGAAGATCGACGCGAACTCGACGCCGACGGCGCCGCTGCCCATGATGGCGATCGATTTGGGCACGTAGGGCAGGTGGATGGCCTCGTCGCTGAAAATGATGCGCGTCCGATCCACGTCGATGCCCGGCACCGACCGCGGCGCCGACCCCGTCGCCACCACGAGCTCGCGGCCGGCCGTGATCGCCTGGGTCCCGCCGTCGTGGAGGGTGACCTCGACCGCCTTCCCGCCGATGAGCCGGGCCGTGCCCTTGATCCAGTCGATCTTGTGCTTCTTGAAGAGGCTCTCGATGCCGCCGGTGAGCCCCGTGATCATCTTGTCCTTGCGCGCGTGCACCGCCGGCATGTCGATGCCCACCTTGCCGCCGTCCACGCCGGTGAGCCCCCACTCCCTGGCGGCCTGGGCGACCTTGAGCGCGTGCGCGTGCTCGAGCAGGGCCTTCGTGGGAATGCAGCCCCAGATGAGGCACGTGCCGCCGAGCGCCTTCTGGCGCTCCACCACGGCCACCTTCAAGCCGAGCTGCGCGGCGCGGATGGCTGCCACGTAGCCCCCAGTGCCGGCTCCCACCACCACGACGTCATATGCGCTCGCCACGCTCACTCCTTTTCGTCCGGCCGCGTCGCGCGGCGGCTGGACAGCCTTTCACTCTCCCTTGGATGGCGTGGGGAGGTCAACCGCCGGGGCGAGCGCCATGTCCCTGGCGCATGCGAGTCATCGCTTGATGCTGGTCACGGGCACGAACTGGGTGCCGGCTGGCATGCGCGGCGCCTCGCCAGGCGCGGGCAGCGCGCGGTCCACGCGCGCCTTCAGTTCCCCGTGTTCGAACTTCAGCTGCCAGTACATCGCCGTGACCTCGCGCGCCTGGCGCGCGGCGCGACGCGCCACGATCCAGCTGGCCGTCGCGATGACCGCCGCCGCCAACGCCGTCCATCCCGCTGCCATGTCGATCACCCCGGCCCAGTATGCGTCCGAACGACGCGCGGCGCGAGGGGCCGCGAACGTCTGGTCCTATACTTGCCGCTGCATGTCGTCCCCGCGCAAGACCGTGATGGTCGTCGACGCCGACGAGTCGAGCCGCGAGCGCCTCGGGCAGGTGCTGCGGCGCGACTACCGGCTGCTGCGCGCCGGATCCGCCGAGGCCGCCCTGGGGATGATCGGACGCGACGGCGTGGACGTCGTGCTCGCCGATCGCACCCTGCCGGGCGTGAGCGGATTCGACTTCCTGCGGATCGTCCGCGAGAACTATCCCCTGGCCGAGTTCGTGATGATCGCCGACGCGCCCGACGTCGACGCGGCCGTCACGGCCGTGAAGCTCGGCGCGTATCACTTCCTCGTGAAGTCCGCGGCGCCCGAAGCGGTGCTGTCGATCGTCGGTCACGCCTCCGAGCGGCAGGACCTGAACCGCAAGGTGATGGTGCTCGCCGACGAGGTCCGCGATCGGAGCGGCGACCGGGAGTTCGTGTCGGGCCCCAGTCCGGCCATCCGGGAAGTCCTCGAGAGCGTGCACAAGGTGGCGATGCTGTCGGCCACCGTGCTCATCCAGGGCGAGAGCGGGACCGGCAAGGAACTGGTGGCACGGATGATCCACCGCCACTCCGAACAGCCCGAGGGCCCGTTCATCGCCGTGAACCTCGCCGCCATCCCGCGCGAGCTCGTCGAGAGCACGCTCTTCGGTCACGAGAAGGGCGCGTTCACGGGCGCCGTCCGCCAGCAGATCGGCAAGTTCGAGCTGGCGCACGGCGGGACCCTGTTCCTGGACGAGATCGGCGAGCTCAAGGTGGACCTGCAGGCGAAGCTGCTGCGCGCGATCCAGGAAGGCGAGATCGAACGGGTGGGCGGGGGCAAGCCGCTCAAGGTGGAGTTCCGCCTGGTCGCCGCCACCAACGTGGACCTGGAGCGGGCCGTGAAGGACGGCTCGTTCCGGGAGGACCTCTACTACCGCATCCGGGTCATCCCGATCCGCATTCCGCCGCTGCGTGAGCGGATCGAGGACCTGCCGGAGCTCGTGCGCTTCTTCCTCGAGCGCTACAACACGCGGTTCCGCAAGAAGGTGGAGGGCGTGTCCACCTCGGCGCTGCAGATGCTCCAGAACTACTGGTGGCCCGGCAACATCCGCGAGCTCGAGAACCTGATCGAACGGCTCGTCGCCACGTGCGACCACGACTGGATCACCGACGGCGATCTCCCCTTCGAGCTGCAGGTCGCGGACCTCGATCGCCAGGGCGGCGGCGCGAGCCTGCTCGACCGCGCGCTGATGACGTTCGAGCGCAACTACATCATCCGCGCGCTCGAGCGGAGTCGCTGGAACGTGACCCAGACCGCCAAGTATCTGGGCATCCCGCTCAGCACGCTGAAATTCAAGATGGACCGGCTGGAGCTGAAGGACATCACGCGCCGGATCCGCGCCGGCGGGTAGCGGCCCGTGCCGCGGGCGCACCAGCACCGCGGAGTCCACGCGCGCGCCGTCGGCCGGCGGAGAACGCCTCGGACCGGTGAACCGCTGCGGGGAAGCTGACGGCGGAAGGTGAAGTTGGAGGCGACGGGAACCGTGTGGCTCCCGCCGCCGGGGCGCTCGTTGGGGGGAGCGGCGCCCGAGAGTTACTTGCGGGGCAGGACGGCGTCCTTCAACTGCTTGACGATACGGGCCTTGACGACCGTCTTCGCCGGAATCGTGATCGGCGCGCCGGTGGCCGGGTTCCGGCCGGTCCGGGCCTTCCGCTTCTGGACGACCAGCTTGACCATGCCCGGGATGACGAACTCGCCCGAGCGCTTCAGTTCCTTCTCGCAGAGCACGGTCATCTCTTCGAAGATCTCCCGCACCTGCGTCCGCTTCAACTCGAACTTCTCGGAGAAATGCGAGAAGAGCTCCGACTTGCCCATTCTGCGCGCAGCAGCCATTGTGTGTTCCCCCTGGGTCGCATCCACGCCGCGTCGCTTCCATTCGTCCGAACGGCCGTGCGCGGAGGCGGCTCGTGCGGAAATCTCATGCAAAAGCGGGGGTAATGCTAGCGCGCGCCGTACGACGTGTCAACGCGGCGGGGCGTCGCACGCGAGCGGTCCGCGAGGCGGGTGCTAAGATGCCGGACATGTCGACAGGTGCGCTCGAGACGTTCCCGAACCCTCGCCCCGAGCGTGAGTACGAGATCGCGATCGCGTGCCCCGAGTTCACGTCGATGTGTCCCAAGACGGGCCTGCCCGACTTCGGCACGATCACGATCCGCTACGTGCCCGCCGCCACTTGCCTCGAATTGAAGGCACTTAAGTACTACCTGCTCGCGTATCGCAATCAAGGCATCTTCTACGAAGCGGCGACGAACCAGATCCTCGACGATCTCGTCGCGGCCTGCCGGCCCAGGCGCATGACCGTGGTCGGCGACTTCACGGCGCGCGGCGGCATCACCACGAAGGTGACGGCGGACTACGTGGGCTGAACGGGACCCGGCTTACGCGGCCGGGAGGTGGCGCGCCGCGATCGCGCGCGCCAGTCGTTCCACCTCGCTGCCCAGCACGCCGGACTTCAACGTGGACAACGGCACGCCGGCGTTGAGCGCCGTCGCCACGGTGCGGTAGTCGCTGGTGAAGCGATGGTCGATGTGACGCCCGAGCGCGACCTCGATCTCGCGCAGCGGCACGACGGCCGCGCTCGACGCGCGGTTGAGCACGTAGCGCACGCGGTCCTCCGGCACGCCGGCGAGGCGCACGAGGTCGCGCAGGCGCTGCAGGTTGCGAAGGCACGGCAGATCGGGGTTCGCCACGAGGTGCACCTCGTCGGAGCCGTGCAGCGCCGCGGCCGACACCGCGCTCAACTGGCTGCCGGTGTCGAGGACCACGTAGTCGTGCGTGCGGCGCAGCAGTTCGATGACGTGCTCCACCTCGACCGCGTCCGCGGAGCTGGGCCGACCGTAGTCGCCGCTACCCGGCAGGACGTGGATGCCGCACGCGTGCTGCGCGAGCTGGGCGCGCACGGCATCCGGGTCCAGCCATGCGAGCTCGTCCAGCAGTTCGAGCACCGTGAAACGCGACCGCACGCCGAGGAACAGGCCGACGTCTCCGGTGCCCGGCTTGAGATCGACCACGACAGTCGGCTTGCCCGTGAGGCGATGCAGTTCGGCCGCGCAGTTGACGGCGAGCATCGTGGTGCCGGTGCCACCCTTCGTCCCCAGGAACGACACGACCATGTCGAACGGCCGTCGCATAGGGTGTGCCAGTGACAGGTCTGTCGCCGCGGCTTGGAAATCTGCCCGGCCCTGCACGATTCCTGACGCCGGCGGAGCACGCCGGATGATCTCCGTTTTGTAAGACGGCTGACCAATTACGGCTCGCCTCGCCCGCCGCGGGATTCGGCGCGCGCGATTTCTCCACCATTTCCCTGCTCGTCCGGCGAGGGCATGCCGATTGCTGCTGTGGAGACACGCTTCCATGTCGCCAAAACGACCGCCCTCCAACGAACGGCCCGCACCGGACGCCTGGCAGATCACGGACGAGTGGGGGATCTACGATCCGGCGAAAGCCGGCATGCAGGCGCTGTACGCGCGCCTCGGCAAGCCGGTGCTTCGCGACTCGACGCCGCCGCGCAAGCATCGCCGCCGGGCGGCCCGGCCCGAACGGCCGGCCGAGGGCGTCGGAGAAGCCCTGAACGAGGCGCGCCGCCGGGCCGGTCTCCTGCCGCCGAGCGGCGAGTTCGAGGCGATCCCGCAGTCGCCGGCGCGCGCCATGCGCGCGGCACTCCACGCACGCGCCGCTCAGCCGGAGCCGGCGCCGCATGTGCCACCCCCCGTCGAGCACGAACCGGCTCCGTCCAGGACCGAGGCCAAGCCGGTGGCGCGCAAGCGCGCGGCCCGCAAGACAGCGGTCGCGGAACGACAGGGCCGGACCGCCGCGAGCCCGCCCGCCACGGAGATGCCGAAGGTCCGGGCACGCCCCGCAGGGCGCGCGCGAGCCAAGGCCGCGGCCACGCCCAAGGCCGCGACCGCGGAGCCCGAGCGTCATCAACCTCCGGCGCCGGCGCCGGGGCGGCCGCGTGGACCGGTCCCGCTTGCCGCGTGGGCGCGAGCGGTCGTGGAGACCCCGCAGGCAGCCCCGACGCCCGCCGACAAGCGCGGCTTCTGGCGGCGCGTGTTCCTGATTCCGTCCGAGGTGGCGCTCGTCGAATACGCACGGGGGTGCCGCATCCACCGGCTGCTCATCGAGGCCGCCGACGAGCCCGTCCCCGACTTCATCTGACGGGCGGACCGTCGGCCCACGGCGCGAGCAGCGCGTAGAGGGTCGCGACGATCGGCGTGTGGACGCCTCGCGCCGCCGCCCGCCGCAGCGCGGCGCCGTGCAGGGCCTCCACCTCGATACGCTTCTGCTGCTCGAGATCCACGAGCAACGACGACTTCGTGGCGGCGGGAATGCCGTCCATGTACTCGCGGAGCCGCTCGAAGCGGTCGGCCGAGATCGCCACGCCCTCCGCCTCGGCGACGGCCGCCACCTCGCGGGCGGCCGCGTAGAACGCGTCGCGCACGTCGGCGCGGCGCCACAGCGGACCGATGGGCAGCCTGGCGCACCCGGTGAACCCGGAGAACGGCACCAGGTACACGAACTTGTCCCAGATGGGCACGCGCGCGTCGGCGACGGCCTGGGCCTGGATGTCGGCCGCCGCCATGACGGCCTCGAACGCGGCGACCCGCCGGGACACCGTCTGCCGGTCGCCGAATGCCTCCCCGAAGATGATCGAGCGGTGGGTGCCGGTCTGGGTGATGACTCCCGGGGCCGTCAGCGACGTGGCGACGTAGGTCGTGCCGCCCAGGACCCGGGCCGCGCCGACGGCCGCGGCGAGCTCGTCCGCGGAGTCCACGCCGTTCTGCAGCGTGAGGACGGCGGTCTCCGGGCCGAGGAGCGGCTCGACGAGCGGCAGCGCGGCGGAGGTGTCGTAGGTCTTCACCGCGAACATTACCAGGTCCACGGCGCCGATGTCCCGCGGGTCCGCCGAGGCGCGCACCCGCGCCGTGAAGTCCCCCAGGGCACCGCTGCGCACCCGCAGCCCCTCGGTCCTGATGGCGTCCAGGTGTGCCCCGCGCGCGACGACGCCCACATCCTGGCCCGCCCGTGACAGCCGCGCGGCGAAGTAACCGCCGACTGCCCCAGCTCCCACGATCGCGATGCGCATGCGGTGCTCCCGATCCGTCCGCCGATGGTCCTGGCCGGCGCTCATCGCCGGCCCGGGCAGACCTCGCTCCCGTCGCGGCCGTTCGGGGTCGCGGGACCGGCTAGCGGTTCTATCACACGACGGCTGGGGCGACGCGAACCCCCGCCCGGGGCGTTCCGTCTAAACTGGCGCCAGCCGTCTGCCCGGCGGGGTCGCGACGACCCGCCGAGCCTGCCAGGAGAGTTTCCGTGCGCCTATGGCTCGTGGCAGCGTCGTGCGCGCTGCTCCCCGCCCTCGTCAGCACCCAGCCGGCCGTGCGGCCCCCGACCGATCTCGATCGCCTGATGGAAGAGGTGGTCAAGCGGCGCGACGACAACTGGCAGAAGCTGCAGCAATACATCCTCAGCGAGCGTCAGCGGGTCACGGTGACGGGGCCCGAGGGCCTGCGCCTCTACGGCTTCGACCGCGAATATCAGTGGTTCGTGAAGGACGGCTTCTTCGTGCGAAGCCCGATCTCGGCCAACGGCGTGTCGATTTCCGAGGCCGAGCGCCGCGCCTACGAGGCGCGCTACCTCCGCCGTCAGCAGCGGCGCGACGAGCGACGGGCGAAACGCGCGGCCGAGCGGGGCGAGCCGGCGCCCGAGCCGCCGCCGGAGGCCGTCGGCGACCTGCTGAGGCAGCAGTCCGAACCCAACTTCATCTCCGCCGCCTATTTCCTGCGCTTCAAGTTCGATCCCGGGCGGTATGCGCTGGCCGGGCGCGAGACGTTGGAGGGACGCGAGGTACTCAAGGTGGAGTACTACCCGACGCGGCTCTTCGACGACGACAAGGACGACAAGACCCGCGCCGAGCGGCGCACCGAGCAGGCGCGCCGCCGGGACCAGCGGGACGACGACGAGGACGAGCGGATCGAGCAGCAGATGAACAAGGCCTCGCTCGTGACGCTCTGGGTCCTGCGTGAACAGAAGCAGATCGTGCGCTACGTCTTCGACAACGTGGATCTCGGGTTCCTTCCCGGCCGCAGCGTGCTGCGAATCGACGAGCTCACCGCGGCCATGCAGATGCGCGAGGCGTTTCCGGATATCTGGCTGCCCGAGGCGATCGGGGCCAGGATGTCGGTCGGGACCGCCCTCGGCAGCGTCGGGGCCGTCTACGACATCAAGTACAGCGACTACCGGCAGGCCGGCGTCACGGTGCGCGTGAAATGAGGCGGCTCGTCACCGCCGCCTGCCTGGCCGTCGTCGCATCGGCGGGTCTGGCCGCGCAGGCCGTGCCGCCGATCGCCGAGATCCGCGTCCACGGCAACCACTCCACGCCGGACGCCGAGGTCGTGGCCCTGTCGGGCCTGGCGGTCGGCCAGCCGTCCTCGGACGAGGTGCTCGACGCGGCGCGCGCTCGCATCGAGGCCAGCGGACGCTTCGCGTCGGTGGACGTCCGGCGGCTCGAGCGATCGATCGACGTCCCCGACGACATCATGGTGATGCTGCTCGTCGAAGAGCGGCCCGGGGTGACGCCCGACGACCTCATGCCCGGGTGGTGGTCGCGCCTGTCGTACAAGCGCATGTGGGCACCCGTGCTGCGCTACGACGAGGGCTACGGCCTCACCTACGGTCTCCAGCCGGCGATGGAGGACGTATTCGGTCCCCACAGCCGGATCGCGATTCCAGCCACGTGGGGTGGCGAGCGCCGCATCGGCGTGGAGGCGGAGCGAACGTTCACGGGTCCCGTGATCTCCCGTATCAAGGCCGGCGCGGACCTGCGGCGCAGCGAGCACCCGGCGTTCGACCGCGTGGAAGAACGCGTCGGCTACTTTGCGCGAGTGGAGCGCGCGCTGGCCCCGGGGCTCCGGCTGGGCGCCGAAGGCGCACACGACCGCGTGCGGTTCGCCGGGGCTCGCGAGGACGTGAACCGGCTCACCGCGGACCTGCTGCTCGACACCCGCACCGATCCGGCGTTCCCCCGGAATGCCGTCTGGGGCCGGGCCGCCATCGACCGGCTGGACGTGGCGACAGGCGGGCGGCGCCGCATGCGGGCGGATGCCTCGGGCGCCCTCGGCCTGCCGTTCGGCTCCGCGCTGACGCTCCGGGGCTTCCTGACGACGAGCGACGGCGCGCTGCCGCCGTACGAGCAGACCATGATCGGCGGCGGCCTGGCCACGCGCGGCTTCCGCCGCGGCTACCGTGTCGGCGACAACGCTGCGGGCGCGTCGCTGACGTGGGCCCTGCCGTTCGGATCGCCGCTCGCCGTCGTGCGCCACGGCGTCCGGACGTTCGTCGACTGGGGCGCCGTCTACGACGCCGGCAGCAAGCTGTCCGACGCCTCCTTCGACCGCGGCGCCGGCGTGGGCTGGTTCGCGAACCTCATGGCCTTCAACGCGTACGTGGACGTCGCGAGGGGCCGGGGCCAGGGCACGTGGCGCGTGCACGTGCGCTTCGGGACGGGCTTCTGACCCGGTCCGGACCTCAGGCGCGGCCGTCCAGGACGTACCGCCTGAGCGCCTGAGCCAGCCCGGCCTCGTCGTGTCGTCCGGTGGTCGGGAGGCCGAGGGCGAGCAGCTCGGGCTCGGCGTTGCCCATCACCACCGCCGTTCCGGCCCATCGCAGCATGTCCACGTCGTTGTGGTTGTCGCCGATGGCGAAGACCTCATCCCGCGCCACGCCGAGCCGCCTGGCGACGTCGGCGAGGGCCCGGCCCTTCGTAGCGCCGGCGGCGTTGACGTCCACCAGGGTGAAATCGCGCGCGGGATATGCCGTGACCGACACCGAGACGGCGGAGTCGGTGTCGATCGCGCCCAGCACGGCGACCAGGCCCGCCATCTCCGCGGCGCCGCCGTTGAAGGCGACCTGCACGGGCGGGTCGGCGTCGACGGCCAGCTCGAGATCGGGCACCTGGGCGACCAGGTGCCTGATCCGCGCATAGTAGCCGCGACGGTTCGGGCGCTCCCACGACATCCTGTCCACGACGGTCTGGCCGAGCCCCTCGCGGTCGAACTGCATCAGGGTGTGCTCGCGCCACGCGCGGGTGCCCGCGAGCAGCTGCCGGGCCGTGGCGGCCGGCAGCGGGCGGACCGCGAGCGTCCCGCCGCCGCGCACGCGGGCGACGGCGCCGTTGTAGCCGACGATGGTCAGCGGGTCCGGCAGCGCGTCGACGGCCTGCAGCGCGAACGGGATGCTCCGGCCGGTGACGACGACCAGATGGACGCCACACCGGGCCGCCTCGTGGAGCGCGGTCAGGTTCTCGGGTGGAATGCCCCCCGCGCCGTCGAGGAGCGTGCCGTCGACGTCGATGGCGGCGAGGCGGATCACCCCGTGATGCGCTTGACGAACGCGTCGTAGGCGTCCGGGCTCTGCGCCTGCATGTGGCGCGAGAAGTCGAGGGCCGTGCGCTCGAGATTGGCCATGTACGATGGGTCCTTGTAGGCCTCGCGGATCTGCGGCAGGACGACCCGCAGCCGTTCGTAGACGAGCAGGAGCTCACGGCCGCTCTGGAAGAACAGCTCCTTGTTGAGGACGCCGGAGACGATGAAGGACGCCACCATGTCCCAGTAGGAGATCACCATCCGGTACGACGCGTTCTCTCGACTGCCCGGAGGGGCCAGCGCAGCCATGTCGTCCCACGTCTTCGGCCGGAAATGGGCGGTGAACCACGCGCGCGCGTCGCGCATGCGGTCCTCGCGCCGGAGCTCGTAGAGCCGCAGGATCAGGTTCACGTCGTCGTATGTCGGTCGGGAGATCATCGCGCTCGTGTCCTCCGCAGGACGAACCGTTGTCGTGTACTACAATAATTGAGCCGTGAATCCCTGGGATGACTTTACCGGCGCGAATGCGGGCTTCGTCCAGGAGCTCTACGAGCGCTACGAACGCGACCCGGCGTCGGTGGACGCCGGGACGCGCGAGGCCTTTCGCCTCTGGGGCCGGCCGCCCGCTCCCGCTGGCGCCGCGGGTCAGGGCGCCGCTGCCGGTGGGGCGGACCTCGCCGCGGCGATCGGCGCGGTCACGCTGGCGGAGTCGATCCGCCGGTACGGCCACCTGGCCGCCACGCTCGATCCCATCGGCTTCGACCCTCCGGCGGGCGACCCCTCCCTTCGATCCGAGTCACACGGCCTGACCGAGGCGGCGCTCCGTGCCGTGCCCGCGGGCATCGTCGGGGGGCCGTCGGCCGCGGGGGCCGCCAACGCGTTGGAAGCGATCGAGCGCCTGCGCGCCATCTACTGCGGCACGACCGGCCACGACCACTCCCACGTGTTCGTGCCCGAGGAGCGCACCTGGCTTCGCGAGGCCATCGAGTCCCGGCGCTTCCGGCCCCCGATCGACCCGGTCGACGGCCGGGAGGTGCTCGACAGGCTGAGCCAGGTCGAGACGTTCGAGCGATTCCTGCAGCGCACGTTCCCGGGCAAGACGCGCTTCTCTATCGAGGGATTGGACGTCCTCATCCCGGTGCTCGACGAGATCATCGCGGACGCGGCGGCCGGCGGCGTCCGCCACGTGCTCATCGCGATGGCCCACCGCGGGCGGCTCAACGTCCTGGCGCACGTGATGCGCAAGCCGTACGCCCAGATTCTGGCCGAGTTCAAGGATCCGCTCTTCTCGCGCAGCAGCCGGATCGATCTGGGCTGGATGGGCGACGTGAAGTACCACGCCGGTGCGCGCGTGGAACAGCCCGACCGCCCGACCACCCTCGTCATCACGATGCCGCCCAACCCGAGCCACCTCGAGGCGGTCGATCCCGTGCTCGTCGGGATGGCCCGCGCGGCAGCCACGTCCACGGCGGAGCCGGGACCACCGGTGCTCGCGACGGAGGCCGTGCTCGGCATCCTGATCCACGGCGACGCGGCGTTCCCGGGCCAGGGCATCGTCGCGGAGACGCTCAACCTCTCGCGCCTCAGCGGGTGGCAGGTCGGCGGGACCATCCACATCATCGCGAACAACCAGCTCGGGTTCACGGCCGACCCCCACGAGTCGTTCTCGACGAGCTACGCGAGCGGCCTGGCGCGCGGGTTCAAGGTGCCGATCGTCCACGTGAACGCCGACGATCCGGAAGCGTCCATCGAAGCCGCGCGGCTCGCCTGGGCCTACCGCCAGCGCTTCGGACTCGACTTCCTCATCGATCTCGTGGGCTACCGGCGCCACGGCCACAACGAAGGCGACGAGCCGGCCTTCACCCAGCCGCGGCTCTACCGGCTCGTGTCCGCCCACCGCACCGTGCGCCAGATCTACGCCGAGGCCCTGGTCTCCTCGGGCGCGATTCCCGCCGTGGCGCCGGACGAGATGCTCGCCCGCCACTCGGCGACGCTCGAGTCCACCTACGCGGCGCTCGTGCCCGACGAGCAGTACATCCCCGACCTGCCCACGGTGCCGCCGAGCGGCGCCGCCGGGCGCGTGCAGACGGCGGTGGCGCTCGATCGCCTGGTCGAACTGAACGACGCCCTGGCCCGGGTGCCCGACGGCTTCACCGTCCACAAGAAGCTCGAGCGGGGACGCGAGCGCCGGAAGGCCATGCTCGCAACACCCGACGAGGCCACGGTGGACTGGGCCGCCGCCGAGGAACTGGCCCTGGCGTCGGTCCTCGCCGACGGCATTCCGATCCGGTTCACGGGCGAGGATGTCGAGCGCGGCACGTTCAGCCAGCGGCATGCGGTGCTCCACGACGCCGAGACCGGCGAGCGTCACGTGCCGCTGCAGCGCCTCCCCCAGTCGAAGGCGTCCTTCGAGATCCACAACACGGCGCTCTCGGAGCTCGCCGTGCTCGGATTCGAGGTCGGCTACAACCTGTACGACCCGCGCCAGCTCGTGCTCTGGGAAGCGCAGTACGGCGACTTCATCAACGGCGCCCAGACGATCCTCGACGAGTACCTGATGTCGGGCCGCGCGAAGTGGGGCCTGACCCCGTCGATCGTGCTCCTGCTGCCGCACGGCTACGAAGGTCAGGGGCCCGATCACTCCAGCGCGCGCGTCGAGCGTTTCCTGCAGCTCGCCGCCGACCTCAACGTCCGCATCGTGAACTGCACGACCGCCGCCCAGTACTTCCACGTGCTGCGGCGGCAGGCCCTGCTGCTCGCCACCGACCCGCTGCCCCTCGTGATGCTGACGCCGAAGAGCCTGCTGCGGCACCCGATGGTGGCCTCCGCCCCACGCGCGCTCGCGGAGGGCCGCTTCCTGCCCGTGATCGACGACGATCGCGTCGCGGGCGCGCCGGGCAAGGTCCGGCGGCTGCTGCTCTGCAGCGGCAAGGTCTACGTGGATCTCGCCTCGAGCGAGGTCGCCAAGTCCGGCCCCGGGGTGGCCGTCGTCCGCCTGGAACAGCTCTACCCGTTCCCGGCCGAGGCCCTGACGTCGGTGATCGACCGCTACTCCAAGCTGCGCGAAGTGTGCTGGGTGCAGGAAGAGCCAGAAAACATGGGTGCCTGGGACTTCGTCCGCCCGGAGCTCGAGCGCGTGATCGACGGACGGTGGCCGCTGCGATACATCGGCCGGGTCCGCAATTCCAGCCCGTCCGAGGGGTCGGCCACGTGGCATCAGGTGAATCAGCGCGCGCTGGTCGCGCGCGCCTTCGAGACCGGCGTGGATGCCCAGGGTGGGGACCGCGTCGTGATGAAGCAGGCCTAGCAGCCCGGGCTGCTGGCCTGCCAGGCTCGATGAGGACTGGGGAATCATCGTGAACATCGTGGTGCCCGAACTGGGCGAGTCGGTGGTCGAAGCGCGTGTCGCGCGCTGGCTGAAGAAGGCAGGCGACCAGGTCGCGATGGGCGAGCCCCTCGTCGAGCTGGAGACCGAGAAGATCGATCTCGAGGTGGCCGCCGACCGCGCGGGCGTGCTCGTGTCGATCGCGCACGGCGACGGCGCCGACGTGAAGGTGGGCGAGGTGCTCGGCGTCCTGGACCCGTCGGCGGCGGGCACCGCGCCGGCAGCGGGGTCAGCGCCGCCGCCCGCCGAACCGGCCCCTCCGGCGGCGCAGGCCGCGGCCCCGGCCCCGAAGGCGACACCCGCCGCCAGGAACGTGGCTCGCGACCTGGCCGTGAACCTCGCCGACGTCCCGGCGACCGGCCCGCGGGTCAGGAAGGACGACGTCCGGCAGCACGCCGCGGGCACGCCGGCGCCCCAGCCGGCACCCGCCGTGCCGGCGGCGCCAGCTCCGGGCAGCCGCGCCGAGGAGCGGGTACGCATGAGCAAGCGCCGGGCGACGATCGCCCGGCGGCTGGTCGAGGCGCAGCGCACGGCCGCCATGCTCACGACCTTCAACGACGTGGACATGACCGCCGTCATGGCGCTCAGGGCCCGGCACAAGGAGGCGTTCCAGAAGCGGCACGGCGTGGGTCTGGGGATCGCGTCGTTCTTCGTCAAGGCGGCCGTCGCGGCGTTGAAGGCGTTCCCGGAGTTGAACGCCGAGATTCAGGGCGACGAGATCGTCTACAAACGCTACGTCGACATCGGCGTCGCCGTGGGCGCCGAAGGCGGCCTCGTCGTGCCAGTCCTGCGGGACGCGGACCGGATGACGTTCGCCGGCGTGGAACTGGCCATCCGCGATTTCGCGGCCCGCGCGGGCAACGGCACGCTGACGCTCGACGACCTCAAGGGCGGCACCTTCACGATCACCAACGGCGGCGTGTTCGGCTCCCTCATGAGCACGCCCATCCTCAATCCGCCGCAGGTCGGCATCCTCGGCCTCCACAAGATCGCCGACCGGGCGGTCCCCGTGAACGGCCAGGTCGCGATCCGCCCGATGATGTACGTGGCCCTGAGCTACGACCATCGGCTGGTAGACGGGCGCGAGGCGGTGCAGTTCCTCGTCAAGATCAAGGAGTGCATCGAGGATCCGGCGCTGCTGCTGGTGGAGGGGTGAGCCACCTGCGTTAGAATCGCCGCACCCTAGAGGATTCGGCACCGTGGAACCCAGCGCGACGATACTCCTCCATGCCTGGAGGGGCGGCGAGGCCACTGCCCTCGATCGCCTGCTGCCGCTCGTCTACGACGAGCTGGCGCGGATCGCGCGCGGCGCGCTGAGGTCCGAGCGGCCCGACCACACGCTGCAGACGCGGGCCCTCGTGCACGAAGCCTACCTGCGCCTCATCGACGCCGACGTCTCGTGGCAGGACAAGGCGCACTTCATGGCCGTGGCGGCGCGGACCATGCGGCGGGTGCTCGTGGATCACGCCCGCAGCCGGCGCCGGCAGAAGCGGGGCGGCGGCGCGGTGAAGGTCGAGCTCGACGACGTCGCCGCCGTGGTCGGCGGCCCGTCCGTGGACGTGCTCGACCTGCACGAGGTCCTCGAACGGCTGTCCGCCTTCGACGCGCGCAAGGCGCAGATCGTCGAACTGCACTTCTTCGGCGGCCTCAGCTACGAGGAGACGGCGGAAGCCGTCGGGGTGTCGCCGGCCACCGTGGATCGCGAGCTGCGGATGGCCAAGGCGTGGCTCCGCCACGAACTCACGACCGGGGGCGGGGCCGCAGCCGAGTAGCGCGCGATGGATCCGCAGCGTTGGGCCGACGCGCAGCACCTCTTCGAAGAGGCCCTCGCGCGGCCCCTGGACGAGCGCCGCGCGTTCGTCGACGACGCCGCGGGCGATGCCGAGCTTGCCGCGCTCGTGCACGGCCTCCTGGCCGCCGACGCCGAGGAGCAGGCCGGCGCCTCGATCGCCTCGGTCGTGCGGGACGCCGTGGAGGAGGTGGCGGCGGCCCCGAAGGGGGCGCCGCAGCGGCTGGGTCCCTACAAGCTCGTGAAGGTGCTCGGCGAGGGCGGCATGGGCACCGTCTACCTTGCCGAGCGCGACGACGACGAGTTCCTCCAGCAGGTCGCGGTGAAGATCGTGCGCGGCCTGCTGCACCCCGAGCGCGTCCGGCAGTTCCGCACCGAACGGCAGATTCTCGCGTGGCTGGAGCACCCGAACATCGCCCGGCTCTTCGACGGTGGCACGACGGCCGACGGCACGCCGTATCTGGTGATGGAGCACGTCGAGGGCGCGCCCATCGACCGGTACTGCGACGAGGCCGGCCTCGGCGTCACGGGCCGCCTCCGGCTGTTCCTGACCGTGTGCGATGCCGTGAGCCACGCGCATCGCAGCCTGATCGTCCATCGCGACATCAAGCCGAGCAACATCATCGTGACGGCCGACGGGATCCCGAAGCTGCTCGACTTCGGCATCGCGCGCCTCACGCAGGAAGGCGTGACCGAGGGAGGTCCGGCGCCGCCATCGCGCATGATGACGCCGTTCTACGCCAGCCCCGAGGTGGTGCGCGGCGAGCAGGTGACCACGGCGGCCGACGTCTACGCCCTGGGCGTGCTGCTGTACGAGCTCCTGACCGGCACGCGGCCCCTGCGCTTCACGACCATGACGAGCGAGGAAGTGGAGCGCGTCGTCTGCCACGTGGATCCGAACGCCCCGAGCGCCGCGACGCTCGAGCCCGGGGAGGGCGACGACGCGCCCGAGGCCCGCGCGGCGCGCCGCCGCCTGACGCCCGCGACGCTCGCGCGCCGGCTCTCGGGCGACCTCGACGCCATCATCGCCCTGGCGCTGCACAAGGACCCGGCCGAGCGGTACGCGTCGGTGGAGGCGCTCGCGGCCGACATCCGGATGCACCTGGCCCGGCGACCGGTCGCCGCGCGCCCACCCACGTGGACCTACGTGGGGTGGCGGTTCGTCGTGCGCCATCGGTGGGGCGTGGCCGTGGCCGCGGTGCTCGGGCTCATGGTCAGCGCGGCCGCCGTGGTGTTCTCGGTCCAGGCGGCGCGCCTGGCCGAGGAGCGTGACCGGACGGCGCGGGAACGTGACACGGCGCAGCAGGTGCTCGACTTCCTGACCGACCTGTTCGAGGTCTCGAATCCCGACGCGACGCCGAACGGGTCCACGGTCACGGCGCGCGAGCTGCTCGATCGCGGCGCCGATCGCATCGACACCGAGCTGGCGGGCCAGCCGGTGGTCCAGGGTCGCCTCCTCGGCACCATCGGCACCGTCTACGGCGCGCTCGGCGCGTACACCAGGTCCGCCGCGCTGCTCGAACGCGCGCTCGAGCTGCGGCGCGCCACGCTGGGACCCGACGCCCCGGAGACCGCGACGGCCATGGGGGACCTGGCGGAGGCCTATCGCGAGCTGGCGCGATTCGACGAGGCGGAGGCGCTGCACCGCGATGCGTTGAACCTGCAGCGGCAGAACGGCGCCCCGCCGATCGCCATCGCCACGTCCCTGAACAACCTCGGGCTCACGGTGAACGAACGCGGGCGGCACGGGGAGGCGGAACCGCTGCTCCGCGAGGCGATCGACATCTGGCGGACGACGGAAGGCGACGATGCGGAACACGTCGCCGTCGGCCTCAACAACCTCGCGGCCGTCCTGCGGCAGCAGGGGCGTCTGGCCGACGCGGTCCCGCTGCTGGAACAGGCGATCGACATCCGGCGCCGTCGCGGCGGCAGCGCCCACCCGGGCCTGGCGCTCGTCCTCGGCCACCTCGGGCAGGTGTACAACCAGCAGGGTGAGCTCGCAAAGGCCGAGCCGCTCCTCGTCGAGGCGCTCTCCATCCGCCAGCGGGTGTACGGCAACGACCACCCCGACACGGCGACGGCCCGCAACAACCTGGCCTCGCTTCTCCAGGACGAGGGGGACCTGGTGCGGGCCGAGTCGCTGTACCGCGCCGGTCTCGAGAGCCTCGAGAAGCGCCTCGGGAAGCACCACCCGGACTACGCGGTCCAGCTGAACAACCTCGCCTCGCTGCTCGAGGAGCGGGGTCGGTACGCCGAGGCCGAACGCCTCTATCGCGAGTCCCTGGCCATCCGGCGCGCCAGCTACGGGAACGAGCACGCCGCGGTCGCGCGCGTCCAGCACAGCCTGGGCCGGGCGCAGCTTGCTCTCGGGCGACTACCCGAGGCCGAAGCGAACGTCCGTGAGGCTCTGGCGGTGCGGGAGCGGGCGCTGCCGCCGGGCCACTTCGAGATTGGCCTGGGGCACGCCCTGCTGGGCGAGATCCTGGGTGTCCGGGGGCGGCAGGCCGAGGCGCAGGCGCTGCTCGAGCAGGGCCTCGACGAGATTCGGAAGGCCCAGGGAGCGCAGCATCCCGCCGTGGCCGATTGTCTGCTGACCCTGTCGACGTTCTTCCGCCGGACTCACCAGCCGGCCAGGGCGCTGGCGCTGGCGCAGGAAGCCGTGGCGATCCGCACCGAACGGCTCCCCGCCCGCCATTGGAAGCGGGCGGCGGCCAATCTCGAGCTTGGCGCCGTGCTGCTCGACCTGGGCCGTCGGGAGGACGCGGCGACGCTCCTGGCCCCGGCGGCCACCGCCCTGGCGTCGAGCCTCGGGGCGGAGGATGCGCGGGCCGCTCAGGCCCGGGCGCTCCTGGCCGAAGCCTCCGCGTCCTGACCCGGGCCACCGGCCCGGCCGACCGCCCGTCCAGTCGCCCGCGTCAGGCCCGCCCTGTGATGACCAAGTTCTGGATTGGCCGCTAAGTAGTTGGGCCATTCGAGCAATTTAATACCGACATGGATTGACTTTTGTTCTCCGACTGGTCCCTGATAACGATGACGCCATCAGTCCCAGAACGCTCCAGGGATATGCACGATCAGCCAGACTTTCACGCGGATTCGTCGACTTTTCCTGGGGATTTCGACAGGATTCCGGCGCGGCCCCGTTCTTGCTCGGGGCGTGGTGCGGCCCGACAAAATGGCTGGCCTGAGCCGGCCGAGGCTTCCGTCGCAGTTGCGCGCGGGGAGCCCAGGGACCGACTTGCGAGGACGAACGACATGCTTTCGGCAGCCGCGGAACCGCAACTGATTGGGGACAGTCCCGCCGTCAACGACCTGCGCATCGACATCGAGCGCACGGCGCGTTCGGATGCGAAGGTGCTCATCACGGGTGAGAGCGGCGTCGGCAAGGAGCTGGTGGCGCGGGCCGTCCACGCCCATTCGGCTCGCGCGGCCCGGCCGTTCGTGGCCGTCAACTGCGCCGGCCTCCCGGAGACCCTGCTCGAATCCGAGCTGTTCGGTCATGTGAAGGGCAGTTTCACGGGGGCGTACCGCGACAAGCAGGGCAAGCTCGAGATGGCCGATGGCGGGACCCTCTTCCTCGACGAAGTCGGGGAAATGACCCTGCGGATGCAGGGGCTGCTGCTGCGCTTCCTCGAGACGGGCGAACTGCAGAAGGTGGGGGCCGACCGGTCCAAGGCCACGGTGAACATCCGCGTCATTGCGGCCACGAATCGGAACCTTCGCGAGCTGATCGCCCAGCAGGCGTTCCGGGAGGACCTCTACTACCGGCTCAACGTCATCCATCTCGTGGTGCCGCCTCTTCGGGAGCGCCGCGGCGACATCCCGGAACTCGTGGAGCGCTTCGTGCAAAGAAGTACGGCGAGCGGCCACTACGTGCTCCGGTCGGTGTCCCCGGAAGCCATGGAGGCCCTCACGAAGTACTCATGGCCCGGGAACGTCCGCGAGTTGCAGAACCTCGTCGAGCGCCTGGCCGTCACCTGCCAGCGCGAGGTGGCGATGCCGGACGATCTGCCTCCCGAGGTGCGGCTGCTGCCCGTGGGCGCCTACCGGCCGCGCCGCGAACGGCGGCGGACGGTGTCCGACGAGCTCTACCAGAAGCTCGTGGATACCGGCGAATCGTTCTGGACCCTCGTCTATCCTCTGTACATGCAGCGCGAGATCACGCGCGGCAACTTGCGCGACCTGGTCCGGAAGGGGCTCCAGGAGGCGCGCGGCAACTATCGGATCGTCGTGCGACTCTTCAACATGGCTCCGACCGACTACAAGCGCTTCCTCAACTTCCTGCGCACGCACGAGTGCCAGGTTTCGTTCAAGGAGTTCAGGTGAAGGCGCCACTCTCGCTCGCACTCGCGCTGCTCGTGTCGTCCACCCTTGGCGTGCAGGCGCGCCAGGCCACCACTCCCCAGCCGCCTCCCGCCGCACGCCAGGCTGCACAGCCCACACCCGGGACGGCGAAGGGCGTGGACGCGCCGCCCGACTACGTGATCGGCCCCGACGACGTGCTGGACGTGATCGTCTGGCGCGAGAAGGAGCTGTCCACCGACGTCAAGGTCAGGCCCGACGGCAAGGTCTCCCTGCCCCTGCTGAACGACGTCCAGGCGGCGGGCCTGACGCCCGAGGAGTTCCGGCTGGCGCTCACCGAGGCCGCGGCCAAGTTCGTGGAAGATCCGAGCGTCACCGTCATCGTCAAGCAGATCAACAGCCGCATGGTGTTCGTGATGGGCGAGGTGGTGAAGCCCGGCACCTACCCGCTCACGGCGCCGACCACGGTGCTGCAGATGCTGGCGCTGGCCGGCGGTCCGACCACCTACGCGAAGCTGGACGAGATCGGCGTCGTGCGGACCGTGGGCGGCAAGACGACGCGGCACCTGTTCAACTACAAGGACGTCACCCGCGGCCGCAAGATGGAGCAGAACATCGTGCTCCGGCCTGGCGACACGGTCATCGTTCCATGACGCCGTCCTCGCGCCTTGCGCCGATCGTGGCGCTGGGGTTCTGCCTGGTCGCGGCGGCCGCCTCGGCGCAGCCGCGGTTCCCGGCGCCGGGCCGCGCCGCCCGCGGCCCCCGCTTCAGCGCCAACGTCTTCGGCGGCTGGGACGCGCCACTCTTCGACCCGAGCCCCGGGGCCTCGTTCAGGCCGCAGAGCCAGTGGTTCACGGGCGCCAACGTGAACGTCACCCTTCGAAAGTCGTGGCGGCGCTATTCGATGGCGACCCAGGCGAACATGTCGAACCGCTACTACCCGAAGTTCACGCCGTCGTACGCGCCCTCCTACGGGGCCGCGATCTCGTTCTCGTCGAACTACCGGGGACGGTGGCAGTGGGGGCTCGCGCAGTTCGCCCACTACGCGCCGTTCACGGCGGCCAGCCTCTTCGCGACGGCGCTCGATTCGAACGGACAGCTCCTGCAGCTGACGAGCGCCACCGACTTCCAGCAATCCACGATCCGCCAGGTGGACTCCAACACGACCGGCACGCTGTCGTACGCCCTGTCGCGGCGGACCTCGATCGGGTTCACCGCCCTGGCCGGCACACTGATCCCCATCGACTCGCCGGTGGCCCGCGCGCTACGGCTCAACGGCAGCCTGCGGCTCTCGCGCGCGCTCACCAGGAACCTGACCGGGTATCTCAGCTACAGCGTGTCGCAGAACCGGGTGTCGAGCCAGGGCACCGCCGCCGCCACGAACTACACCGTGAGCGGGTTCGACTTCGGCATCGACTTCTCCAGGGGACTCCAGCTCACCCGGAGCACGACCCTGGGATTCCACACGGGCCTGGTCAACGTCCCCGAGACGAATGGGAAGGCGTACCAGTTGACGGGGAGCGTCAGCCTCGATCGGGCCTTCCGGAACGGCTGGAATGCGAGCATCGCGGCGCTCAGGGATGCACGATTCGTCCAGACCTACCGCAACGCCGTGGTGTTCTACGGAGTGTCCGCCTCGGCGGCCGGGCGGCTGGCCGGCTCCCTCGGCTCGATCTTCTCGGCGAACTACTCGTCGGGTACCATTAATGCTGCCAACGCCGTGGGGTTCAACAACACATCGGCGTCGGTGATGCTGCGATACGACGTGAAGCGGACGGTCGGGACCTTCGTCCAATACTCGCTGTTCCGATCCGACGTGGACGCTTCGTTCCTGCTGCCGGGTCAACCGGCGGGTCGGTTCGGCCGGCACAGCATTCGCGGCGGACTTTCCTTCGGCCTGAGCCCCTTCAGCCGCCCATAGACGACGGAGCGACAGACATGCTGCCCGGCAAGAGCTACACCATCGACGACGTCGCCCGCATCGCGTGGCGCGGCAAGTGGATCGTGCTGGCCCCGGCGATCCTCACCTCGCTGCTCGCCGCGACCTACCTGCGGTTCGTACCGGACGTCTACCGCGCCGAGACGACGATCCTGGTCGTGGCCCAGCGCGTGCCGAGCGACATCGTCCGGACCACGGTCACCACCAACGTGCAGGACCGGCTGCGCTCCATCTCGCAGCAGATCCTGAGCCGCACGAGGCTCGAGCCCATCGTGCTCGACCTGAACCTGTACCCCGACCTCCGGCAGAAGGCGCCGATGGAGGACGTCATCGCCTACATGCGCCGCGAGGTGGACGTCACGACCATCCGCGGCGACGCGTTCGTCGTGGGCTACAAGTCCGAGAATCCCGTCCTCGCGCAGCAGGTGGCCGAGCGCCTCGCCTCGCTCTTCATCGAGGAGAACCTGCGCGACCGCGAAGTGCAGGCGGAAGCCACCAGCCAGTTCCTCGAGTCGCAGCTCAACGACGCCAGGCAGAAGCTCATCGAGCACGAGAAGCGGCTCGAGGCGTTCCGGATCCGAAACGCCGGCCAGCTGCCGACGCAGGTCAACAGCAACTTCCAGGCCGTCCAGACGCTCAACATGCAGGCCCAGGGCCTGAGCGACTCGCTGGATCGCGATCGCGACCGGCGCGCGGTGGTGGAACGCGCGCTCACCGATTTGATGGCGGCCGCCAAGGTGGACCCGACGGACGGCACGACGGTGGCGCAGGGCGATACCGCGCCGCCTCCAGGCTCAGCGGCGGCGGAGCTGGCGACGGCCCGCGAGGCCCTGCGGGTCCTCAAGACCCGCCTGACGCCCGAACATCCAGACGTGGTCCGCGGCGAGCGCATCGTGGCGGAAGCCGAGCGCAAGGCGAAGGCCGAGCGCGAAGCGGCGGCTGCGGCCGCGGCTGCGGGGGGCTCGAGCAGGCCCACGGCCACGATGTCGCCCGCGGAGCGCCAGGCGCGAAGCTATCGCGACGAACTCGACACGCTGGCGAAGAACATCACGGCCAAGGAGGAGCAGCTGGCCAAGGTGCAGGGCCAGATCACGGAATACCGCGGCCGCATCGAGTCGGTGCCGTCGCTCGAATCCGAGCAGACCGAGCTGATGCGCGACTACACGACGCTCCAGCAGACCTACCAGTCGCTGCTGGCCAAGCGCCAGGAGGCGCAGATCGCCTCCAACGTCGAGCGGCGCCAGATCGGCGAGCAGTTCCGGGTGCTGGACCCGGCGCGCCGTCCCGAGAAGCCCTATTCGCCGAACCGCCCGCTCATCCAGGCGATCGGCACCGTCCTGGGCATCGCCATCGGCGTCGGCATCATCGTCCTGATGGAGCTGCGCGACAAGACGCTGCACATGGAATCGGACGTGCTCCAGGCGCTCAACCTGCCGGTGCTGGCGACGGTCCCGCGCATGCGCAACCGCGTGGAGCGCAGGCGCCACCTGCGGCAGGTGCTGGGGCTCTCAGGCGCGGCCGTGGCGGGCATCGCCGTAGCGGTCGCCATCGCCTGGAGCTGGCTCCGGTAGCCGGACGCCATGTACCACGAGTTCTACGGGCTGACCGAACGGCCCTTCGACCTCACGCCCAACACGCGATACCTGTACCTCACGCCCATGCACCGCGAGGCGCTGGCGGCGGTGCAGTACGGCATCACGTCGCGGCGCGGGATCATCGTGGTCACGGGCGAGGCCGGCACCGGCAAGACGACCATCGTCCGCGCGGCGCTGCGCGCGCTACGCGGCGAGAACGTCCGTCAGACCTACCTCAACAACCCCGCGCTCACGCGCGACGAGTTCCTGCAGTTCCTGGGGAAGGCGTACCGGCTCGGGCCTGACGCGGCGGAGTCGAAGACGGACCTCCTGTCGAAGCTGACGGCCGCGCTCGCCCGCAACCACGCGCAGGGCCAGATCACGGCGATGGTCGTGGACGAGGCCCAGAGCCTGCCGCACGAGCTCCTGGAGGAGATCCGGCTGCTGGCCAACATCGAGACCTCCACCGCGAAGCTGCTCCAGGTGGTGCTGGTCGGGCAGCCGGAACTGGCCGACCGCCTGAACGATCCCTCGCTGCGGCAGCTCAAGCAGCGCGTCGCCATCCGCGCCACGCTCAAGCCGCTGGATCTGCGCGCCACGGCCGCCCTCATCGCCGGCCGCATCCGCGTGGCCGGCGGCAATCCTCCCGAGATCTTCACGCCTGCAGCCGTCGAGTTGGTCTACCGATACTCCGGAGGAGTGGCGCGGACCATCAACGTGATCTGCGACAACGCGCTGCTCAGCGGCTTTGCGGCCGATCAGAAGCCGGTCGGCCCCGCGCTCGTGGAGGAAGTGTGCAAGGACTTCGACCTGACGCCTCGCGAAGCGCGCGCGAAGGCCGCGGGCCGCTCCGGAGCGGCCGAGCCGCCCAGAGCCACGCTGGCCACGCGAGGGGCCGCCACGCCAGGCGCGGCGGCCACGGCCGCGGAGCCGGCGCCCCTCCGGCCGGCCGCCAGCAACGGCGCGACGGTGGCGGAGCCGCCCGACGACGGCAAGTCGCGAGACATGTTCACCACCTTCCGGCACCGGCGCTGGTTTCCGTTCGGTAAGAGGTCATGAGTCGTTTCGGCAAGGCCATCGAGCGCGCCCACTCCGGCGCCCCCAGCACGACGTCGCCCGCCATGGCGCCCACCGAGGCGCCCGACGACGCCGTGTTCGACGCGGCGTGGGACGTCAAGGACGCCCCTCCTCCCCCGCCGCCGGACCGTCCCGCGAGGGCCGTTCCGCGGTCGCTCGACGTGCATCCCGCGCTGTCGGAGAAGGTCGCCACGCCCACCGGGGCACCGACGGTCGCGCTGGAGCAGTACCGCAAGCTCGCCGCCAAGCTCCACCAGTGGCAGCTCGATCACGACGGCAAGGTCGTGATGATGGTGAGCGCCGTCGCGGGCGAGGGCAAGACCCTCACGACCGTGAACCTCGCGCTCACGCTCAGCGGGTCGTACCAGAAGCGCGTGCTGGTGATCGACTGCGACCTCAGGCGACCCACGATTCACGGCGCGTTCCAGATCGCGGGATCTCCGGGCGTCGCGGACATCGTCGAGCGCAGCGAGATCCCCGTCGTGCGCATCACCGAGCGTCTGTCGGTGGTCCCCGCGGGCCGGGTGGACGGGGATCCCATGGGCATCCTGACCTCGAACGCGATGGCGGCGCTCCTCGAGCACGCCCGCCGCGAGTACGACTGGGTCCTGCTCGACACGGCGCCGCTCGCCGTGCTGCCGGACGCCAACCTGCTCGCCGACCACGTGGACGGTTCGGTGCTGGTCGTGTCGGCTGGAGCCACGGCGTTCGAGCTCGTGGACACGGCCATTCGGGTCATCGGCAAGGAGCGCGTGCTGGGCGTCGTGCTCAACGGCGTCGATCCGCGTGACATGAGCACGGCGAACTACCACGCGGACTACTACGGGAGGCGGTAACCCCGCGTCGGGGACCGGGCATGGCAGGCCAGCTGGGTACCAGGACTCCTATCCTGGCGCTGCTCGAGACGGTCTCGATCGTCCTGGCCGTGACGTTGGCCGCCGCGATCCGGCTCGGCCCGGAATCCGGCATGGCGGTGCTGACCACGCCTGACGGCCTGCTCAGGGCGGGCGTCGTCGCCGGGATCTGCCAGCTCTGCCTGTTCTTCGCGGACATGTACGACCTGCGGGTCGTGTCCGACCGCCGCGAGCTCTTCGTGCGGCTGCTCCGGGCGCTGGCCGCCACCACCATCATCCTGGCGGTCGTCTACTACTGGGCGCCGACGCTGATCGTCGGCCGCGGCGTGTTCCTGCTGACGACGGCCTTCATCATCATCGCCATCCTCGTCACGCGGCTGCTGTTCGAGTGGGCGACCGCCCAGGTCCAGCCCGGTGAGCGGCTGCTGCTCATCGGCTCGACGCCGGCGGCGGTGGCGCTCGCCCAGGAGATCCACGAACGCCAGACCGAGCTCGGCGTGGAGATCGTGGGCTTCGTCGAGCCCGACGCCGCCCGGGTCGGCACCTCGCTCTTCAACCCGGGCGTCATCGGCACCATCGACGACATCCCCCGGATCGTCCGCGAGCGCAGCGTGGACCGCGTGGTCGTCAGCCTCGCCGACGCCCGGGGACGCCTCGACATGGTCAAGCTGCTCGAGATCAAGCTGAGCGGCGTCACCTTCGACCACCTGGCGACGGTCTACGAGCAGTACACGGGCAAGATCGCCGTCGAGAACCTGCGTCCGAGCTGGATGATCTTCTCGGAAGGCTTCCGGAAGTCGCGGTCGCAGCTCGTGACGAAGCGGCTCCTCGACATCCTGGTCTCGTCGCTCGGCCTCGTGCTGGCGGCGCCGATCGCGGCGGTCGTGATGCTCCTCATCAAAGTGACGTCACACGGCCCGGTGTTCTACCGCCAGGAACGCGTCGGCCAGGACGGACGCACGTTCATGGTCCTGAAGTTCCGCTCGATGCGCGTGGACGCCGAGGAGGGCACCGGCCCGGTCTGGGCCACGAAGAACGACTCGCGCGTGACCCCGATCGGCGGCTTCCTGCGCCGCACGCGGCTCGACGAGATTCCGCAGCTGTGGAACGCGCTCCGCGGCGACATGAGCATGGTGGGCCCGCGTCCGGAACGTCCCGAGTTCGTCGCGGATCTCACGCGCCAGATCCCGTTCTACGGGCAGCGCCACGTGGTGAAGCCCGGCGTCACCGGCTGGGCGCAGGTGCGCTACACCTACGGCGCCAGCGTCGAGGACGCGCTCCAGAAGCTGCAGTACGACCTGTACTACATCAAGAACATGTCGGTGGCGCTCGACATCTTCGTCATGTTCCAGACGGTGAAGACGGTCGTCATGCGCCGGGGGGCGTCGTGAGCGCGCCCGGCGCCGGCGCGCCGCCGCGGAACGCGATGACCGTCGACGTGGAGGACTACTTCCACGTCAGCAACTTCGAGCGGGTGGTCGACCGCTCGTCGTGGGCGTCGCGCGAGAGCCGCGTCGAGGCCAACACCGAGCGCCTGCTGGCGCTCTTCCGCGAGGCGGGGGTCTCGGCGACGTTCTTCGTCCTGGCCTGGGTGGCCGAGCGCGTGCCCGGCCTGGTGCGCCGCATCGCCGCCGAGGGGCACGAAGTGGCCTCGCACGGCTACGGCCACCGCCTGATCTACGACCAGACGCCTGACGCCTTCCGCGACGACGTCCGCCGCGCCAAGGGCCTGCTCGAGGACGCCTCGGGGCAGCGGGTGGACGGCTACCGGGCGCCGAGTTTCTCGGTGACCGCGCGCTCGCTGTGGGCGCTCGACGTCCTCATCGACGAGGGCTATACGTACGACTCGAGCATCTTCCCCGTGCATCACGATCGCTACGGCATTCCCGACGCCGAGCGGCACGCGGGCGTGGTGAGCCGCCCGGGCGGCACGATCGTGGAGGTGCCGGCGTCCACGGTGCGGCTGGCGGGCGTCAACTGGCCGATTGGCGGCGGCGGATACTTCCGGCTGCTGCCCTACGGATGGACGCGGTGGGGCATGCGGAGGGTGAACGACCTCGAGCGCGCGCCCGCCGTGTTCTACCTCCATCCGTGGGAGATCGATCCGGACCAGCCGCGGCTGGAGGCTCCGGCGCTGGCGCGCTACCGCCACTACCACAACCTGGACGACACCGAGCCGCGCCTCCGGCGCCTGCTCCAGGAGTTCCCGTTCGGCACCATGCGAGGTCTCATCGCGTCCGTGCCCCTGCCGCCCATCACGCTCGGTACGGCGGCGACCGGCGCGAGGTGAGGGTGTGAGCGGACCGATCGATTCCCGGGCCCAACAGGGTCTCGCCGTTGACGCCTGCACCGATCCCGCCGCGTGGGACGCATACGTCGAGGCGCATCCCGACGCGTCGGGCTATCACCTGTGGGCGTGGCGCGGCATCTTCGAGGAGGTCTTCCGCCACCGCACGCACTACCTGGCGGCGCGGCGCGGTGGAGCGATCGCGGGCGTCCTGCCGCTCGTCTTCTTCCAGTCCCCGATCTTCGGACGCTTCGTCGTCTCGGTGCCGTTCCTGAACTATGGGGGCGTGGTCGCCGACGACGATCTGGCGGCCGCAGCGCTCGTGGAACACGCGGGACGTCTGGCCCGCGAGCACAAGGCGACCCACCTCGAGCTCCGGCACGACCGGCGGCGCTTTTCCAATCTCGTGCCCAAGGAGCACAAGGTCGCGATGACCCTCGCGCTCCCCGGCGACGCGGACACGCTGTGGTCGGCCCTCGACCGCAAGGTGCGCAACCAGGTGCGCAAGGCGGAGAAGAGCGGCCTGACCGCCGAAACCGGGGGCAGCGAGCACCTGCGGGACTTCTACGCGGTGTTCTCGACGAACATGCGCGATCTCGGCACGCCCGTCTACTCCCCGAGGCTCTTCGAGGCGGTGCTCGCGAGGTTCCCGGACCGGACGCGGATCGTCGTCATCAGGCACGAAGGGCGCGCGGCGGCGGCCGGACTCACGTGGCGGTGGCGGGAACGGACCGAGGTGCCCTGGGCCTCCTCGCTCCGCGAGTTCAACCAGATGTCGCCGAACAACCTGCTCTACTGGACGATCCTGCGGGAGGCGATCGCCGCCGGCTGCACGCGCCTCGACTTCGGGCGTTCCACGCCGAACGAGGGCACGTTCCACTTCAAGAAGCAGTGGGGCGCGGAGCCGACGCCGCTCTGCTGGGAGTACGACGTGGTGACCGGCGCCCTGCCCGACCAGAGCCCCAAGAACCCCAAGTTCAGGCTCGCGATCCAGGCCTGGCAGAAGCTGCCGGTCGGCGTCGCCAACCTCCTCGGTCCGTCGATCGTCCGGTCGATCCCGTAGGCAGCCGTCGCCGGCCGCCCACCTTCAGGGCACGACGAGTCGGACTTCCGGCGTGACCGGACCGACGCCCTGCGCGTTCACGGCGCGGAGGCGGAGGTAGTAGACGCCCGGCGCGACCCCGGGCGCGCTGAACGACGTGGCAACCGGCAGCGGGATCCCTGCGGCGAGATCCGACCGCCCCGGTCCCGTTCCCACCTCGACGAGATAGCCGGTCGGCGGCGCTCCGCGCTCCGGCGGGGACCACGTCAGTGTGACGCGGCGGGACTGATCGGCGGTGGCCCGGAATCCGTCCGGCGCGCCCGGCGGGCCGGTCGGGATCCCGCCGCCGCCGCCACCGCCGCCGCCCGATCCGCCCGTCACGTCGGTCACCGCTTCATTCGAGGGCGGACTGGATCCGCCGGGGCCGATGGCGCGGACGCGGAGGAAGTACCGGCCGGCTGGTACGCCCTGGGCGGTCAGCGTCAGCCCTGCCCCGACAGAAACGCCGTTGGCGATGTTGGATTGACCGGCGGCCGTGCCGGCGTCGACAACGAACCCGCTCACGCTGCCGACTTGCGGGAAGTCCCAGGTGAGCGTCAGGCTGGAGCCCGACGCCACGGCCCGCAGGTTCCCAGGGGCGCTCGGCGCGCTCACGGGAACGCTCGCGTTCGACGTGTACACGGATACGGTATTCAGGCCGTTGCCGAGATAACGGATCAGGTAGTACTCGCCGCGCACCGGGTTGAACGCGCCGCTCTGGATGAACTCGCCGGGTCCGGATCCCGGCATGTCGACGGTCGCGTACTGGCGGATGTCCCAGGGCTGCTTCAGCCCCTGCTTCACGGCCACGAGCTCCGCCATGTCGTACAGCTTCGCGACGAGGCGGTAGGGATAGCCCTTCGGCCCCTTCTGGTTGAGCGGATCGCTCAGGCTGTAGCAGTAGACGGCGTCGAGGTAGGGCAGGCCGTGCAGGTTCGGATCGCGCGTGGCGTACCCGTAGCAGGTGGGGCCGGAGGACTCCCGCTCGATGACGGCCAGCGTGCGCGAACCAGGCACGATGAAGGCGCCGCCCGACAGTTCCGAGCCGTTGTAGGCGTTGCTCGTGGGCGTGCCGTAGGTGAGGCACGAGGGCACCGAGTGCGGGCAGCCCAGGAGCATCGTCATCGGGAAGCCGTTGCGCGTGACGTCCGCCGGGTTGAAGACCGTGAAGGCGGCACCGTAGCTGGCGCGCGAGATGATCGACGTGTAGCCGGCTGTCGAGAACGCCGGACCGCCGAGGAGGGCGCGCCACTCCTGGGGAATGGGGGCCATCTGGCTCTTGACCATACCCGGGGCCACCGAGCCGGCGAAGGGCCCCGCCAGCGAGGTGAGCGATGGCCCGCACCAGTGGCTGGCCGTCGTCTGCCCGGTGGCGTCGTAGGAGATGTAGCCGGTGACGCAGAGGCGTCCGCCCTGCTCCAGGACCCCGCCGACCATCGGCCGGAACGCGGTGGGGTCCGGATGGATCTTCGCGATGTCCGCTCGTTTTGGCCCGAGGCAGGGGGCCACGACGCGGGCGAGCCCCCCGGCTCGGGGAATCTCGAGCTTGGCGATGCCGGTATCGTCCTGCTGGCAGGAAATGTAGAGGTAGTTCCCGTCCTCCGAGACGCCGATGGCGCCTCCGCCGTACGACAGGCTTCCCCCAGCCCCGTCGGACCAGTCGAACACGAAGGTATACGTGTGGAGCGACGAGAAGCCGCTGGGCGGGAGCAGCGGGAGCGACCGGGGATCCGCCTGGCCGTAGGCGGCGTGAGTACAGAGGACGAGCAGCAACGACAGGACGACTCGGCGGATTCGTGGCATCAGCGGAGCTGGGAAAGAGGTCGAATTCTACCCAGACTTCGCCTGGGACCGCCCGCCCATTGGCAAGAACGGCACCAGATCGGTCAATCGCTATAAGTTATTTTATTTCAATTACTTGACTGGCTTTTAAGCAACGAAGAACGCGCCGCTGTCCGTAACCTTCCTGGACAGCGGCGCGCAGAACTTGCACGGTGGAGGTAGTTTCGGGACTAACGGACCACGAGCTTGCCTTCGTTCGACGGCGTTCCGGCGCCGCAGACGTTGGCCGCCCGGACCCGCACGTAATAGGTGCCGGGAGGCGCATCGGCCAGGAACTGCTTGGCACGGTCGACCGGCAGCACGCCGATGTCGGCAGCGCCCGGGGCGGACCCGGCCTCGATGACGTAGGACAGCGGCGACAGCTGGTCTTCCGAAGCCGCCACGTCCGGATCCAGCGGCGACCAGAAGAGCCCCACGCGGCGACCGGCGACCACGGTGCGGAGGGTGGTCCGCGTGCGGGGCGTCGAGCAGGCGTTGCCGTTCACCGTGAACTGCAGGGCCGAGACGTCGCTCACGCCGCCGTCGGACTTCGACAGCACCTGGGCCGTGTAGGAGCCGGAGGGGAGCACCGTGGTGGTCGCTGGTTCACTCGTGTCGATCAGGCGAGGCGCCCCGGCGGCCGGAGTGACGGCCACCTTGTAGCTGGTGCCGCTGCACCCGTCGGGGTCCTTCCAGCTCAGCGTCACGAGGCCGTCGCGGCTGGTCGCCGTCAGGCTGGCGACCTTGCGTGGCCGGGTCGTGCAGCCCACCGACAGGATCACCTCGTTCGACGGCAGCGAGTCGCCATTCCCGTTGCGGGCGCGGACCCTGACGTAGTACCGGCCCTTCCCGACGTCCGGCACCGTCACGGAGGTGTTGGTCCCGACCGGTGCGGAGTAGATCGTGGTGCCCGGTGACACGCCGGCTTCGATGAGGTACTCCCGCACCGCACCTCCGGTGATGGGCGGCGACCACTTCAGCGAGACCGTCGACCGCTTCACCGACCCATAGAGGCGCTGCGGCGCCCCAGGGACCGCGCTCTCGCCCTCACAGCCCTCGTCGACGAGCCCGTCGCCGTCGTTGTCGATGCCGTCACCGCAGATCTCGGTCTTGCCGGCGCAGTTCTCGTCGATGAGGCCGTCGCCATCGTTGTCGATGCCGTCGCCGCAGATCTCGGTGCCGCAGTTCTCGTCGATGAGGCCGTCGCCGTCGTTGTCGATGCCATCGCCGCAGATCTCGGTGCAGTTCTCGTCGATGAGGCCGTCGCCGTCGTTGTCGATGCCGTCGCCGCAGATCTCGGTGCCGCAGTTCTCGTCGATGAGCCCGTCGCCGTCGTTGTCGATGCCGTCGCCGCAGATCTCGACGTTCGAGCCGGAGCCGTCATCGCCGAAGCCCGAGTAGACGTAGACGGTGTTCACGCCACCGCCCGTGTAGCGGATCAGGTAGTACTCGCCGCGCACGGGGTTGTACGCGCCGGCCTTCACGAACTCACCGGCGCTCGAACCGGGCAGGTCCACCGTGGCGTACTGCCGGATGTCCCACGGGTTCTTCTGGCCCTGCTTCACGAGCACGAGCTCGTTCAGGTCGTAGAGCTTCGCGACGAGCCGGTACGGGTAGCCCTTCGGGCCCTTCTGGTTGAGCGGGTCGCTGAGGCTGTAGCAGTAGACGGCATCCAGGTAGGGCTGGCCGTGCAGCGCCGGGTCGTGCGTGGTGTAGCCGTAGCAGGTCGGGCCGCTCGACTCGCGCTCGACCTGGACGAGGGTGCGCGTGCCGGGCACGATGAAGACGCCGCCCGAGAGCTCGCTCCCGTTGTAGTTGTTGCTCGTGGGCGTGCCGTAGGTGATGCACGACGGGATGCTGTGCGGGCATCCGAGGAGCATCTTCATCGGGAAGCCGTTGGCGGTCACCTGGGCCGGATCGAACACCGACACCGACGCGCCGTAGCTGGCGCGCGAGATGATCGACGTGTAGCCGGCCGACGAGATCGCCGGTCCGCCCAGCATCGCCCGCCACTCGGGCGGAACAGGCGCCATCTCGCTCTTCACCATGCCGGGCGACACCGAGCCGGCGAAGGGACCCGAGAGCGCGCCGAGCGACGAGCCCGCCCAGTGGCTGTAGAGCGTGCCGCCGTTCGCGTCGTACGTGATGTAGCCGGTCACGACGACGCGGCCGTTCATCTCGAGCACGCCGCCGAGCTGCGGACGGTAGGCCGACGGATCCGGGTGCACCTTGGAGATCTCGGCGCGGTCCGGACCTTTGCACGCCTGTACCACCTTGGCCCGGCCGCCGAGCGCTGGAATCTCGAGCTTGGCGATGCCGTGGTCGTCGGTCAGGCACGACCAGTAGAGGTACTTGCCGTCCTCCGACACGCCGACGGCGCCGCCACCGTAGCTCAGGTCGCCGCCGGCGCCGTCGGGCCAGTCGAGCGTGAACGTACCGAGCACCTTGACGCCGGCGAGGTTCGCGGTGGGAAGTGTCCGCGGATCCGGCTGCGCTGATGCGAGTGAGGCGAACACGGTGAGGACGCCGAACGCGATGACATACTTTCGAAGGGACATGACCAACCCCGCTGCTGTGCAGATGTGACAGGCCGCACTTCCAGCCGGGGGAACTGCGTCGATGCGGCTCGATGACATGCCCTTCGTTTGAGCAAGGGGTGTGCCTCGCGATGCCAGCCGCACCTAAGTCACTGCGCGCGCACGGGTTGATTCCGGCGAGGCCGCGGGCCCGTGTGACCTGCGGCACGCTCGTTTCGAGGGCGGGATTACGAGTCTGATCGTCGACGCGAATTCTGCGTGCAACGTCGCGACCGATCGGCCCCGCGGGAGCGGGTGCGATTTTCGAACGCGCGATTACGAGGGCGTCGTTGAGGCAGCGTCGAGGCGTGAAGCACGCGGTTCACGCAAGCGCCGGCACGCCCGTGCAGGCGCGCGATCTACGCGGTATTTCTCGGGGAATCTGCGATCGGTGCGCTAGCGGGCGCCGTGGCGCCGCGCCCAGCGCTCGAGGCACCAGACGCTCCAGAGCGCGGCGGACCGGTTGCGCGATCCGGCGCCGTCCTCACGGACCCAGCGCTCCAGCACGGACCGATCGACGAGGCTGGACGTGGCCGCGTCCGGCGACAGCACCTCGTCGCGGAACCACTCGCGGTAGCGTCCGCGCATCCACTCGGCGGTCGGCGCGGTGAAGCCTCGCTTCGGCAGCGCATCCAGCGTCGGCGGCAGGCGCCTCGCGCCCAGCGTCCGCAGGAAGTGCTTGGAGCGACCGGGCTGCGCCTTGCGGGCGGCGGGCAGGCGGAACGCGAACTCGATGACGCGGTGGTCCAGCAGCGGGCACCGGACCTCGAGGCTGTTCGCCATGCTGGTGCGGTCGACCTTCACCAGCGGATCGTTCGGCAGGTAGATCTTGAGATCGGCGTACTGGGCCCGCTGCACGTCGTCGGCGGACGTGCAGCGGCGGTACGGCGCGGTCACGGCCTCGTAGACCGGACTCGCCTCCGACGCGCGGTCCGCGGGCAGTCCCATCAGCTCACGGGTGTCCCACGGCTTCACGATGCACAGGTCGGCGTAGTACGCGGCCTCGGGCGTGCGTCCGAGGTTCTCGAGGACGTAGCCGGCGCGCAGGGGGCGGGGAAGCCTGGCCGAGCGGGGCCAGTGCCGGCCCAGCCAGCCGACGGCCGCCCGGCCGGCTCCGCCCGGCACGAAGCGCCGCCACCGGGCCTCGAGCGCGTGCAGCTCGTAGCGGAAGTCGTAGCCGCCGAACGACTCGTCGCCGCCATCGCCAGTGAGCGCCACGGTGACGTGGGCGCGGGCGGCCTTCGAGACGTAGTAGGTGGGAATCGCGGACGCATCGGCGAACGGCTCGTCGAAGGCGTCCACGAGCGTGTCGAACACCTCGTCCAGCCGCGGCTCGAGGAGCATCGGGTGGTGCTCGGTCCGAAAAGCACCGGCGGTGAGCGCCGCGGCGTCCAGCTCGTTGTGCGCCTTCTCCTCGAAGCCGACCGACGTCGTCACCACGCCGGCGCCCTGGGCCTCGGCCATCCAGGACACGACCAGGCCCGAATCGATCCCCCCGGACAGGAAGGCCCCGAGGGGCACCTCACTCTCGAGCCGGCAGGCGACCGCGTCCGCCAGGAGCGGTTCCAGCTCGGCCAGCACGTCAGCGTCCGGCCGCCGGTCGGTGTCGAACTCCGTGACGTCCCAGTACTTCCGGGTCTCCACGCGGCCGCCGGCGATTCGCATCCAGTGGCCGGACTCCAGCTTCCGGACGTGCCGGTACACGGTCGCCGGCTCGACGACATAGCCGAGCGAGAGATAGCCCTCGAGCGCCCCGGGGTCGAGCGTGCCGTCCCAGGCGGGACTGCGCCGCAGCGCCTTGATCTCGCTGGCGACGTGGACGACGCCGTCGAGGACCGCGTAGAAGACCGGTTTCTTGCCCAGGCGGTCCCGGGCGATGAAGACCTCGCGCCGGCGGGTGTCGCACACGACGATCGCGAACATCCCGTTCAGGCGTTCGACGCACTCCGGCCCGTACTCCTCGTAGGCGTGGAGGATCACCTCGGTGTCCGACACGGTGCGGAACCGGTGGCCGCGGGCCTCGAGCTCCCGGCGCAGCGGCTTGTGGTTGTAGATCTCGCCGTTGAAGACGATCCAGCAGGTCTCGTCCTCGTTGGTCATCGGCTGGTGGCCGCCGGCGCGGTCGATGATCGACAGCCGCCGGTGGCCGAGGGCGGCGAATCCGCAGTCGACGAATCCGTCGCCGTCAGGACCTCGGTGCGCCAGCGCGTCCGTCATGGGACGGAGGCTGTGTGCGATGTGCGGGGCGAGGGGGCCTTCGAGCGCGACCAGCGCGCTGATGCCGCACACTAACGCGCTCCGTCCTGCGGCATCATCCGTTCATTGTAGCGGAGCGCCCGCGGGCGGCCGCCGCGGCCGTGCAATCGCGGGCGATTCCGACCTCAGCGGGCGGCGACCTCGCGGTACACGTCCTCGTATCGCCGGACCATCTCGTCGATCGTGAAGTGCGCCAGGAGCCGGCGGCGCCCTTCGGCGCCCCACGCGCGAGCACGCGCGGCGTCGCGGCTCGTGTCGAGCAGCGCGGCCGCGAACGCGTCCGGGTCGCGGGCCGGCGCGAGCCGGCCTGTCTCGCCGTCCACCACCACCTCCGGCGTGCCGCCCACGCGCGTGGCCACCACCGGCAGTTCGGCCGCCATCGCTTCGAGCAGCGTGAGGGAGATGCCCTCGCTCGTGGAGGTGTTGGCGAAGGCGTCGAAGCCCGCCAGCAGCGCGCGCACGTCGTCCCTGTGGCCGAGGAGCCGCACGCGGTCCCCGGCTCCCAGCCGCTCGATGGCCCCCTCCAGCGCCCCCCGTTCCGGTCCATCGCCGACGATGGCGAGCCGGATGCGTGGCGTCGTCCGTGCCGCACGGACGACGGCGTCGACGAGCGTGCCGAGGTCCTTCACGGGATCCAGCCGCGCAACCGCGCCCACCACCCAGTCGCCAGGGTCGGCGCCGAGCGCCGCGCGGGCGGCGGACCGCGCCGCCGGGTCCGGCGGTTCGCCGGGATCGATGCCGTTCCAGATGACCTGCATGCGGGCGGGCACGGCCTCGCGGACCAGGTGTCCCCTGAGATCGTGCGACACGGCGTAGAGATCGCGCGCCCCGGCCATCAGCAGGCGATTCACGATCCGACGCTTGAGCGACGGCGGCTGGTCGGACAGGCGCCCGTGCTCGGTATACACCGCGCGGACGCCGGGCATCAGGAACGACGCCAGGCGGCCGTAGACGAAGGGCGAATAGTGGTGACAGTGCAGCACGGTCGCGCCGAACGCGCGCGCGGCCGAGGCCAGGCGCGGCGCCAGGGACACGTGAAAGCCCGGCTCTCGCTCGAGGACGTGCAGGGGCACGCCGAGGTCGGTGACACGGTCCGCCCACGCGCCCGGGGCGTCGAGGCAGCACACGGCCATGGGCACGCGGGCGTGGAGGCGGCGCACGATCTCGATGACGAGGCGCTCGGTGCCGCCCGGGTCCAGCCGCAGGACCACCTGCAGCACGCGCGGGGCCCTGCCGCTGGGCGTCACGCGATGGCTTGGCGGCGGGGTCTCGGCACGACGGCCGCGACCCGGTCGGCGGCGACGGGCACCGGTTTCAGGGCGTCGACGTCCTTGCGGTACAGGCGGTGGAGGATCGCGACGACGAAGAACGTGAGCCAGGTGAGCTCGTTGTTGGCCGAGGCGATGAACGTGCCGCCGATGATGAACGCGAACATCGACGCCATGAACGCGTTCGCCATGGTGATGTAGAACTTGCGGTCGTCCTCGCTGAGCCCCGCCAGGCTCGCGGCGCCGTACCGGACGCGCAGGCACAGGACGAACGCGTAGATGAACATCACGATCCAGATCGCGAAGCCCGCGTACCCCATCTCCGCGAGCACTTCGAGGTGGCTGTTGTGCACCGAGCGGTGCGAACCCCAGTAACCAGCCGAGTCGTCGTGGTCGTCATACGCGTCGTCGAAGCGGCGCAACCCGACGCCGTAGGGATTGCGGGCCACCATCACCGTCGCGATGTGCCAGAAGTGGAACCGGCTGAGCGCCGATCCCTCGCCCACCTCCTCGTAGGTCTGGATCGTCTGCATGCGGTCCAGGTACCCCTGCGGCAAGGGCACGACCGTGAACATCAGCGCGCCCGCGAGCACCATCCCGCCGGTCCACAGGAACGGCCGGCGTTGCAGCATGCCGGCGCTGAGGACGAGGGACCCGAGCGACAGCAGCCCCGCGCGCGACATCGTGCCGATCACGGTCATGATGCTGAACGGGATGCACAGGAGGAAGCTGTATCGGAGGTATTTCAGGTACGGCACGTCCACCTGCAGCGCGAGTGCGGTGGCCGCCATCAGCGGGATGGCCATGTTGACGGCCATCGCGTAGCCGTTGTTGTCGATGAAGGCGCCGGCCTGCCCCGCCGAGAACTGCACGCCGCCGTCGATGTAGTAGAAGAGCCCGGCCTTCGCCGCGAAGAACGCGAACGACCCGGCCATCACCGCGACCACCTGGCTCAGCTTCTTCTTCGAGTCCACGAGGTTCACGGCGAGCATGCAGACCACGAGCAGTCGGATGAACTGGTCCACCCAGCCGAAGCTCGACTGCAGGTAGGACGTGAAGTGCGCGACGAGCACCGTGCCCAGGAACGACAGGCTCAGGAGGCTCATCGGGTTGGTGACGTTCGGCATCCAGCCGGTGAAGATGCACGGCACGAGGAAGAGCAGGCCCGCGACGAGCGACAAGCGGAACGAGCGCATGTCCCACCACATCCACTCCAGCGGCCTGAAGAGGGCGAACCAGATGTAGGTGAGCAGCCCGATCTGGCGGCTGACGACCGAGCCGGCGAAGCCGAGGGCGATGATGGCGAGGACGAGGATGGAGCGCATCGTGCGCGGACGCCGGAAATTTCTACGGTAGCACAGGCGGCCACGGCCCGGCTGCGCAGGGAAGCACGCCGCTGCGGCCCGCGAACACGCCTCAGCGGAGCAGGAAGGCGACGACGAGTCCGGCCAGGAGGGCGGCGCCCACGGCGGCCGCCGTCTTCAACCGGCGGACGACCGTGAGCTTCTGCGGGCGGAAGCGCACGGGCGGGGGCCACGCCGCGGCTGGCAGGGGGTGGACTGGCGCCCCGGCGGTGACGCGCTCGAACCACGGGCGGGCGAAGCCGTACTGGAGGAGCAGCACCAGCGGGCGTGTGCGCGTCCTCGTGGGCGACGACGCCAGGGTCGCAAGCGACCGGTGGTGGAAGTACCGGGCCCGCTCGAGGAACCGCGACCGTTCTGCCTCGCTCGGCGCGTGGTAGGCGGCCAGATCGAACACCTCGGACTTCCGCAGGTCCTGCGCGGCCCAGGTCTCGGTGGGGAACTCCAGGACCTCTGGCTTGTCGAGGTAGCAGTACTCGTGGTCCGCCATCCACCGGGCGTAGTGCAGCAGGCTGGCCCTGGCGTACGCGTAGCGCCCGTCGTCGGGCGCGTGGGTCCACAGGTAGCGCCCCAGGGCTTGCAGGAACACGGTGTAGGACCATCGCCGCTCGACGTCCAGGAGCTCGAGCGCCGCGATGTCGTCGTCGGGATGGATCACGCGCCGCAGCAGCTCGTCGGCCTTCGCCGGCAGCGCCGGATCCGCGCTCAGGCGGTGGGCGTTGAACAGGGCCGCCATCGCGTTGGCCGGACCGCGCCCGGGCCCGTGGTACTCCGGCGACACCGTGGCGCTCGCGCCTCCGGTCGCGGACCGCGCGAGCCACGGCAGCGGCCACCTGGCGAGCCGGCCGTCGTCCATCGCGACGACCCAGTCCCCGAGGCTGACGACCGCCGCGCGGCTCAGCGGGTCTCCGGTCAGCAGGTGGTGCAGCAGCAGGCCGTGCGAATAGCAGTGCTCGTTGGACGGCCCGCCGCCGTGAAGGCCAGCGCCGCGCGGGTAGCACCGATGCGTGGACTTCCCGGCATCCACGTAGTGGCCCGTGTGCCAGAAGGTCCCGCCGTTGTAGGCCGCGCGGTCGGCGCTGGTCCAATAGACGTCGACGCGGGCCACGTGCCAGGCCAGGTCCGACGCCATCTCCCACCAGCGGTGATCGTCGTGGCGAAGCGCCTGCAGCGTCAGGCCGAGCACCGCGTCGTACTGGTTGTTGTAATGCGAGACGCGCTGCAGGGCCGGGTCGTCGCCGTTCTCGTGATCGGCGTACAGGTCGCCGAAGTGCCGCCAGCCGTACTCGTCGATGCGTTCCCGCTTCGCCGCGAAGCCGTCGGCGCCGTCCAGCGCGGCCGCGATCAGGCCCTCGTACACCGCGAGGGCGCCGGCCGGGCCGGCCGGGGCCGGCTCGAGCGCCGGCAGGGCTTCCGCGGCCGCCACCGCCTCGATCGCCGGGAGCACCGTCGACGGCCGCCGTTGCCACGACGCCCCGTCGGCGCCGTGGGCGGCGTCCGCGTCGAGCCACCACTCGAAGTGGCAACGCTCGCCGCCCTGCAGCTCGTGGAGGCGGTCCCCCGGGGGCAGGCTCCACACGCGCAGCCGCCCGGCAGCGTCGGCGTCAATCGCCTTCGGGAAGAGTTGCCAGAACCGTCGGGCCGTGACGCCCAGGCGACCCGCCTCGTGTTCGATCGCCAGCCACGGATGCGCGCGGCTCCCGGACGTTCGCTGGCCGTTGGCATCGAGCACGAAGCCCGGCCCATCCACGGCGACGACACCGTCCCGATCGACGTGGACGCGGCTCTGCCAGTGCTCGCCGCCGCTCCCCTGCTGCGTCACCGCCAGCGGCACGGCGACGGGGTGGACCGGCTCACCGTCGGCGAGCGAGAGGTGCGCGCGGACGGCCGCGCCTGGGGCCGCACAGCTCACGCCGGCCCCACGCAGCTGCAGTGACCCCGGATCGCCCAGCTCCCAGAAGCCCCCGTCGTGCACGGCCGCCCGCGGATTGTGCAGGCCCAGGTCGATGCCGATCGCCGTGCTTCCCGCGAGGACCGTCACCCGGACATCGACGTTCACGATGGCGCCGTCGCCCAACTTCGCTCGGCCGGACGCGCGGGTCACCACGCGAAGCGCCGTGTGGTGCTCCACCGCGAGGGCCGAGAAGACGACCGGGAGGGAGCGGCCCCCGGCGTCGATCAGGTGGACGGCGTCGGCGCCGAAGCGCGCCGCGCACCGTCCGTCCGCGTCGAGCCGCGCCACCAGGCCGGCGTGATCCAGATCGAGCACGATACGAAGCCGCGCGGTGGAGATCGCGATGGACCGCGGCCCCGCGACGACGTCCAGCATCGGCGCGGCCGGTCGCGCGACGTCGGCGCGGACGTCGAGCACGAGTCCGCCGGCGGGGACCACGGCCTCGACGTCGAGCCACGCCCAGCGCACGCTGCCGTCGGGCCACCGTTCGGCGACGCGCGCGCCCGTCGGCAGCGGACCGCCCGCGATCGCGACGAGGCGGTCCACGTCGGTGACGCGGCCGCGCGCGAAGGGCACGCCGAAGGAAAGGGGCTCGGCGCGCTCGTGGAGGGCCGGCGATCGGACGGTCACCCGGGCCACGGAAGCGGACGTCATGACCAGAGACTCCACGGGACGCCCGCTCCCCCTGGCGCGCCGGCGTCGTCGGCGCGGCTGCCGGCGCCCTGGCGTACTCGATGCACGACCAGGTCGCGGACCGGCGGCGATGCGGTGAGGACTGAAGGCACGGGCTTCTGAAGGGACGCGGCGTCGGGTCTCGGGTCCGCGCGCGTGCGCCCGTGAAGCGCGGCGGCGGCCGTGCCGGCGCGCGCAGCGACGCGCGACGACGCGCGCTCGAACGGGCCCGCTCGGGGCGTTAGATTAACATAGGGATCCACTCACCCAGCTTCGATGTCACGTGCGCTCGACCTAGCCCCACTCGAGCAGGCCGATCCCGCCGTCATCGCGTTCGTCATCCCGGTCCGCGACGACGCCGAGCGCCTGCGGACGTGCCTGCGCAGTCTTCGCGAGATCGCGATGGCCACGCCTCATGACGTGCTCGTCCTCGATCACGGGTCGATCGACCAGTCGGCCGCCGTCGCGGAGGCCGCGGGTGCGCGCGTGATGACGCGCCGGGGCGGAAACGTGGCCGGGCTGCGCAATCTGGGAGCGGCCAGCACCACCGCGCCGCTCATCGCCTTCATCGACGCCGACAACGAGGTGGCAGCCGGCTGGCTGGGCTCGGCGCTCGGCGCGTTCAAGGCCGCCTCGGTCGGCATCGCGGGCGCGCCGTATTTCGCGCCTCCGCAGGGCACGTGGGTTCAGCGCACCTACGACGCCTTGCGCCGGCATCCCTCCACGGACGGTCCCACCGAGTGGCTCGGCGCCGGCAACATGGTCATTCGCCGGCAGGCCTTCGACGCGGCCGGCGGCTTCGACGAGCGCCTCGAGACCTGCGAAGACGTCGACCTCTGCGTGCGCGTCGCGGGCGCCGGGTGGGACGTGCGCGTGGTCCCGGGGATGAAGAGCGTGCACCACGGCGATCCCGCGCGTCTCTCGCACGTGTTCTGGGGCGAGCTGTGGCGCGGGCGCGACAACCTGCGCGTGACGCTTCGCGGCCCCCGATCGTTCCGGACGCTGGCCTCGGCCGCGATGCCCGTCGCGTACGCCGGCGCCGTGGTGGCCTCGCTCGCCGGCTGGCTGGCGCCCTGGCCCGCGGGCGCCGCCATCGCGGGAACGGGCCTGGTGGGGCTCCTGTCCCTCCTGACCCTCAGGGTGTCGACGATGCGCAGGAACGCCGGCGGACGCCTGCCGGCAGGACTGTGGGCGGCCGTGCAGGTGGCCCTGGCCTACGACCTCGGGCGGGCCGCCGCGGTGTTCGTGGGCGTGGGCCACGGCCGCCGCCGCGAGGCCGCGTCGAAGTGACGGCCCCCCGCGCCGCGTCCGGCGATCGCATCCGGGTCCTCGAACTCCGCAGCGTCCGCGGCACGGGCGGCGGTCCCGAGAAGACGATCCTCCTCGGCACCGCCCTGACCGACGCGTCGCGCTTCGACGTCACGGTCTGCTACATCCGCGACACCAGGGACGGTGTCTTCGCCATCGACGAGTGGTCGCGGTCGCTGGGCATCCCGTACATCGAGATCCCCGAGCGCCACTCGCTCGATCCCGCGGTCGTGCCCGCGCTGCGGCGCGTGATCCGCGAACGCCGCATCGACATCGTCCACGCGCACGAGTACAAGACGGATTTCCTCGCCCTGATCGCGGCACGGCTGGAGGGCATCGTCCCGCTCTCGACGGCGCACGGCTGGACGGGCCACTCCAGGCGCGAGCTGTCGTTCTACTACCCGGCCGATCGCTGGCTGCTCGCGCGCTATCCCCGCGTCATCGCCGTCTCGGAGCAGATCCGCCAGGTGCTCATCGCCGCGGGTGCGCGGCCCGAGCGCGTGACCACGGTGCTCAACTCGATCGACCCCGGCGCCTTCAGGCGGGACGCCGCGCTCGAGCCGCAGGTGCGCGCCGAGCTCGGGCTGCCCGCCGACGCCGTCGTCCTCGGCGCGGTGGGCCGGGCCGAGCCGCAGAAGCGCTTCGACCTGCTCATCGACGTCTTCGCCCGCCTGGCCCGGTCGCGGCCGACGCTCCACCTCGTCATTGCGGGCGAGGGGTCGCGGCTGGCGGACCTGCGCCGCCAGGTCGCGGGGCTCGGCGACGGCGGCGCCCGGGTGCATCTCCTGGGCCATCGGACCGACATACCGAGAGTGCACCACGCCTTCGACGTCTTCGTGCAGTCGTCCGACTACGAAGGGACGCCGAATGCCGTGCTGGAGGCCATGGCGCTCGGCTCGCCCGTCGTGGCGACGAAGGCCGGGGGCACCGAGGAGATCGCGTTCGACGGCGTGCACGGGCGCCTCGTCGCCTGCGGCGACGCGCAGGGCCTCGAGTCGGCCATCGCCGAGCTGTGCGACCATCCGGAGAGGGCGCGGCAGCTGGCGGCGGCCGCACGGGCGCGCGTGGAGACCGACCTGGCCTTCGCCACGCGCGTCGCCAAGGTCGAACGCATCTACGAGGAGCTGATGGCCGAGTCGAGGAGCCGCGCGTGAGCGCTGCCGGTGCCGTCAAGGCCGTGGCACGGTCGCTCGCCCTGGTCGCCGTCTCGCCGATGGTCGGGACCTACCCCGTGCGCGCGCGGCTCATGGGGCGCGACCGCGCCTTCCAGGCGTCGTGCGAGTGGCTGTCGGTGATCCCGGGGTTCGTCGGCCAGTACGCGCGGCGGGCGTTCCTGACCGCCACCACCGCCGGCTGCGGCCCCGACGTGGTCGTCGGGATGGGCTGCAAGATGGCCTCGGCCGACGTGCGCCTCGACGCCAACGCCTACATCGGTCCGGACTGCAACCTCGGCTGGGTGCACGTCGAGAAGGACGTCATGCTGGCTGCCGGCGTGCAGATCCCGAGCGGGCCGCACACCCACGGCACCGAGAGACTCGACGTGCCGATGCGGGACCAGCCCGGCCGGCACGTGTGCGTGCACGTGCGGGAGGGGGCCTGGGTCGGCAACGGGGCGATCGTGCTCGCCGACGTGGGTCGCCACGCGATCGTGGCGGCGGGCGCCGTGGTGATCGAGCCCGTTCCGGACTTCGCGGTCGTGGGCGGCGTCCCGGCGCGGCTGCTGAAGTCCCGCCTGGATGGGACGCAACCGTGAGGGTGCTCTACCTCACGCACCGGTTGCCCTACGCGCCGAACCGCGGCGATCGGATCCGGTCGTTCCACTTCGTCGAGGGCCTCCGGGCGGCGATGGACGTCGGCATCGTGTCCCTCGTTCACGATGACGTCGAAGCCGCCGCCGTACCGCAGGTGGCCGACCGGGGCGTGGACGTCACGGTGGCGCGCGTCGCGGGCCTCAGCCGGTGGCTCCGCGCCACCGTCGCGCTGGCGGGGCCGGACCCGCTCACCCACCACCTGCTCACGGCGCCGACGATTCACCAGGCCGTGGAGAGCGCGGTGGCGCGGGCACGACCCGACGTGGTGCTCGCGATGTGCAGCAGCATGGCGCAGTTCGCGCTGCGCCCGCCGCTCGACCGCTATCCGCTCGTGCTCGACATGGTGGACGTCGACTCGGAGAAGTGGCGGAGCCTCGGCGCGGTCTCGCGGCCGCCGAAGTCGTGGGTCTACCGCCGCGAGGCCCGGGTGCTGTCGGCGTTCGAGCGCGTGGCGACCGAGCGCGCGGTGACCACGCTCGTCGTGAACGAGAAGGAGAGCGACGCGCTGAAGGCCCTGGCCCCGGACTCCGACATCCGCGTGATCTCGATGGGGGTGGACATCGACGCGTTCACGCCGATGGACCCCCCCGGCAACTCGGCCACGGTGGTCTTCTGCGGCGTGATGAACTACCCGCCGAACGAGTCCGGCGCGCTGTGGCTCGTTCGCGAGGTCTGGCCGCTCGTCCTGCAGCGGCGGCCCGACGCGCGGCTGGAAATCGTGGGCAGTCAGCCCACGGCCGCGGTGCGGGCCCTGGCCCGCCCCGGCATCGTCGTGACCGGGCTCGTGCCGCACACCCGCGACTACCTCTGGCGGGCGGCCGTGGCCGTCGCTCCCTTGCACACGGCGCGAGGCCTGCAGAACAAGGTGTTCGAGGCGATGGCCGCCGGCGTGCCGGTCGTCGTGACGGCGGCCGTCCACGCGGGGCTGCCGCCGGGCGTGCGCCAGGCGTGCGAGGTGGCCGACTCGGCCCCCGACTACGCGGACCGGATCCTGCGCTGGCTGGAGCGTTCGCCGGCGGAGCGCCGCGCCCACGCGATGGGGGTGGACCTGCGCCCGTGGTCCTGGGCCGGACCTCGAGGCGAGCTGGTGGACGTCATCACGGCCGCGGCCGCGACCCGGACGTAGCCCGCTCGGGCCAGGACGGCGCGGGCGAAGCGCCCCCTGCCCGCTGTCAGCAGCGGTCTCTAGGGCAGAGCCGCGAGCTGCGCCTTCGCGTCCGCCGCACCCGGGAACGTCCCGCTCAAGGCCAGCGCCTTCGTGAACGACGCGCGCGCCCGTTCCGGCTCGTTGTTCTTCGACAGGGCGAGTCCGAGCCGGTAGTGATACTCCGGGTTCGACGGCGCGTACTTCACGGCGTCTTCGTAGGCGGCCACCGAGTAGGAGAAGAGGTTCCGGCGGTAGTAGATGAGGCCGATGGTGTCGCTCACCTCCGGCGCCTGGGGCGCCCGGACCTTGGCCGCCTGCGCAAGCTGCAGGGCGACGTCCAGGTTCTCGTTGTCTTCCACCTTCATCCACGCCAGGTTGTTCGCGGCGACCACCGCGGACGGGTCCACGCGCAGGACGGCCTCGTAGGCCTGCTTGGCCTGATCCCGGCGGTTCGCCAGGTGGTGCAGGACCGCCACCAGCGTCTTCGGGCCCACGGCTTCCGGCTGCAGCGCCGACAGGCGATCGAACTCGCGAAGCGCCTCGTCGAGACGGTTCTGCGTGACGTAGATCTGGCCCAGCATCGAGTAGGGTTCGAGCAGCGACGGGTCGGCGTCGATGGCGCGCTTGAGCATCTTCTCGGCGGTGGCGAGATCGCCGCTCTGCCCGTAGGCCTTCGCCGCCACCACCAGGGCCTTGGCGTCGGCCGGCGCCTCGCCCAGCGCCGCGTCGGCGGCCGACCGCGCGCCGGCGACGTCTCCCGCCGCCAGGCGGCTGGCCACGAGTCCGCCGAGCGCCTCGCGCGACGAAGGGGCCGCCTGCAGCGCCGCGGCGAAACGCGCCTCGGCGGCCTTCGGATCGCGCCTGAGCAGGCGCAGCTCGCCGTCGAGAATCTGGAGCTGGGGATCCCCGGGCGCGAGGCGCGCGAAGGCGCGCAACGCGGCCTCCGCGTCGCTGGTCCGGCCCGCTCCGAGCAGGGCGCGGATCAACACGATCTGCGCGTCCGGCAGGTCCGGGGCCGCCGTCGCGGCCTGCCGTGCCAGGGTCACGGCCTCGTCGAACTCCTGTGCCCCGAGGTGGACGCGGGCCATCTCAATCTGCGCCGGCACGTAGCCGGGGTTCAGCCGAAGGGCCGCCGCCAGCGCCGTCCGCGCGTCGCTGGCGCGCCGTCGGGCGAGCAGCGCCTGTCCCAGCCAGAACTGGCCGGCCTCGTACTTGTTGTCGGTGGTGACGGCCTGCTGAAGGTCGGCGAGGGCGTCGTCCACCTTGCCCTCTTCGAGCCGGAACCGGCCGCGGAGCGCGAGCGCCTTGGCCAGGCGCGGCTGCTGCGTGAGCAGCTCGTCGAGGTGGGTGTAGGCCTGAGCGCGGCGGCCGGCCACGTAGTCCACGGTGGCCAGGCGCAGCGTGGCTTCCGCGAAGTGCCGGCGGACCCCCGCGAGCGTCTGGAGGCGGGAGACGGCCTCGGCCTCGCGGCCCGTCGCCAGCAGCACCTCCGTGAGCATGAAGGCGGCCGCCGAATCGTCCAGGTCGTCCGCGAGCGTCCGGAGGTACGGCTCGGCGCGCCGCGCATCCCGGAGATTCACGAACATCGACGAGAGCGCGCGAAGCGCCAGCGGGTTCTTGGGGTCGATGGCCAGCACGGCTTCGAAGGACGTCTCGGCGCCCGCGGTGTCCCCGGCCTGCAGCAGGTAGCTGCCGTAGGCCAGCCGCGCTTCGGCCGACTTTGGATCCACCTCGATGGCCCGCGCATAGGCGGCCTCGGCTTCAGGAGTGCGGCCGACGACGGTGTGGATGGCGCCGAGGGTCGCATACGTCAGGCCGCGGTTGGGATCGAACGAGATGGCCCGCTCGAGCGTGGCCGTGGCGGCTTCGTAGTCCCTCAATCCCGCCAGCGCGTTGCCGAGCAGCACGTGTGCGGCGACGTTGGTGGGCTCGCGTTCGATCACCTTGCGCGCGCGGGCCCGCGCGTCCTCGTAGCGGGTGGCGAGCAGCAGGTACTGGCCCGCGGTCAGCTGCGCCTTGAGGTCGTCGGGCAGGAGGTCCGCGGCCCGGACGTATTCCGGGAACGCCAGGTCGGGATTGTTCGACTGGGCATACGCGTCCCCCAGCTTCAGCCTGGCTTCGCCGAACGCGGGGTCGATCTGGATGGCCGCCCGGTACTCGATGATCGCTTCGGGGTATTTGCCGGCAGCGACGTACTGATCGGCCCGCTCGACGTGCTGGCGCTTCTCGACGGCCGGGTCGCCGGCGCAGGCCGCGAGCGCGGCCGCCACGACGGCGGCCCCGGTGAGGCGCGCGAGGATGGAAACGCGGTTCGGCATGTCGGCGGTCACTCCTACTCGGGGATGTACGGGGAGAGGCGGGGGTACACGAGCGCCGCGAACTCCAGCGCTCGCGCTTCCGCGGCGGCCACGTCCTCACCCCGGCCCACCGGGCTCAGGACCCGGACCAGCGCGCCGTCCGTGCGCCGACGCCGGGCCGCGTCCCATACCAGATAGGCTTTGCTCCAATACTCGCTGGCGACCGTACGGCCGCGTCCCTGATACCAGTACAGGGCGATCTGGCGGTCCTCCCCCTTCTGGATGAGGTACCGGTTCACTTCGACGCTTCCGCCGCCGGTCCGCAGGCGCGTGCGTCCGGCTTCGGCCGGGACCCACCCCGCGCCGGGCAGGCAGTTCATGGGCGAGTGGATCGTGTCGCCCTGGCGCTGGCTGCCGTAATACCCGACGTAGAGGCCGACGAGGCCGGCGCTGCCCGTGTAGCTGCGCAGGACGTAGTCGTCGACCCCCAGGACGCGCATCGTGTCGAGGTCCAGCGGTTCGGCCTCGGTGCCCCTCCAGCCGTCGATCGACAGCGGAAACCCGGACAGGAGATCGCGGGCCGGCGTCTCTTCGCGGCGTCCCGCGGCCGAGAGCGCCGCGGCCGCCGCGCCGAGCAGGGCCGCCACTACCAGGAGGCGTGTCACCAGGTTCACGACGCCTCCACCGATCGCACGATGGGGTCAGGCAGGTCGCGATCCGGCGTCAGGCGGATGACCACTTCCCTCAGCCCGAAGAGGAGCGCCAGCGCGGACACGAACACCAGCCACCCGGAGAACGTGTGGAGGAATCCCTCGGCAGCGGCCGGACCGAACGTGTGCGCGGCGATGCCGGTCCCGGCCACGCGGAGGCCATTGGTGAAGACGGCAATCGGCACGGTGGCCAGGGCCAGGAGCCAGCGTACCCACGGTCGGGAGTCCATGAAGTAGCCGTAGACGATGCCCAGCGTCAGGAGCGAGATGAGGGATCGGATTCCGCTGCACGCCTCGGCGACCTCGAGCGTCGTGTTCGCGAGCAGCATCACGTTGCCTTCACGCAGCACGGGCACGCCATAGGCGCGGAGCCCGGCTTCGCCGACCTGCGACGCCAGCAGCTGCAGCGGGAGGGCGATCTGGTTGAAGAGGAGGGCCGGCAACGGAATCATCAGGAGCAGGAACGCCAGGGGGAACGCGAGCAGGCGCAGGTGGGTCCAGCCCAGGACGAACAGCACCACGCCCACGAGCATCCCGAGAATCGCGATGCGGGTCAGGAAGAGCTCGGACCCGAGAGTGCCGGCCGCCAGCACCAGCAGGCTGCCGATCATCACGACGAGCCCCAGCAGGCTGGGCGCCCGCTCCGCGCGGACCAGGCGGCTCCGGCGCTCCCAGACGAAGTACAGCGCCACCGGCACGACGAGGAACCCGTGGGAGTAGTTGTCGTCGGTCGACCAGTCGGCGACGAGCTTCCGGCCGACGTCGAAGAAGAGGGCGAGGAACGCCAACGCCGCCGCCGAGGCCGCGAGCGCCACTCGGGGCTTCAGCACCATCGTTCCCACCGGGACACGGCCATGTTCGACGTCATGTCTATCGGACGAACGGCCGGGGGCTGGTAGTCGGGCAGGGCCGGGGGACGCCCGAAAACACGAACGGCGGGACGTTTCCGCCCCGCCGTCGCCGGCTCGATGATGGCCGTGGTTCTACTCCTGGGCCGCTTGCTGCTGCCGCTTGCGGCGCCTGGCAGCCGCGGCCGCCAGGCCCGTGCCGAGCAGGAGCATCGTGGACGGCTCGGGCACGACCTGCTGGTTGACGAACGACTCGGAGTTCTCCAGCTGGCCGATGGCCTGCACGTGCATGCCGATCCGGAGATCGCCGGTGGCCAGGTTCGTCAGCAGGCTTGCGAAGGTGGAGCCCTGGCTGAGGGTGAAGGTGAGCTTCAGCCATTCGCCGGGGTTGATGCCGTTCGGGACGACCGGCGGGCGCGAGCCGACGCCGTTGGTGGCCGTGAAGCCGATGCCGTTGCCGCCGGGCAGGTTCTTGTTGATTTGCGTGAAATTCACGCCGTTCGAGCCCGTCATCGAGCTGAGGCCCATGATGCTCGGCGTCGGCTGGTCGAAGTAGATCTGCGTGATCGATGCGGCCGACGATCCCGTGTTCTTGAACAGGAACTCCACGGTGCCGTTGCCGAGGTCGACGAGCTCAGCCGTGAGCTGGGACTGTCCGATGGCGCAGCTTTGGGCGGCGTTGTTGGTGATGCACGAAAAGCCCATCACCGCCGCGTCGGCGCGGGCCGCGCCGAGCACCAGGACGGCGCCCGCCAGGGCGGCCGAGACGGCCATTCGTCTGATCAACTGTAGGTTCGACAAGGGTCTCATCCTTTGGTTTGGTCTGCCGCTTCGAAGTAAGCACTCCGATGGAGCGGCTGCCTCGCCTGTCGACTGAGCAAGCGAGGTGCCACTTCTCGAATCCCCGTTTGCCCTCGCATTGCTCCGAAAGACGCGCCAGCCACCATTTGACGGTAAGTCGGCCGGATTCTCCGTCGAGAATTCGGGAATCAATGTCTTGCCGTACCCAGACAACGCGGTGCTCGCCGTGATGCGAGCTCGAGGGGGGCGCCCTTCGCAGAAGTTCTCAGGATGGTCGAATCATCCTGACTTTGTTCGCGTCAGACGGTAGTCATTGTCCCGCCAACTGCTGTTCTTGTCTACGAAATCTTGATATTCTTGGCGTTCCACCCCCGCCTTCCACTCAAAATGCTGCCTGCCGAACTCCCCGGCGACCCCGGGCCGACGCGTGGACCGATGCTGATTGGCCGGAGCCAGGCCCTTCGGCTAGTCCAGCAGGAGGTGGAATACGCGGCACGGTCCGACGCGAAGGTGCTCATTACGGGAGCCAGCGGCGTCGGGAAGGAAGTGGTGGCCCACCTGATTCACGCGCGGAGCCGCCGGCGCCACGCGCCGCTGCTGACCATCAACTGCGCGGCCATGCCCGACACGCTGCTGGAGTCCGAGCTCTTCGGGCACGCGCGGGGCAGCTTCACCGACGCCTATCGCGACAAACGCGGCCTCTTCGAAGCCGCCAACAGCGGCACCGTCTTCATGGACGAAGTCGGTGAGATGTCGCTCCGCATGCAGGCACTCCTGCTGCGCTTCCTCGAGACCGGCGAGATCCAGCGGGTCGGCGACGAGCGCAACCGCGTGAACGCCAACGTCCGCGTCATCGCGGCGACGAACCGGCGCCTGCCCGAGCGCATCCAGGCCGGTGAGTTCCGGGAGGATCTGTATTACCGGCTCAACGTGATTCACATCACCATTCCGCCGCTTCGCGAGCGGAAGGACGACGTGGTGCCGCTGCTCGATCACTTCTTCAGGCACTTCGCCGTCGAGCACGGGGTGGTGGCCCCGACGTGTGCGGGCGAGGCGCTGGCGGCCCTCGAGGAGTACGACTGGCCCGGCAACGTCCGGGAGCTCCGGAACATCGCCGAACGACTCACCTGCCGGTGTCCGGGCGGCGTGATTCACGCCACCGACCTGCCGGCCGAGGTGCGCACGCAGTCGACGCCGATCGACGCGGGCGCTGCGCGGGTCGCCACGCCGGCGCCGGCGCAGGCGCTGCTCGACCGCATCCTCCTCAAGGGCGAGTCCTTCTGGGACGTGGCGTACGAGCCGTTCATGGCCCGGGACCTCACGCGGGAGGACGTACGCCACCTGGTGCGGGTCGGCCTCGAACAGACGCGCGGCAACTACAAGGCGCTGGTCCAGCTGTTCAACATGCCGCCGCAGGACTACAAGCGCTTCCTGAACTTCCTGCGGAAGTACGGCTGCCACATGCCGTTCCAGCGCTTCCGCGTCGCCCCGGGACGGGGCGACATCTAGGCTGCCGCGCGGTCCCGCCGGCGGGCCCAAGCCGCCGCGCGTCACCGGGCAGGGGGTCTAGGCGACGGCCACCTGGTCCACGTAGGTGTGCCACCGAGTGCTGTCGGCCATCGTGAACGCGACGCCGCACGCCACCGGCTGGAGCGGATCGGCGCGATGGGCCCACACCCGCTGGGCCCTCAGGTCCAGCCCGAGTTCCGGGATGACGACGTGGACGTCCTCTCCGGGAGGAGCGGCGCCGAACACTTCCAGACACGCGCCCCCGTAGCTCACGTCGAGCAGCCGGCCCGGCAGGCCGCCCACGAGCGCGGCCACCTCACCTGCCAGCCGCTTGCGCGGCCACCGGCGCTTCGGCCGCGGCACGGCGAGCAGTTCGGCGATGGTGAGTTCGAGGTCGCGAGGCGTGACCGGGGCCAGCAGGTAGCGGGCGCCGAGGCCTGCCGCTTCCACCTCCAGGACATGATCGCGGCCGCCGACGACGATGGCCACCGTGCGCGGAAACTCCACTCGCGCGACCGCCACCAGATGGAGCCCGTTGTAGGGCCCGAGTCTGACGTCGGTCACGAGCACCTCGGGCGGCGGGCCGTCCTCCAGGGCGCGTCGGGCGTCCGGGAAGCTCGCGGCGGCGCGTGCCGAGAAGCCGGCCTTCCGAAGGGCCGTCACCCGAGCCTGCAGGAGGGTCGGGTCGGCGCTGACGACCAGGATGTCGGATGTGATGCTCATGAGGTCAGGGGGACTTCGCCGGCGCGGTTGCAAACGGCCAGCCACGCCCAAACGCACGCATTCTCGCAACAAGCCCGTCCGATGGCAAGCTCCGGCCAGACTTGTAGGACCAAGGGTCGGGTACTTCTCGTTGGCGCGTTCCTGAGCGGATCGCGCAGCGACCGTCAGGCGGGCAGCCCCGGCCCCCCCGGACCGGGCAGGGCGCCTGGCAGCAGGTCCAGCGCGTCGACGAACGACCGCCACCGGGCGTCGACGGCGCTGTCTCGGCGAAGGGCGAGACCGCACGCCACTGGCTGCGCCTTCCCCGGACGCCGCGTCCACACGCGCTCGACGGGCACGGCGAGGCCCGTGCCCGGAACCGTCAGTTCGAGCGCGTCCTGCGGCAGATCCCCGCTGAAGAACTCGATGCCCGCGCCGCCGTAGCTGACGTCGATCAGACGGGCCTCCACTCCGGCCACGAGCGTGGCGACCTCCTGGGCCGGCCGCCGGCGCGGCCAGCGGCGCTGCGGCCGCGGGTTGGTCACCAGCTCGTTCACGACGACCAGCAGTCGCTCGTTCGCCACGGGCTCGACGAGGTAGCGCGCGCCGAGGTGGTAGGCCTCCGACTGGAGCGCGGGGTCGCGGGGCCCGAGTACGAGGCACGCCGTCCGTGGATGCTCGACCTGGGCCATCGCCACGAGGTGCAGGCCGTTGTAGTCGCCAAGCTGGACGTCGGTCACGACGGCGTCGGGCGCCAGCTCTCCGAGGGCCGCGCGCGCGGCAAGAAAGCCCGCAAGCGGATGGACCGCGAATCCGGCCTCGCTCAGTGCGTCAATCCGGGACGCCGCCGCCGGCGACTGTGCGCCGACGAGCAGGACGCGTTTGGGACGCGGACTGGGGGATTCCACGCCGTGCCCGTTATCAAGATCCGGGCCACAGGCAGCGGCGGGAGACTTTGGCCCATTTTGGGCGGTTTTTGCGTCGAACCGCGGGGAGGCGTCAACAATATCGTTAGGCGGCTGACCGGGAGCGTCGGTCGATTGACGCCCAGGCGCACTCTGGTTGCGCTGGGTGCCGGCCTGGGCGAGGATAGGTGCCCATGCGATTCAGCCTACTGACCCTGCTCACGGCGCTCCTCGCTCCGGCGGTCCTTCCACTCGCGTCGGCCATCCAGGGGCCGGCCAGGCCCGCCCCCATCCCGCCCCCACCCGACGTGGCCGGTCCCCCGTCGGATGCGGCGACCACGCCGTCGGGACTTGCCAGCAAGGTGCTCCAGGCCGGCACCGGCACCACCAAGCCCGCGGCGACGGACATGGTCACCGTGCACTACACCGGATGGACGACCGACGGGAAGATGTTCGACAGTTCTCGTGCGCGCAACGCGCCGAGCACCTTCCCGCTCGATCGCGTGATCAAGGGCTGGGGCGAGGGCGTCCAGTTGATGACGGCCGGCGAGAAGCGGCGGCTGTGGATTCCCGAGTCCCTGGCCTACAAGGGACAGGCGGGACGCCCGGCCGGCATGCTGGTGTTCGACATCGAGCTCCTCGAGTTCACCCCGTCGCCGACGACGCCGCCGCCCGACGTGGCCGCGCCCCCGGCCGACGCCAAGCGCACGCCGTCCGGGCTCGCCTACAAGGTGATCAAGGCCGGCACCGGGACGGACCATCCCAGCCGCTCCAGCCGCGTCACCGTTCACTATTCGGGCTGGCAGACCAACGGCAAGCTGTTCGACAGCTCGGTGCTGCGAGGCCAGCCGGCCACGTTCGGCCTTGGCGAGGTGATCCCGGGCTGGACCGAGGGCGTGCAGCTCATGGTGGTCGGCGAGAAGACGCGGTTCTGGATCCCCGAGAAGCTCGCCTACAAGGGCGCCGACCCGTCGGGGACACTGGTCTTCGACGTGGAGCTCCTCAGCTATCGCTAGCGCCAGTTTCGTGGCGGATCGGGGCGACGCCGGGCGGCGCCTCGACCTGTCCATCCAACGCCATCTCGCCGGAACCCACCGGCTGTCGCGCGCCGCAACCCAGCGCCTGATCGCGACGGGCCACGTGGCCGTGAACGGCCGGGCCGTCCGCCGCGCCGCGGGCCGCCTCGCCGCCGGGGACCTGGTGGCCGTGGACGGCGCGACATCCCTTCCCGCCCCACGACGCCCTGAACCGGAAGCGCTCGATGTCGACGTCCTCTACGAGGACGCCGACCTGCTCGTGGTCGTGAAACCCGCGGGCGTCACGGTGCACCCGACGTCGTCCCACCGCCGAGGCACTCTCCTCAACGCGCTCCTGGGCCGCGCCTCGGCGGCTGGGGCCGAGGGCGCCTGGACGCCGCACCTCGTGCAGCGCCTCGACCGCGACACATCGGGCCTGGTGCTGGTCGCCAAATCCGGGGCCGTGCACGCCGCGCTGCAGCGCGCCGGAGACGTCTGCGTGCGCGAGTACCTGACAGTCGTGTGGGGAACGCCGCGGCCGTCGACGGGCACCATCGAGGGACGCCTCGGCCGCGACCTCCTCGACCGGCGCCGCGTCGCCGTCCGCGAGGGCGGCGCCGCCGCGCTCACCGCCTACGAGTGCCTGGACCGGTCCCGTGGCAACCGCCGGGGCCTGAGCCTGGTCCGCTGCCGCCTCCACACGGGACGCACCCACCAGATTCGCGTCCACCTCGCCGACCGCGGCTGGCCCATCGTCGGCGACCCCGTGTACGGACGCCCGCCGCGGGCCCGGCTCGCCGATCCGGTTCTCGATCGGCACGCGCGCGGCTTCGCCCGGCAGGCCTTGCACGCCTGGCGGCTCTCGGTCGCATGGCCCACGCCCGGTCGCGTCCTGCGCTTCGAAGCGCCGCTCCCGGACGACCTCGCCAGGCTCCTCGACGCCGCCGGCCTCCACCCGCCGCGGCGCTGACGGCATCGGCCGCGCGACAGCGGCCTGTCGGCCCGCCGTCACCCCGCTCCCCTGCGCCGATCCCCGTCTGCACGACGCTGCGCGCTTCGGGCACCGCCCACGCCCTGTGCCGGGCGGGCATCGAAGTTGCCGCCGGATGTGCCGAACATAAGTCAGCCGCGGCGGGTGCGACGTTCGCGCCACGCCGGCGTGCTGCGACCACGACTATCGACATGACGGTCCTTCACGCAATCTCGACGCTGGTCCTGGCCCTCATCGGTGCCGGGGTCGCCACCCGGCGGCATCCCTCCATCCACATCCGGTTCATGGGCGCGGCCTTCGCCATCGATCTGGCCCTGGCGCTCTGGATCGAGCTCTCGCGCCACGCGGTCGAACGCGTCGCCGGACCGGCCGGGCCGCTCGTGTGGTTCCACGCGGGCGTCTCCACGCTGGTGCTCGCGCTGTACGTCGCGCAGCTCCGGCTCGGGCGGCGCCTGCTCGCGGGACAGTCGGCCTCCCGCCGCGTCCACATCGCGATCGGCCTCACGTTCTGCCTCTGCCGGGGCCTCAACTACGTGACCGCGTTCGCGATCACGCCCCAGGCGGCGCTCCTCGCGCCGCAGACCGCCCTGCTGAACGCCCCGGCACCGCCCGCCATCGACAAGGAGTAGGAAGTCCATGTCCAGTCCAGCCGTCAACGCCACGCTGTTCGAACGCCTCGGCGGCGTCCCGGCCATCAAGGCGGCCGTCGACGCGTTTTACGTGCGCGTGCTCGGAGATCCCGGGCTGTCGCCCTTCTTCGAGGGCGTGAACATGCGCTCGCAGAAGAGCAAGCTGAACGCGTTCCTGACGCAGGGACTGGGCGGGCCCCAGGTCTACAAGGGCCGCGACATGGCGAGCGCGCACCAGCACCTGCCCATCACGAAAGAACATTTCGACCTGGTCGCCGGGCACCTGGTCGCCACCCTGAACGACCTGGGCGTGCCCGCGCCGCTCATCGACGAAGTCGTCGCCGCCGTGGCGCCGCTGGCGCCTGAAATCATCAACACCGCGTCGGAACCGGCAGGGGCGGGCCGGCCGGCGTCCGGGGAGCACCCGCGACCCGCACACCTGGCGCTCGCGCGCCCCTCGAAGGAGAGTCATATGGCAGCAGGACGCACGGCTGGCGCGAACGCGCTGGCGATGGACGCCGCGGCGGCGACCGAGTTGATGGAATCCGCGGAGGCCCTGCTGGGCGCGCTGGACGGCCTCAGGGCGAACGTGCTGGTGGCCAACGCCGACCTGGAGATCGTCTACGCCAACCCGCGCAGCGTGGAGACCCTGAAGAGCATCGAGCCGGCCGTGAAGCAGTCGTTCGGCGTGTCGCTCGGCGAGATCGTCGGCGGCTCGATCCATCGCTTCCACAAGGACCCGCGCCGCATCGAGGCGATCCTCCGCAATCCCGCGGCGCTGCCCCATGACGGCGAGTTCCAGTTCGGCGGCATCACGCTCAAGGTGGCCGTGAACTCCGTGAAGGGCAAGGCCGGCGACGTGCTGGGCTACGTGGTCAACTGGGACGACGTGACCGAGCGCCAGCGGCTCGACGCCGAGATGGGCCGCGTGATGTCGATGATGGAGAACATGCCCATCAACGTCATGTTCGCGGACCGCGACCTGCGCATCCAGTACATGAACCCGGCGTCGTCGCGCACGCTGAAGACGCTCGAGTCCTTCCTGCCGGTGAAGGTCGACGCGATGATCGGCCAGAACATCGACGTCTTCCACAAGAACCCGGCGTACCAGCGCAACATGCTGGCGGACGCGAAGCACCTGCCCCGCCAGGCGCACATCCAGGTCGGCCCGGAGACGCTCGACCTCCTCGTGAGCGCCATCTACGACAACAACCGGAACTTCGTGGGCTCCATGGTGACCTGGTCGGTCATCACCGAGAAGCTCAAGACCGAGGAGCGCGCCCGCTCCCTGCAGTCCGAGATCGCCCAGACGTCCCAGACGCTCGCGGCCTCGTCCGAGGAGCTGACGGCGCTGTCGCAGCAGCTCGGCGCCGGCGCGGCCGAGACGTCCGCGCAGGCCAACGTCGTGTCGGCGGCCGCCGAGCAGGTCAGCAAGAACGTGCAGACCGTGGCGACGGGCACCGAAGAGATGAGCGCCTCCATCAAGGAGATCGCAAAGAACGCGAACGAGGCGGCCCGCGTCGCGACGACCGCGGTCAAGGTCGCCGAGACGACGAACCTGACGATCAACAAGCTGGGCGAGAGCTCCGCCGAGATCGGCAAGGTCATCAAGGTGATCACGTCCATCGCGCAGCAGACCAACCTGCTCGCGCTGAACGCCACGATCGAGGCCGCGCGCGCCGGTGAGGCGGGCAAGGGCTTCGCGGTCGTCGCCAACGAGGTGAAGGAGCTCGCCAAGGAGACGGCGCGGGCCACCGAGGAGATCGGCCAGAAGATCGAGGCCATCCAGGGCGACACGAAGGGCGCGGTCGCGGCCATCGGCGAGATCGGGAACGTGATCAACCAGATCAACGACATCTCGAACACCATCGCCAGCGCGGTCGAGGAACAGACGGCCACGACCAACGAGATCACGCGCAACGTGACCGAGGCGGCGAAGGGCACGACGGAAATCGCCCAGAACATCACGGCGGTGGCGACGGCGGCCAAGGAGACCAGCGACGCCGCCGGCGACACGCAGAAGGCCTCCACGCAGCTCGCGCAGCTCGCCGCCGGGATGCAGGACCTCGTGAACCGCTCGAAGTAGGCGGTTCACCATGCCAGCCGTCGCGAGGCTCCGCCGTGGCGTTGCGCTCGGACGACTCGGCCTCGACATCGCCCGGGCCCGCCGGCATACGGACGGCCCCGGGCGGACAGCGGCGCGCCGTGCCATCGCGTCCCGGATGGGACGGATGCACGGCCTGCCGCAGAAAATCGGCCAGATCCTGAGCCTGGCCGATCTCGACGACGCCTCGCCGTACGCCCTGCTCCCGGAGCAGGGCACGGCGGCGCCGGCGAGCGACAGCTTCACCTGGATCGAGGACGCGCTCGGGAGACCGATCGCGTCCGTCTTCGCTTCCCTCGATCCGCACGGCGCGGCCGCGTCGCTCGGCCAGGTGCACGCCGGCACCCTCCTCGACGGCCGTACGGTCGCGGTCAAGATCCAGTATCCCGACGTCGCCGATTCCGTGGACGCCGATCTCGCCGCCCTCGGCATGCTCGCCGCGCCGCTGTCGGGCGCGCGGGGCGGATTCGACCTCGCGAGCTACCGCGGCGAGCTCCGGACGCATCTCCTCGCCGAACTCGACTACGTGCGGGAAGCCGCCACCCTGTCGAGGTTCGCGCAGCGCGCCTCCGCGATTCCAGGCCTTGCGACGCCGGTGCCGGTCGACGGCCTGTGCACGCCGCGGCTCCTCACGATGACCTGGGTGGACGGCGATTCGGTGGCCGTCACCGACACCTGGCCCGCGCCGGCACGGGCCGAGGCGGCGCTCGCGCTGGTCCGCTTCTTCCTCCACGGCTGCTTCCACTGGCACGAAGTGCACGCCGACCCGCACGCCGGCAACCTCCGGTTCGCCCTGGCCGACGGCCGCCCGCGGACGGGCGTGGTGGACTTCGGCTGCGTGAAGACGCTCGATCCGGCGGCGGCGGCCACGCTCCGTCGCCTCGCCGAGGACGGACACGCGCTGTCGGCCGACGAGGCGCTGGAGGCCTACCTGGGACTCGGCTTCGACGCGCGCCTCGTGACGCCGATGGCCGCGCGGCTGCCGGCCGTGACACGGGTGCTGTTCGAGCCGTTCCACACCGACGGCCCCTACGATCCCGAAGGCTGGCGCCTGAGCGCGCGGCTCGCCGAGGTGCTCGGCGACGACCGCTGGACCTTCCGCGTCGCCGGGCCCGCCTCGCTGCTCTTTCTCATCCGGGCCTTCCACGGCGTCGTGGCCTACGCGACGCGGCTGGGCGCCGGCTTCTCGTGGCGGCGGGCCCTGCTCGACACGCCCAGGCACACACAGGCGAGCGGCGCCTCGCGCCCATCCGCGGCGCCGGCGGCCGCGGCGCCGGACCAGGACACCACGATGAGGAGCCATTCCCTGAAGGTGCAGGTGACGCGCGGCGGCCAGTCGGTGGCGCTGCTCACGTTCCCGGCCGCGGCCGTGGACCACCTGAACGACCTGGTGCCCGACGAGCACCGGGCACGCATCGCGGGCCGAGGTCTGGACCTGCCGGCGGTCTCCCGCAGCCTGGCGAGCCGCGACTACCCGCCGGGCGAGGTCGTGTCGCTCGACGACGGCGACGCCCGCATCCGGGTGTGGCTCGAATGAGACGCCTCCCCCGTCGGCGCGCCGACATGCCTCCGGCGGCGAATGACGCCCGGCCGGTCGCTCACCGCGTCCGGCGATCGCCCGGACGTGTGGACGACTGCACCACCCTGCCCATCGCGACCCGCTTCGGCGGCCGCTCCGCCGCCAGGGACGCGGCGGGCATCCGGCTTGCCTCCCTGACGGCGGACGCGGCGACGCGAAGGCTCAAGAACCGCCGCGTCGGGTCGAACTCTAGCAAGGCGCGGTTCGCGCGTCCCGACAGAACGGGAGCACATTCGAATGGCTGAACTGGACGACGTGGTCAAGGAGTTCCTGGTCGAGAGCCACGAAAACCTCGATGCGCTTGACCGGCTCCTGGTCGAGCTGGAACAGCAGCCCGACGATCGCGAGAACCTCGCGAGCATCTTCCGCACGATCCACACGATCAAGGGCACCTGCGGCTTCCTCGGCTTCTCCAAGCTCGAGGCCATCAGCCACGTCGGCGAGAACCTGCTCAGCCGCATGCGCGACGGCAAGCTGCACCTCACGGCCGAGATCGCGACGGCGCTGCTCGCCATGGTGGACGCCATCCGGCAGATCCTGACGACCATCGAGGCCACCGCGGCCGAGGGCGACCACGACTACACCGCCCTCGTCGCCGACCTCAATCGTCTGAACAGCGGCCCCTCGGCCGAGGCGCCAGCGCCAGCCGTCGACGCGCCGGCGGCCGCTCCCACGCCACTCGTCATCGCAGAGGCCGCCCCGCCGGCCCCCACACCCGTCCCGGAGCCCGTGGCCGCCGTGCTGGCCGCCGCCCCGGCGCCCGAAGACACGCCCATGCCATCCGAAGAAGCCCGCACCGATGACGGAGTCCCCTCGCCAGAGCGCCGGACGGGCGACGACCGTCGCGCCGCCGTGCACGACGCCTCGCTTCGCGTGGACGTCGGCCTGCTCGACAAGCTGATGAACCTCGTGGGCGAGCTGGTGCTCGCCCGCAACCAGATCCTCCAGTTCACGGCGACGCAGAGCGACCCGGCGTTCGTCGGGGCCACCCAGCGCCTGAACCTCGTGACGTCGGAGCTGCAGGAAGGCGTCATGAAGACGCGCATGCAGCCCATCGACAACGTCTGGAGCAAGTTCCCGCGCATCGTCCGCGACCTGGCCACCACGTGCCACAAGCAGGTGCGGCTCGAGATGATGGGCAAGGAGACGGAGCTCGACAAGACCATCATCGAGGCCATCAAGGACCCGCTGACCCACATCGTCCGCAACTCCGTCGATCACGGCATCGAGATGCCGGACGCGCGGACGGCGAAGGGCAAGGCCGCCGAGGGCGTGCTGCGGCTGAAGGCCTTCCACGAGGGCGGCCAGATCAACATCGAGATCGCCGACGACGGCGCCGGGATCGACCCCGAGAAGATCCGGCGCAAGGCGGTCGAACGCTCGCTCGTGACGGCCGAGCAGGCCGCGCGACTGGGCGACCAGGAGGTCCTGCGCATGATCTTCCTGCCGGGGTTCTCCACGGCCGAGAAGATCACGAACGTGTCCGGCCGCGGCGTCGGCATGGACGTCGTCAAGACGAACATCGAGAAGATCGGCGGCACCGTCGACATCCAGAGCAAGGTCGGCGAAGGCACGACCCTCAAGATCCGCATCCCGCTCACGCTCGCCATCATCCCGGCGCTCATGGTGTCCACGGGCGGCGAGCTCTTCGCCATTCCGCAGGTGAGCCTGCTCGAGCTGGTCCGCCTCGAGGGCGAGCAGCTGCGGACGGGCATCGAGCGGATCGGCGGCGCGGCGTTCCATCGCCTGCGAGGCAACCTGCTCCCGCTCGTGATGCTCCACAAGGAGCTGGGACTCGAGTCGAAGGTCGACGGCGACGTGGCCAACATCGTCGTGCTGAAGGCCGACGACCGCCAGTTCGGCCTCGTGGTCGACGGCGTCAGCGACACCGAGGAAATCGTGGTCAAGCCGCTCGGCCGCCAGCTGAAGGCCGTCCAGGTGTTCGCGGGGGCCACCATCATGGGCGACGGCCACGTGGCCCTCATCCTGGACGTCACGAGGCTGGCCCACCAGGCCAACGTCCTCGGCAAGACCAGCGACCGCCGGACGCTGGCAGAACGCGAGTCCACCGTGGCGCGCCGCGACAGCAACGAGGAAACCTGGCTGCTGTTCCGCGCCAACGGCGCCGAGCGGATGGCGATTCCCCTGCGCCTCGTCGCGCGGCTCGAGGAGTTCGCCTCGAACGACCTGGAGCGCTCGGGTGGCGAGCTCGTCGTGCAGTACCGCGGCGAGATCCTGCCTCTCGTCAGCCTCGCCAAGTTCTTCGGCGCGACCGCCGCGGAGGAGGCCGACCCGAAGCAGGTCATCGTCTTCGCCGACCGCGGCCGCAGCGTCGGCCTCGTGGTGGACCAGATCGTGGACATCGTGACCGAGGCGATCGTGCCGACCAAGACGGGCGCCCGCCGCGGCACGCTCGGCTCCGCCGTCATCCAGCAGCGCGTGACCGAGCTCGTGGACGTGGCGGCCGTGGTGCGACTCGCCGTTCCGGATCAGGAAGACATCAAGGCCGCCGCCTGACGGGCCGCCGAGGACGACCATGACCACATCCGCAGCCACGTCGCACGCGCCCGGCGCCGAAGCCGCAAGCACGAAGCAGTTCGCGACCTTCATGCTCGACCAGTACTACTTCGGTGTCGAGGTGCTGAAGGTGCAGGAAGTCATCCGGTACCAGGACATGACGCACGTGCCGCTCGCGCCGTCCGTCGTCCGGGGCCTCATCAACCTTCGGGGCCAGATCGTCACGGCCATCGACCTTCGCCACCGCCTCGAGCTCCCGGTACGGCACGACGGGGAACAGCCCATGAACGTGGTGGTGCGGACCTCGGACGGCGTGGTCAGCCTGCTCGTCGACGAGATCGGCGACGTGGTGGAAGCGGCGGCCTCCGATTTCGAGCCGGCGCCCGACACCATCCGGGGCGCGGCGCGCGAGCTGGTCACGGGCGTCTACAAGCTGAAGGACAGCCTGCTGCTGGCGCTCGACGTCGAACGCACGGCCTCGCTGGACGGCGACGGCGGCGACCGCCGGAACTGACGGCCCCACCGCACGGGCGCCGCGCCCGGCCAGGCACTACCGATCGACGTCGAGACAACGGAGCACGGACGTGAGCACAGAGAGCCAGGCAGCAGCACCGGTGGTGGAAGTCGACGCCCAGGACTTGATGGACCTGCGCGGCCAGGTGGCGGCGATTCGCCGTACCCAGGCGGTCATCGAGTTCCAGCTCGATGGCACGATCGTGACGGCGAACGACAACTTCCTGGCCGTCATGGGCTACGCCCTCGACGAGATCCAGGGCCGCCACCATCGGATGTTCGTCGACCCCGCCGAGGCCGCCGGGGCGGACTACAAGAAGGTCTGGAACGCGCTTCGGGCCGGCCAGGCCCAGGCCGGCGAGTTCCGTCGCCTCGGGAAGGGCGGCAAGGACGTCTGGATCCTCGCCAGCTACAACCCGATCCTCGACGCCGACGGCAAGGCGTACAAGGTGATCAAGTTCGCCAGCGACGTCACGGCGACGAAGCTGAAGACCGCCGACCACGAGGGGCAGCTCAGGGCGATCGGCAAGGCCCAGGCGGTCATCGAGTTCGAGCTGGACGGCACCATCCTCACCGCCAACGACAACTTCCTGAAGGCGATGGGGTACTCCCTCGCGGAGATCCAGGGCAGGCACCACAGCATGTTCGTGGACAGGTCCGAGGTGAAGACCGCGGCGTACCGTGCCCACTGGGAGAAGCTCGGCCGCGGGGAGTTCGACGCCGGCGAGTACCGGCGGCTGGGCAAGGGCGGCAGGGAGGTCTGGATCCAGGCGTCCTACAACCCGATCCTCGACATGAGCGGCCGGCCGTTCAAGGTCGTGAAGTACGCCACCGACATCACGGCGACGAAGCTCCAGAACGCCGACTACCAGGGCCAGCTCGCGGCCATCGGGAAGTCGCAGGCCGTGATCGAGTTCGACCTCGACGGCACCATCCGCACGGCGAACGACAACTTCTGCGGCGCGCTGGGCTACCGGCTCGACGAGATCAAGGGCCGCCACCACAGCCTGTTCGTGGAGCGCGGCGTCTCCGCGAGCGACGAGTACCGCGCGTTCTGGGCGGCGCTGGGCCGTGGCGAGTACCAGGCCGGCGAGTACAAGCGGATCGGCAAGGGCGGCAAGGAGGTGTGGATCCAGGCCTCCTACAACCCGATCCTCGACATGAACGGCCGGCCGTTCAAGGTGGTCAAGTACGCCACCGACACGACCGCGCAGGTGCGGGCCAAGATCGACCTGCAGCAGAAGGTCGACGCGATGCTGGAGGTCGTGAACGCCGCCAGCCAGGGCGACCTCACCCGCGAGCTCACGGTGCGCGGCTCCGACGCCGCCGGCCAGATGGGCGAGGCGCTCGCAGGCTTCTTCGCCGAGATCCGGAAGTCCGTGTCGGGCATCATCCAGAACGCGCAGGCGCTCGCGAGCTCGTCGGAGGAGTTGACGGCCGTCAGCCAGCAGATGAGCGCGAGCGCCAACGAGACCTCGGCGCAGGCCAACGTCGTGTCCGCGGCCTCGGAGCAGGTGTCGTCGAACATCCAGACCGTGGCGACCGGGACCGAGGAGATGAGCGCGTCGATCAAGGAGATCGCGGCCAACGCCACGGAGGCCGCGAAGGTCGCCAACGCCGCGGTCAAGGTGGCCGAGACCACCAACGACACGATCGCGAAGCTCGGAGACAGCTCCGCCGAAATCGGCAAGGTGATCAAGGTGATCACGTCCATCGCGCAGCAGACCAACCTGCTCGCGCTGAACGCCACCATCGAGGCCGCCCGGGCCGGCGAGGCCGGCAAGGGCTTCGCGGTCGTCGCCAACGAGGTGAAGGAGCTCGCCAAGGAGACCGCCCGGGCCACCGAGGACATCGGCCAGAAGATCGAGGCGATCCAGGCCGACACGAAGGGCGCCGTCGAGGCCATCGGCACCATCAGCCAGATCATCGATCAGATCAACGACATCTCGAACACCATCGCCAGCGCGGTGGAGGAACAGACCGCGACCACGAACGAGATCACGCGCAACGTCACGGAAGCCGCCAAGGGCAGCACCGAGATCGCGCAGAACATCTCCGGCGTCGCCTCCGCGGCGACCAGCACCAGCGAGGGCGCGTCGGACACGCAGAAGTCCGCCGCCCAGCTCACGAAGATGGCCGCCGACCTTCAGGGACTGGTGGGCCGTTTCAAGGTCTAGGCCATCACAGACGGGTGGACGTCCTCCCCGAGGACGCCGCCCGGCGCCGTTCGGCACGCGCGCTCTCGCGCGTGCAAGGAGTATCCATGAAGGCCCTCGTCGTCGACGACTCCCGAGCCATCCGATCGATTCTCGTCAAGATGCTGACCGAGCTCGGCTACCAGGCGGCGGAGGCCCGCCACGGCCGCGAGGCGCTCCTGTACCTCCAGTCGCATCCCGACACGCACATCGCGCTCGTGGACTGGAACATGCCCGAGATGAACGGCCTCGAGCTCGTCCAGGCCGTGAAGGCCGACAACGCCCTCGCCGGCGTCAAGCTCATGATGGTGACGACCGAGATCGAGATGAGCCAGATGGTGAAGGCCCTCGAGGCGGGCGCCAACGAGTACGTCATGAAGCCCTTCACGAAGGCCGTGATCGAGGACAAGCTGCGCCTCCTGGGCCTGCCTTCGGGAGCGGCTGCGTGAGCCGGATCCGCGTCCTCATCGTGGACGACGCCGTCGTGATCCGGCGGCTCGTCGGCGACGTGCTCGCCGCCGATCCCGAGATCGAGGTGGTCGGCACGGCCGCGAACGGCCGGATCGCGCTGCAGAAGATCCCGCAGTGCAATCCGGACGTGGTGACGATGGACGTCGAGATGCCGGACATGAACGGCATCGAGACCGTCCGGGAGCTGCGCAAGACCTGGCCGAAGCTCCCCGTCATCATGTTCAGCACGCTCACGGAGCGGGGCGGCGTCGCCACCCTCGACGCCCTCGCGGCCGGCGCCTCCGACTACGCGACCAAGCCCGCCAACGTCGGCAGCGTGACCGCCGGCCTCGAGACGGTCCGGACGGATCTCATCCCCAAGATCAAGGCGCTGGCCGGCCGGCCGGTGGGCCTGCCGGCACCCGCGACGGCCGCGCGTCCGGTCGCGCCCGTGCGCCCGGCCATCCCGCCGGCAGCACCGGCGGCCGCGCCCGCGCCCGCGCCAGGCCACATCGAGGTCGTCGCCATCGGCGTGTCCACCGGGGGCCCGAACGCGCTCGCCGAACTCCTGCCGGCGCTTCCCAAGACCCTGCCGGTGCCGATCGTCATCACGCAGCACATGCCGCCGATGTTCACGCGGCTCCTCGCCGACCGGCTCAACGCCCAGTCGGCCATCGAGGTGGTCGAGGGACAGGCGGCGATGCGGCTCAACCCGGGCACGGCCTATATCGCGCCCGGGGACTATCACATGGTGCTCGACCGAGTGGCCACCGGCACGGTGGTCTCCCTGAACCAGGCGCCGCCCGAGAACTCGTGCCGCCCGGCCGTGGACGTCATGTTCCGGTCGGTGGTGGACGTGTACCACGGCGCGGTGCTCGGCGTGATCCTGACGGGCATGGGCCAGGACGGCCTGCGCGGCTGCGAGCTGGTCCGTGACGCCGGCGGGCAGGTCCTCGCGCAGGACGAGGACTCGAGCGTCGTCTGGGGCATGCCAGGGTTCGTCGCACGGGCCGGGCTCGCCGACCGGGTGCTGCCACTCAACATGATCGCCGGGGAAATCGTGCGCCGCGTCGCGGCCACGTCCCGCGTCACAGCTGCGAGGGCGTCGTGAACATCTCGCCACAGGACTTCGACTACATCCGTTCCTTCGTCTTCGACCAGGCCGGCATCGTGCTGGAGGTGGGCAAGCAGTACCTGGTCGAGTCGCGGCTCGGTCCGATCGCCAAGCAGTTCAAGCTCGACTCGATGGCGGCCCTGACCAACGCGCTCAAGGGCCGCGACCTCGTGCTCCGGCGCGCGGTCGTCGAGGCGATGACCACGAACGAAACGACGTTCTTCCGGGACGCCGCGCCCTTCGATGCCCTGCGCGAGCACATCATCCCCAAGCTGATGGAGTCGCGGGCGGCCTCGCGTGAGCTCAAGATCTGGTACGGCGCCTCGTCCACGGGCCAGGAGCCGTATTCGGTCGTCATGATGCTGATGCAGCACTTCCCCCAGCTCGAGTCGTGGAAGGTGAGCCACTTCGCGACCGACATCAACCTCGACGTGCTGGAGCGCGCACGCCAGGGACGTTTCAACCAGGTCGAGATGAACCGCGGCCTGCCGGCCACCTACCTGGTGAAGTACTTCGAGAAGGCGGGCACCGAGTGGCAGCTGAAGCCGCAGGTGCGAGAGCGCGTCAAGTTCGATCAGCTCAACCTGGTGAAGCCGTGGCAGTCGATGCCGACCTTCGACATCATCATGCTGCGCAACGTGATGATCTACTTCGACGTGGACGCGAAGAGGCAGATCCTGTCGAGGCTGGATCGGCAACTCGCCCCGGACGGCTACCTGTTCCTCGGCGGCGCCGAGACGACCATGGGCCTGACGGACGCCTTCAAGCGGATGCAGTTCGAGCGGGCGGGGTGCTACTGCAAGGTCGGCGCGGTGGAATCGGCGCCGCGGAAGGGAGCGGCGTAGCCATGGTGGCACGAGAGGACATCGTCCGGATCGTCGACGAGATCTGGCTGACCACGCTGGGCTTCACGGCCCGGCCCGCGGAGGCCGAGGTGTCGCTCCCCGGGGACGCGGCGACGATCGACGGCATCGTGAACATCACGGGCGACCAGCAGGTGGCCGTGGTGCTCCAGGTGCCCAAGTCGCTCGCCGAGCGCATCGCCTCGGCGATGTTCGGCCTGGGCTCGCGGACGCCGCGGGCGGAGGACATGCAGGACGCGGTGGGCGAGCTCAGCAACATGCTGGGCGGCAACGTCAAGGCCCTGCTGTCGGGCTCCTGCCACCTGTCGCTGCCGGCCGTCGTCCACGGCGAGGGCTACACGATCCGCGTGCCGACCTCGCACAGCGTGGACCGCATCACGTTCGAGTGCGAGGGCATGCCCGCCGTCGTGAGCGTGATGTCGGCGCCGATGGGGAAGGCCGCGGCGGCCTGACCCCCGCACCCACGACGCGCGCGGGCCTCGTATAATCCTGCCGGCCGCCGGCCGCGGCCGCGCATGACTCGAGACGCCCTCGCCCGACAGCTGGCGGCCCGTCCGCGAACGCCGCTGGCGACGCTGCCGACACCGCTGGACGACGCGATCCGCCTCCGCGAGGCGCTGGGGGGCCGGACCCGCTGCCCCCGCATCCTGGTCAAGCGCGACGACCTGACCGGGCTGGGGCTGGGGGGCAACAAGGCGCGCAAGCTGGAGTTCCTGCTGGGCGACGCGCTGGCGAGCCGGGCGACCTCCCTCATCACCACCGGCGCGGTGCAGTCGAACCACGCGCGGATGACGGCCGCCGCCGGCGCCCGCTGCGGCCTGGACGTCGACCTCGTGCTCACGACCACCGAGGCTTCTCCGCCGCTCGACGGCAACCTGCTCCTGGATCGCCTGTTCGGGGCGCGCCTTCACTTCGTGCCGTCCGTGGATCCGATGCTCGCCGTCGGACACGACGAGGCGGTGGTGGCGGCCATCGAGGCGGACCTTCGTGGGCGCGGCGGGCGCCCGTACACCATCCCGGTGGGAGGCTCCAGCCCCGTCGGGGCGCTGGGCTACGTGGCCGGCGTCCTGGAGCTGGCGGGGCAGCTCGAGGCCCTGGGCGCCGGGGCGCGCCGCGTGTACTACGCCAGCGGCTCGCGTGGGACACAAGCGGGCCTGACGCTCGGCACCCACCTGCTGGAGCCGTCCTTCGAGCTCTACGGGGTGGCCGTGAGCGCCGGAGAGGACGAGAAGATCGAGCGGGCGCGCCGGGCGGCCCGCGATGCGGCGCTGCTCCTGGGGCAGGGCGACTCGGTGCTGGGGGCACGGTACTTCACCGATCAGGGCTACATCGGCGACGGCTACGGGCTGCCGACGCCGGACGCCATGGACGCCCTGCTCCTCGTCGCGCGCACCGAGGCCCTCGTCCTCGATCCGACCTACACCGCCAAGGCCATGGCGGCCCTCGTCGCGCACGTCCGGAGCGGCGAGCTCGAGCCGAGCGATACGGTCGTGTTCCTGCACACGGGCGGTGGCCCCGCCACGCTGACGGCCAAGGTCGCGGCGCTGCTCCAGGGGGCGGCGGGGTGGCAGAACGTGTGATCCGGCCGCCGGCCGCGCTGGGCGGATTCTGCGTACCCGGCGGGCCCCGGCACCGGACGCGCGCGGCGGGGATGCCGATGAATCGGCCAGAACTGGCCTGAATCATCGACGTCAGGCCACAAGACTGGCCGGCGGGCGGGACTGGCAGACGCGTTGCCTTCGCCAACGGGCATGACCACTCACCGACGCCCGACTCACCCCGTTCCCGTTCTGAGCCTCCTCGCCGCTCTGGTCGCCGGCCCCTTCGCCGGGTCGCCCGCAGCCGTCGGCCCACCCGGGCAACCCGCCGCACCGCCCGTTCCCGCGCCGGCCTGGGACGACGTCGTGTGGGGGCAGAACATCGTGTGGGGCAACTGCGCCCCTGACGAGGCCAACATCGTCTGGGGCAACGCCACCGGCCGAGGCGAACCATGGCTCGATGCGATCCAGGCGGACCTCGAGGCACTCGCCGACGCCTGCGGCATCCAGATGGACGTGCCGGACGCCGGGGCGCCCGCATCCGGGGCCGCCGCTCCCCCGCCGGCGCCGGCTGGTCAGGCCGGCGGCCGCTGATGGACGCCGTCGGGGCAGTCACGCGGCTCTCCGGAGTCCGAATCCGCCCCGTGCGCGATGACGACGTCGAGCCGCTGTTCGCGCTGCTCTCCGACGACGAGGTGACCCGCCACCTGGCCCCGGCGCCGGCGACCCTGGAAGACGTCCGGCGGTTCGTGACATGGGCCAGGCAAGGCGGCGGCCGCCGACACGCCGGGTTCGTGGCCATGGCGCCGGGCTCGGACGAGGCTGCCGGCGTCTTCCAGGTGCGCTGCCTGGACCCCGGACGGGGCCTGGCGGACTGGGGCTTCGCCCTTGGCGCGCGGCACTGGGGGACCGGCCTCTTCGGGGCGGCCGCGCCGCTCGTCGTGGACTTTGCCGTCGCACGGCTCGGCGTGCGCCGCCTCGAAGCCCGGACGGCCGTCGCCAACGGGAGGGGCAACGGGGCGCTGGCCAAGGTTGGCGCCACCTGCGAGGCCGTCCTCCGCGATTCGTTCCGGCGCCAGGACCGGGCGCGGGACCAGGCCTTGTGGACCATCCTGGCCGAGGACTGGGCGGACCACCGGACGGCGCCGGTCCACGCACTGCCGTAGGCTTCCGTGTGGCCTGGACGGTGTCCGCGCTCGCGGATCTGCACGCGGAGACAACTCGTTACGCCGAGGGCGTTGGCCGGTCAGGGGACGTGTGTTTCAATGATGGCTTCCCGTGGTCGCGAAGGTCCTTTCCGGTCGACGTGTGGGCGCCAGAGCCGCGACCCTCTGGGCCCTCCTGCTCTGGGCGTCCGTGGCGTCGGCCCAGCCGGAAACGGGGACTCCGGCCGCGCCCGCGGCGCCCGCCCCCACGCAACCGACGGTGGTCATGTCCCGCGACGAGTCCGGGAGAGCCACGGTGAAGGCCGTCAGGCTCGACGGCCCGTTCACCCTCGACGGGGCGCTCACCGAGTCCGTGTACGAGACGGTGGAGCCGCTGTCAGGATTCGTCCAGCAGGAGCCGTTCGAGGGCCAGCCCGCCACCGAGAAGACCGACGTCTGGATCTTCTACGACGACCAGAACGTCTACGTGGGCGCGCGGTTGTGGGAGACCGAGCCGCTGCGGCGCGTCGCGAACGAGATGCGGCGCGACTCGTTCAACATGTACAACCAGGACCACCTGGCGGTCCTGTTCGACACGTTCAACGATCGCCGGAACGGATTCGGGTTCTCGGCGAACCGGCTCGGGGGCATGTTCGACTGGAGCACGACCAACGAGCAGCCGAGCCCGAACTGGAATGGCCTGTGGCAGGCGGCCGCCCGCGACTTCGACGGCGGATGGATGCTCGAGATGCGCGTCCCGTTCCGGTCGATCCGCTTCAAGGAGGGCGGCGACGTCTGGAACGTGAACGTCCGGCGCATGGTGCGCTGGAAGAACGAGGTGTCATACCTGAACCTCGTCCCGGCCTCCTGGGGCCGACGGGGCCTCAACAAGATTTCGGACGCGGCGGCGCTCGTCGATCTGAAGACGCCGCCGAAGGCGCTGAACCTCGACGTGAAGCCGTACGCGCTGGGATCGCTGCTCACGAACCGCACGGCCGATCCCGCGTTCAGCAACAAGGGCGACGCCAACTTCGGCGCGGACGTGAAGTGGGGCGTCACGCAGCAGTTCGTCGCCGACTTCACCTACAACACCGACTTCGCCCAGGTGGAGGACGACGACGCGCAGGTGAACCTGACGCGGTTTTCGCTGTTCTTCCCTGAGAAGCGCGACTTCTTCCTCGAGGGCCAGGACGCGTTCGCGTTCGGCGGCGTCGGCGGGGGCGGTGGGGGTGGCGGCGGTGGGGGCGGCGGTGGCGGTGGCGGCGGCGGCGGGGGGGGTGGCGGCGGGGGTGGCGGCGGCGGAAACAACCTCACGCCGATCCTGTTCTACAGCCGGCGTATCGGGCTGTCGGACGGCACCGTCGTGCCGATCATCGGGGGCGCTCGCGTGCTGGGCCGCTCGGGCCCGTGGCAGGTCGGCGCGCTGTCCATGGAGACCGATGACGTGCCGTCGGCCAGCGTCCCGCTGACGAACTACTCGGTGCTGCGCGTGAACCGCGACGTGTTGAGTCGCAGCCGGATCGGCATGGTGGCCACCAGCCGCCAGCCGTCGGGCGGCGGCAAGGGCGGCTACACGGCCGGCATGGACGCGCAGTTCAACGTACGCAGCGACGTCTTCATCAACGCGTACTGGGCCGGCACCGACACGGCGAACGCGGAGGGCAGCGAACAGAGCTACCGCGGGCGCTTCGACTGGAACGCCGATCGCTACGGCGTCAACGTGGAGCACCTGTTCGTCGGCGAGGGCTTCAACCCCGAAGTGGGGTTCATGCGCCGCTCGGCCTTCCGCCGGTCGTACGGGCAGGTGCGCTTCAGCCCGCGCCCGAAGCGGCTCAAGGGCGTCCGCAAGTTGTTCTACATGGCCAGCGCCGACTACATCACGGGCTCGGCGAGCGGCGACGTCGAGTCGGAGGAGTACCAGGGCACGTTCAACATGGAGCTCGCCAACGGCGACTTCCTGAACGCCGAGGTGACGCAGGCCTACGAGGCCCTGGCCGAGCCGTTCGAGGTGGCGCGAAACGTGACCGTGCCGGTGGGTGGCTATCGGTTCACGCAGGCCAAGGTGCAGTACACGATGGGCCTGCAGCGGCGCGTCTCGGGCGGCATCATCCTGAACCGCGGCGGATTCTACGACGGCACGCTCACCGAGGTCACGTGGCGTGGCCGGGTGGAGTTCACGCCCCGCTTCTACGTGGAGCCGACGCTTTCGCGCAACCACGTGGACACGCCGTACGGCGAGGCGAACACCGACCTCGTCAGCACGCGCTGGACGTTCACGGTCACGCCCCGGATGTTCGTCGCGGCCCTGATCCAGTACCAGTCGCGCACGCAGTCGATGTCGACCAACGTCAGGTTCCGGTGGGAGTACCAGCCCGGGAGCGAGCTGTTCGTCGTCTACAGCGACGGCCGCACGACCACGCGTCCCGGCTATCCCGAGCTCGAGAACCGGTCGGTCGTCGTCAAGGTCACGAAGCTGTTCCGCTGGTAGCGGGCGGGCTCACCCGCCTGCGGGCGCCCTCATCCGCCCGCCGCCGACAGCGCCCGGTCGAGCACGCCGACGAGCAGGTCGGCATGGGCACGCGTGAACGTCATCGGCGGGCGCACCTTGATCACGTTGTCCTGGGGGCCATCGGTCCCGAGCAGGACGCCCATCTCCACCGCGTGGTTCACCACGGCCCTCGCCGTCTCGCCGTCGTGGGCCTTCGTCCGGCGATCGGACACGACGTCCAGCCCCAGGAACAGGCCGCGGCCCCGGACGTCGCCGAGGCAGGGATGCCGGTCGGCGAGCGCTCGGAAGCGATCGAGCAGGTCCTGCCCCTGGACGCGGGCGTTCTCCAGGAGCCGCCCCTCGTCGAGGACGTCGAGGACGGCCAGGCCCACGGCGCACGACACGGGGTTGCCGCCGAAGGTGTTGAAGTACTCCATGCCGTTGGAGAACGCGGCCGCGACCTCGCGGGTCGTGGCGACGACGCCGAGCGGGTGGCCGGCACCGGCGGGCTTCCCCATCGTGACGATGTCGGGCACGACCCCGTGCTCCTCGAACGCCCACATGCGGGTGCCGACCCGCCCGAACCCGACCTGCACCTCGTCGGCGATGCAGAGCGCCCCCATCCGCCTGACGGCGTCGTAGACCTCGGCCAGGTAGCCCTCCGGGAGGAACATCTGCCCGCCGACGCTCGGGACCGTCTCGGCGATGAACGCCGCGGGCGCCGCCGCGCCGCCGGCCCCGGCCAGGAGGCGGCGAGCCTCGGCGGCGAACCGGGCTCCGTGCTCGAACGGCCGCCAGTCGTCGGGCGCCCGATAGACGTCCGGCAGCGGCAGCTCGGTGACGAAGGGGGACCGGCCGCGCCCGCCGCGGCGCTTGTACTTGTACGGGCTGATCTCGATGAGCGCCTGGGTGTGGCCGTGGTAGGCCCAGTCGAGGACGACCACACCGTGCCGTCCGGTGGCCGTTCGCGCGATGCGGAGCGCCAGATCGTTGGCCTCGCTGCCCGAGTTCACGAAGAAGAACGTGTCGAGGCCCGGCGGCAGCGTGGCCCGGAGCCGCTCGGCGTACGCCACGACGTTCTCGTGCAGGTACCGGGTGTTCGTGTTCAGGACGGCGGCCTGCGCCGCCAGGGCGGCCACGATCCTGGGATGACCGTGCCCGACGTGGGCCACGTTGTTGTAGCAGTCGAGATACCGGCGCCCGTCGGCAGCGGTCAGCCAGACGTCCTGGCCCGACACGATGTGCAGGGGCGTCCGGTAGCTGAGGCTCAGGTTTGGCGGGAGGAGCCGACGGCGCGCCTCGGCCAGCGCGGCGTCGTCCAGGCGCGGCGGGAGCGCGGCCCGGGCGGTCCGGCAGTCGGCGCGAAGCACGTGTCGCAGCGTTGACGCACCGTCGGCGGCCAGCCACTCGAGCGCGCGCCATGCCGGCGCTTCGGAGACGAACAGGTACGGATCGTCGGAGACCGCCCGGCGTGACGCCGCCACGCTCACGCTGATGGCGAGGCGCGCGGCCATCAGGTCGGGCACCAGGTCGACCTCCTCGTCCGTGAGCGGCAAGGCCTCGTGGTAGCCGGCCACCACCGCCCGCGCCCGGGCGACGGCGTCGTCTCCCGCGAGGATCGCGTAAGCCGCCGCGATCGCGGCCTCGGTCACGGTCGGCGCGAACACCGCGTCGCCCACGTCGATGAGCCCGGTGATCCGGTCCGACGACGGCGCCGCCAGCACGTTCCAGTCGTTGGCGTCGTTGTGGATCACCGAATGCCGCAGGCGCGGCATCGCGGGCACGACGACCTGCTCGAAACGATCGAGATGCGCGGCCACGAGCGCCCGTCGGCGCTCGTCCCGAATCGCGGGGAGGCGCCCGCGCGAGCGGAGCGTCTGGCGGATGCTCCAGTCGAACTCCCGGAAAGCGCCGGGGTGGCCGAAGCTGCCCAGGACGGCATCGAGCCTGCCCAGCACGCGGCCGAGATCGCGGAGCGCCTCCACCGTGCCGCCGCCGCAGGTCCCGAGCGGCGCGCCCTCCAGGTACGTGACGACCCGCAGCGCATGGCGTTCGCCCGTGGGCCCGACGGCGTGCGCGATGGCCGCCCCGGTCGTCGACGGCACGATCCTGGGGAGCGGCAGGTCGGCGCCGTGGGCCGCCACGTGGAGGAGCAGGGCCGTCTGGAAGGCCACGGCATCGGGCGGCTCGGCGGCGTTGACGATCTTGAAGACGACAGCGCCCCCGGGCGACGCGACGAGGAGGTTCTGGTCACGCTCGCTGTCGAGGGAGGACACCTCCCCGTCCAGGCCGAAGTGGTCCACGAGCAGGCGTCGCGCCGCCTCGGGCGGAAACGCCGGACGCGGGTGGTCGATGAGGCTCACCCGCGGGATTATCGCCCGAGCAGTCCCGCCTCCGAGGCGCCGACGGCCGCGAACACGACCAGCGCCGCCACCAGGGCGGCGTTCACGAGCAGGGAATTGGCCGGCACGGCGCTGCCCGGGGGGATCCGCCGGTTGTTGAGGTACAGCAGCGTGCCGGCCAGGAAGGGAATGAACAGGCTGCCGACGATCGTGAAGGTGCGGATCACGACGAGCGGCTGATCGACGAACGCGAACGGCACGGGCGTGAGCACGACGAACGCCAGCGCGGCCCGGTACACCGGACTGCTCACGCGCGTGATCTCGTCCCGGTGCGCCCGCGAATACCCGCGCAGCACGCCGTAGACGTCGGCGAACAGGTACGGCAGGCTCTGCCACACGCCGAGCAGGGACGCGAAGACCGCCGACCAGAAGCCGACGGCGTAGACGTAGAACCCGGCAGGTCCAATCGTGGCGCCCAGCGTCTCGGCCATCGTGGTGACGGCCTGCGCGTTGGTGATGGCCACGCCCGGCACGTGGAAGGCCTCGGTGGCGACGATCATCACGGCCATGCCGAACACGGCCGTGAAGACGTAGGCGACCGCGATGTCGGCACGCACGAACGGCAGCCATCCCGCGCCCTCCATGCCTTCCTCGCGCTGCCAGTAGTTGTAGGCGAGCATCGCGATCGACCCGCCGACGCCGCCCAGCACCGACAGCACGGACCCGCCGCCGCCCGCCGGCATCGCCGGCACGACGAGGCCGCGGAGCACCGCGGAAGGCTCGGCGAAGGTCACGACCGCGCAGGTCACGATGGCCAGGAACATGGTGCCGATCAGCACCTTCATCACCTTCTCGAAGCCTGAGAATCCGCCGGCCAGCACCACGGCCCCGCCCACGAGCGAGTGCCCGACGGCGCCCCACGGGCGAGGCACGGCGCCGCCCGTGAGCGTCGCCAGGCCCAGCCCGCACGCGCTCGTGAGCGCGGCGCTCACCGACACCGTCCACAGGAGCAGATACACCGCGAAGTAGGCGCGGACGCCCCACGGCAGGTACAGGGACCAGCCTTCGATGGCCGTCAGGCCGGAGGCGAGCTGCCAGCGGGCGATCCCCTCGTTGAGCACGCACTTGAGGCCGGCCGCGAGGGCCACGGCCCAGAGGAGCGTCACGCCGTGACTCGCGCCGGCCATCGTGGCCGAGACGATGTCGCCGGCGCCGATGCCGGCGGCGGCCACCAGCAGCCCCGGGCCGATGGCGGTGAGCGCGCTCCGCGTGGGAGGCGAGGACGGCGCCGTCACGGGACGTCAGTAGCGGATGTCGGTCCGGCCCACGCTCTGGCCGATGTGGCCGACCTTCTGGCCGAGCGTGAAGAACTCACCGCAACCCGCGGCCATTCCGAAGAACGCCGCCGCGCCCGGCCGGAGACGGCCGTCGGGGTCGCAGATGCCGTCGTGCACCGTGGTCGCCACGACCTCGGCGATGTGCACGGTCCGCATCGGCGGGACCCGCAGTGTGTGGAGCAGCCGGCATTCGAGCTGAATCGGCGCCTCGTTGACGGTGGGCGCCTTCACCATCGTGGCCTCGCCGCGCGTGAAGCCGGACTTCGCGTACTTGTCGCCGGGCCGGCTGGAGCTGAAGTCGAGGACGTCGAACCCGTGGATCATCGACGCCGTCGGCACGTTCAGGACGAACGCCTTGTGCAGGCCGATCAGCCCGCCGGCGATGTGCTCGTCGCCGGCGGCGACGCCCACCTGCGCGGGGTCGCCGTTCACGACGAACGTCCAGAGCACGGCCAGTTCGTCGGGGTCGCCGGGCTTGCCGTGGACGCTCGTGATCACGGCCTGGGCCGGCGGCAGCATCGGGCCCGGCCTGGCCAGCGAACGCCGCGGGCGTCCAGGGGCCTGGACGGCGGCGGTGCCCGGGACCTCGACGGCGGGCGCGGGCAGGGCTGCGCCCCGGCTGGCCGCCAGGACGGCCAGGGCGGGCTGGACGAGGAACGCGCGGCGGGACGGAGCGGGCTCGGTCACGGCGCCACTCTCACACGAATGCGCGCCGGACACAACGATTGGATCGCCGCGCGTCGTCCGGCGGCGGCGGCCTGCCGACGCGCGCCTCACCGGCGGGTCGGCCGCCTACTCTTCGCCCATGAAGGGGTACGTGTAGTCCTTGGGCGGATCGTAGGTTTCCTTGATCGACCGGGCGCTCGTCCAGCGCAGCAGGTTCATCTTCGATCCGGCCTTGTCGTTGGTGCCCGAGGCCCTCGCGCCGCCGAACGGCTGCTGCCCCACGGTGGCGCCCGTCGGCTTGTCGTTCACGTAGAAGTTGCCGGCCGCGTTCCGGAGCGCGGCCGACGCCTGGCGGATGACGGCCCTGTCGCGGGCGAAGATCGAGCCCGTGAGCGCGTAGGGCGAGGTCTGGTCCACGACCTGCAGCATCTCGTCGAACTTGCGGTCCGCGTAGGGGTGCGCGGTGAGCACCGGCCCGAAGATCTCCTCGCACATGAGCCGATAGCCCGGGTCGTCGGTCTGCACGAGCGTCGGCTCGACGAAGTAGCCCACCCGTCCGTTGCAGCCGCCGCCCTGCACCACCTTGGCGTTGCGCCGCGCATGGGAGATGTAGCCGCTGATCTTCGTGAACGCCTTCCTGTCGATCACGGCGCCCATGAAGTTCCGGAAGTCGCGCGGATCGCCCATCTTGATCTCGCGCATCATCGCGACGGCGCGCTCGCGGACGTCGGGCCACAGCGACTTCGGGACGTACACGCGGCTGGCCGCGCTGCACTTCTGGCCCTGGTACTCGAAGGCGCCGCGGACCATGGCGACGGCCACTTCCTGGGGATCGGCGGAGGCATGGACCATGATGAAGTCCTTGCCACCCGTCTCACCCACCAGTCGAGGATAGGAGCGGTACTTCCGGATGTTCGTGCCGACGTGCTCCCACATGTGCTGGAACACGCCCGTGGACCCGGTGAAGTGGATGCCGCCCAGGTCGGGCGAGTTCAGGGCGACGTCGCTCACGAGGACCGGATCGCCGGGCACGAAGTTGATGACCCCGGGCGGCAGGCCGGCCGCCTCGAGCAGCTTCATCGTGTAGTAGGCGCTGACCATCGCCGTCTGCGCCGGCTTCCAGACCACCGTGTTGCCCATCATCGCGGGCGTCGTCGTGAGGTTCCCGCCGATCGCCGTGAAGTTGAACGGAGAGACGGCGTAGACGAAGCCCTCGAGCGGCCGGTAGTCGCTCTGGTTCCACATCGCCTGCGTGGAGACCGGCTGTTCCGCCATCAGATCCGCCGCGAAGGCGGTGTTGAACCGCCAGAAGTCGACGAGCTCGCAGGCGGCGTCGATCTCCGACTGGAAGACCGTCTTCGACTGGTTCAGCATCGTCGCGGCGTTCAGCGTGTCGCGCCACGTGGTCGCCAGGAGCTCGGCCGCCTTGAGGAACACCGCGACGCGGTCCTCCCAGGGCCAGCTCGACCACTCGCGCTTGGCGTCCTGGGCCGCGGCAATCGCGGCGGCCACGTCCTTCGGACGGGCATGGTGCCAGGTGGCCAGGACGTGTCCGTGCGCGTGGGGCATCACGGCCCTGCCGCGATCGCCCGTGCGGATCTCGCGGCCGCCGATGATGAGCGGGATGTCGATGGTCTCGCCGGCCATGGCGGCCAGGCGGTTCTTGAGGGAGGCCTTCTCGGGAGAGCCGGGCGCATAGGCCTTGATCGGCTCGTTCCGGGGCGGGAGGACCGTGCGGATACCTGAAAAATGGGAGGACATCTCGAGCCTCGCTTCGGTGCCGGCCCCTCGCGGACGCGCGGGGACCGGGGGAACCTTGCGATTGTAGTCCGACGGCGCTCCCTCCGTCCGGCCGCAGGCCCCTCGCCCGCCATCGACGCGGGCGGCCGAAGCGCTCGCGCGCCGGACACACGTGCGCCGGACCCGCGAGGGCAGGTCCGGCGCCAGGGGCAGCGGGCGGCGACTTACCGCCGGTCGTCCCGATCGTCGCGGTCGCCGTCGTCGTGGCCGCGGCGACCGTGGGGAATGGCGATCTCGATCGTGCGGTCGACCCCGCTCGCGGGGTGCTGGATGTTGACCCAGGCGCGGTGGGGGCTGTCCGGATCGAAGTAGAGGCCCGTGAACTCGGAGCCCGGCGTCCCGTTCGACGCCCAGCGGCCGATGCCCTCGCCCGGATCGGTCAGGTCGCCGTCCTTGTTGCGGTCGTAGGCGAACCAGATGTCGTCGTCGACGGCGCCGTTGCGGTCCTCGACGATGTAGATGTTGCCGTCGTGGTCGACGGCCAGGTTGTCCGGGTTGGCCAGCGCGCTCCCGACCGGGGCGCCCGTGGCCAGGTCGATCGTGTTGCGGTCGGCGAACACCGTGATCACCTGACGGTCGAGATCGAGGCGGTAGATCTCGTGCGTCGTGGTCGTCGTGACGTACAGGTGGTCACGGCCGCGCACCCGCTGGATCTGCAGGTCCTCGGGCCGCTGGTAGTCGGTGCCCTTGAAGACGGCCGCGTCGGCCGTCGCCCGCGCGTCCACCGACGTCACGCCGTTCGGGTCCGTGACGACGACCGCGCCGGGCAGGGCGTGGCCGAACCGGTCGGTCAGGGGAATCCACTCGTAGGCGCCGGTGGCGTTCGGCGTGGCGCCGTCGCCGACGCGGAGCACGGCCGTCTGGCCGGCCGAGAAGTACTCGGCCTTCCCGCTCATGACGCGGCCCATGCTGGCCGCGGGCGTGTAGCGGTAGATCGCGCCGCCGTTCAGCTCGTCCACGAAGTACATGTGACCCCGGCCGTCGAACTGGATGCCCTCGTGCGAGGTCCTGGGCACGACGTTCCGGTGCACGAGGTCCGCGCCGCCGTTGCCGCCGGTCGTCGGCGCGCCGAAGATCGCGGGCGCGTCGAGCGGATTCCGCAGCTCGAACAGCCGGCCGTACGGCGAATTGGCGCCCCAGCTCTCCTCGGCGGTGATGAAGGTGCCCCAGGGCGTCCAGTACGACGCATCGAAGGACACGTTGCCGCGTACGTCAGGCGACGCGAACGGCGTCATCCAGAGCGTGTCGGTGGTCCCGTTCCGGAGATCGTGGCGTTGGATGCCGGCCTGGCCCGTCTCGAAGACCGTGAACAGGAAGCGGCCGCGGCGCCGGCCCGTCTCGTTCAGGGTGTTCATGTCCCAGTTGCCGGAGTTCGGGATTCCGGCGGCGAGCTGGGAAGCGCGGTCGGCGATCGATCGCTGCTCGAAGGCCGGGTTGCCGAGCGTGATGGGCTGGCTCTCGTCAGCGGTGGCACCCGCCGAAGCCGCGAGCGGCGTGAAGTCCGAGAACGTGAGGCCGCGGTCGTGGGCGCTCGCGATGATGCCCGTGGCGAGGACACCACCGGTGATCGCCGTCCACGTGCGTCCGGGTGACAGTCGCATATCGAATACTCCTCTTGGAATCCGCACACCGTCGTGCAGACCGAGTTGTACCGAGCGCGTGCGACGCGGCCGCGACCTCGACGTGACGCCGGCGAAAACGCGGGGTCAGGACTCGTGCTCGCCGGCCTGGAGGGCGTCCACGACGGGCAGCCCCGTGACCCGCGACACGGCCGCGGCGAGGGCGCGGATGCGGTCCGGCGCGTATTCGAAGGCGACCTGAACCGGCCGCCCGGCCGCGCGGTCGAGATCGACCACGAGCGTCACCTGCGCGCGCGCCGGCTGACGCGCGCGGGAGGAGCGCCTGGGCAGGTGGCTGCGCATCCGCACGGTCGTGAACGCGGGAAGGGCGTGCACCCGCGTCACGGGCAGGCCGAAGTGGCTCACCGTCTCCTCGACGTGCCCGTCGATCCGGCGTACGCGCACGGTGCGGAGGCGCGTCAGGGCATCGGCGGGCCACGCGAAGACGCCCCCGAACACCACCAGCAGCAGGACCATGGGCAGGTAGCCGGAGGGCGTCCCGAGCGTCCCGGCCCGCGCGTGCGACGAGAGGAGGAGCCAGACGCCGTACCAGAGATAGGCCGCGACGGCCAGGAATGGCAGGCTGATGACGACGTTCGCGATCCGGCGGCGCTCGCGGACGACCAGCCCCCCGGGGCCTTCGTCCACGGAGAAGTGCGGGCTGTCGGGCGTCACGACGTCAGCGGACGGGCTACGACGCGGGCGCCGGCCGCGCCGGCTCCATGTCCACCTTGATCTCGCGCCAGCGGCCCTGCCGGAACCTGAGGAACGACAGCGCGCTCCTGGTGAAGTGGCCGAGCACGATCGCCAGCCAGATGTCCTGCGGGTGCAGCGGGCGCATGCTCTGCAGGGCCGCGCACAAGCCGAGCGGAATCGCGATCTGCGAGACGAGAGTGATGTAGAGGGGGCTCTTCGTGTCGCCCGTGCCCTGGAGGCCGCCGGTGAAGGTGAGGGCCGTGCTGATGAAGAAGCCGGACACGGCCAGGAAGCGCAGGAGCTGCTTCGCGATGTCGGCGACCGTGCCCTCGGTGGCGCCGAAGATCCCGAGCAGCGGAATCGGGATCGCGATGAACATGAGGCCGACCGTGGCGGCCACCATCAGGCCGATGCGGGCCGCGGTGAAGACGCCGTGCAGCGCGCGGTCCGGCTTGCCGGCGCCGAGGTTCTGGCCGGCGATCGTGGCGGCGGCGCCCATCAGTCCCACCGACGTCCACGTGATCATCGAGAACAGCTCGGTGTAGCAGATCGTGTAGGCGGCCTGGGCCGCGGCGCTGTGCTCGAGGCTGCCGATGAAGCGCAGCAGCATCACGCCGCCGATGTTCATGGCGATGCCCTGGACCCCCGTGGGGAGGCCGAAGCGGTACAGCGAGCGGATCACGGTCCAGTCGGGACGCGTGCACGTCGCGCGGGTGAAGTGGACCACGAGCTTGTTCGTGAACAGCAGCCAGAGCGCGTACCCGCTGACGGCCGCCGCCGCGATCGACGTGCCCATCGCGGACCCGGCGGTGCCGTACCGTGGGATCAGGATCACGTTCAAGACGAGGTTCAGGACGGTCAGGGTGACGCCCAGCCGCAGAGGCGTCTTGGCGTCGCCGGCAGCCCGCAGCGCCGCCGATAGCATGTAGAACAGCAGCATGCCGATGCTGAACACGAAGTTGATGCGCAGGAACGGCAGCGCCTGGGCCCGGACCTCCGGGGCCGCGTTCACCAGCGTGAGCAGCCAGGGCGTGGTGAAGTAGCCGATCGGCGCGAGGATGGCGAACATCCCGATGGCCGTGATGAACGCCTGGTAGACGACCGTGTTCACCTTCTCGTGATCGCCGGCGCCGGCGTAGCGGGCGACGAGCACGGCCTGGCCGGTGAAGATCGAGGCCATGAACACGATCACGACGAGGAAGATCTGCCAGGCCACGCCGATGCCGGCATTGGCCTCGTAGCCCATCATGTTCCCGACGAGCGCGTGGTCCACGACGCCCTGGAGCCCGGACACCAGGTTCTGGAGCATGGTGGGCCAGGCCAGCTTCCAGACCGCGGGGCCGAGCGGGCCGTCCACGAGCGAGCGGTCGAACTTCCTGGTGGGGGTGGAACCGGACATCGGGAACCGTGGGATTGTACCTGGGGCCGGGGACGCCGGTCGGGAATCGGCGGGGGCGCGTGCGCCCGTGTCAGACGTCGAGCTCCTGGGCGTCCTCGGCGCGTTCCATGATGAAGCGGAAGCGGGCCGACGCGTCCTTGCCCATCAGTTCGTTCATCACGCGGTCCGTCACCAGCTGATCAGCGACGTCCACGCGGAGGAGACGGCGGGTGCGGGGGTTGAGCGTGGTGTCCCACAGCACCTTGGGCATCATCTCGCCGAGTCCCTTGAACCGCGTGATCTCGGGCGTGGCGCGCCCCGTCTTCTGGCGGAGGATCTGCTCCTTGTGCGCCTCGTCGAGCGCCCAGAACGTCTCCTTGCCGATGTCGATCCGGTAGAGCGGCGGCTGCGCCAGGTACACCCGCCCCGACGACAGCAGCTGCGGCAGGTGGCGGTACAGGAAGGTCAGCAGCAGGGTCGCGATGTGGTGGCCATCGGAGTCCGCGTCGGCCAGGATGATCACCTTCCCGTAGCGCATCCGCGACAGGTCGAACGACTTCCCGACGCCGCAGCCGAGGGCGGTCACGAGGTCCGCGAGCTCCTTGTTCTCGAGCACCTTGGCGGTGGAGACCCCCTCGGTGTTGAGCACCTTCCCGCGCAGCGGCAGGATGGCCTGGCGGGCGCGGTCCCGCCCCTGCTTCGCCGAGCCGCCGGCGGAATCGCCCTCGACCACGAAGAGCTCGCTCGCGACGGAGCCGGGCTGCGTGCAGTCGGCCAGCTTGCCCGGCAGGTTCACCCGGCCCGCCGTGGGCCCCTTGCGGACGACGTCCTGCTGGGCCGCCCGGCTCGCCTCGCGCGCCCGCGCGGCCAGGATGATCCGGGCGACGATGCCCTCGGCGATCGAGATGTTCGTGTTGAGCCAGTGCTCGAGGGCCGGGCGCACGAAGCCGTCCACCACGGCGGCCACCTCGGGGTTGTTGAGCCGGTCCTTGGTCTGCCCCTGGAACTGCGGTTCGGCGATGAACACGGACAGGATCCCGGTGAGCCCCTCCCGGATGTCCTCGGCCGTGAGCGCCACCCCCTTCGGCGACAGGTTGTGGGTCTCGATGAAGTTCCGCACGGCCTTGCCGAGGCCGGCGCGCAGCCCGTTCTCGTGGGTCCCGCCCGAGCCGGTCGGGATGCCGTTCACGTAGCTCCGCAGGTGTTCGTCGGTGGACTCGGTCCACTGCAGCACGAGCTCGAGCCGCACGCCGTTCTCGCGCGCGAGCTGGAACGCGAGGTCGTGCACGGGCCGGCTCGACCGCTCCGCGAGGATCTTCCGCAGGAAGTCGCCCAGTCCGTCCTCGTGCTGGAAGGTCTGCTTCGTGCCGGTGGTCTGGTCGTCGAAGGTGACCTTGACGCCCTTGTGGAGGAAGCTCGCCACCTCCAGGCGGTCTCGGATGACCTGGGGATCGAACTCGACCTTCGGGAAGATCGTGGGATCGGGCCGGAAGGTGACGGTGGTGCCGGAACCACGCGCGGGGCCGACCTTCTTCAGCCCGCTCACGGGCTTGCCCTGCTTGAACTGCATCTCCCACTGCGCGCCGTCGCGCCGGACGGTGGCCGTGAGCTCGCGGGACAGCGCGTTCACCACGCTGGCGCCGACGCCGTGGAGGCCGCCCGCGGTCTTGTAGTTCCCCTGCTCGAACTTCCCGCCGGCATGGAGGACCGTGAACACCACTTCGAGGGCGCTCTTCTTCTGTCCCGGCAGGTTGTCCACCGGGATGCCGCGCCCGTCGTCGGCGATCGTGACGGCGGATCCGTCGGCGTGCAGCGTCACGGCAATCGACGACGCGTGGCCGTTCATGGCCTCGTCGATCGAGTTGTCGAGCACCTCCCAGACCAGGTGGTGGAGGCCGGCCGAGCCGACGCCTCCGATGTACATGCCCGGGCGCTTGCGGACGGGCTCGAGGCCTTCGAGGACCTGGATGTTCTTCGCGGTGTAGGACATGCGGGGCGGCCCGGACGCTACGAGGGACCCCTGTCGGCTCGCGCGCGCCGGGGCACGGCGGACGGCCTCCGATTATAGCCGCCGCGCGGCACCCGCTGGGCCCGCGCCGGCCGGACGGCGACGGCCGCCGAGCGCTGTTCCTGCGGCGTCGCCGGTGACAACTGCGGCACGGGCCGGGAGTATGGTGCCGGCGTGGAGCGGCCCCCGCTCGTTGCGGCGTGGGTACTCCTCGGCGTCGTCCTGGCCGGGGCGTGGATGGTGGTGTCGTCGCGATCCAGCGCCGGCGACGGCGGCCCCGCGGCGGGCCGGCTGCCGATGGTCAGGCGCCAGGCCGACCCGTTCGCGCGGTGGACGATCACAGAGCAGTTCGCGGCCCAGCACGTGATCGTGCTGCAAGTGGAGACCCGGAGGCTCGACGAAGCCCCCGCGATCGCCCGCCGCATCGCCGAGCCCCTGCAGAGCGGCTACTCGGAGGTGCTCATCTACTTCCATCGTCCCGGCCGCCCCGATGCGCTTCCCCCGCGCCGGGTGCAGTGGTCGCCGGCGGCGGGGTATGTGGAGACGAACTACGAGAACGGGGCCCGGGACTAGGGGCTCGGGGCCGGGCATGGCGCCTTCACGCGCAGGCGTCCAGGTCCGGCCGTGATTCGTGATCGCGCGCCGATTTTCGGCATGCCGGGACCCAGGACCCGAGCCCCGAGTCCCGGCCTGCTCCTACCCCTTCGGCTTCCGGCGAGCCGGAGCCCGGCGCGTGCCGGTCGTGGTCTTGCGGGCGCGCTTGGGACGCTCGGCGGCGTCCTCGGCGCTCATCGTGCGCCGCGGGCCGCGCTTCACCCCACGGGCCACGGGGCCGGCGCTGATCGGCTCCTTGGCGCTGCCGGGCGCGAAGAACTTCGACTGGTCGTCCTCCGGCTCGAGGTCGTCGGGCACGATGGGCGCGATCTGGACCGGGATGTCGTCGAGCGCCGCGTCCTGAGACTCGCCGCTGTCGTCGCCGTCCTTCTCGTCGTCGTCGCCGATCACCCAGCCGAGCGTCACGCTCTTCGGGCGGTACACGTTGGCCAGCGAAGGCGGCGCGGGCGGCTGCCCCTCGGCCTCGGCAGGTGACGGAGCGGCCGATGGGGCCGCGCTCGACGCCCCGCCGGCGCCGAACACGCGCAGGCCGCCCTGGCGGTCGCGCTCGAGTTTCACGAGCCCTTCCTTCTGGCAGGCCCGCATCAGGTCCACGATCGATCCGTACTTCCGGTCGTCGAAGTCCGGGTGGCTGGCGCGGATGAACTGCTTGATCTGGCGGAGGTACATCGGCCAGCGCGGGGGCTGCGGCGGATCGGCGAGGAGCGCGCGCACCAGCTCGACGCCGTCCTGGATGGCCGCCTGCGTCGCCGGGTCGAGCTCGCGCGGGCCGCGAGACGGCGCGGGCGCGGGCGCCGGGGCGCCGTCTGCAGCGGGCGCAGGCGCGGCGCCGGCCGCGGCCGCCTCGCCGGCGGTGACGATGGCGTCGGCCATGGCCGCGCCGGTCTCGCTGAGCTCCACGAGCGTGCTGCGGCCCGTGTGCTTGAGCAGCACGATGCCCTTCTCGGCGAGCTTCTCCGCGAAGTCGCGGAAGCTCGTCACGCCGTAGTCGCGTTCGGAGAACGACGAGTCGAGCTGCAGCAGCGTGCTCTTGAGCAGGCCGAGCTGCGGCGTCACCTCGCGGTCGGCGAGCACCTTCAGCGCGCGGCGCACCAGCGGCACCACGCCGTCGATGTTCATGGCCTGGCCCACGCCCGCCGGCCGCGAGCGATCGGCGGCGACGCGCGGCGCGCTCCGGGCGACGTTCTCGTAGGCGATGAACTCGGTGCAGTTCTTCTGCATCACCTGGCTGGTGAACTGCCGGCCGCCCACCACGAACACCTTCTTGTCGTACTGCTTGAGCTTCTCGACGAGGGTGATGAAGTCGGAGTCGCCGCCGACGATCACGAAGGCGTTGATGTGGTCGTGCGTGAACGCCATCTCCAGCGCGTCGAGCGCCAGGTTGATGTCGGCGCCGTTCTTGTCGCCGCCGGGCGTCATGACGCGCTGCACGAGCCGGACGGCGTGATTCGACATCGCGCGGCCGTAGTCGCCGCGCTTCCAGTCGCCGTAGGCGACCTTCGTGATGATCTCGCCACGTTCCTTGATGGCCTCGAGCACGGCGCCGATGTCGAAGCCGAGACCGAGCGTGTTCTTCACGCCAATCTCGATGTTGTCGAAGTCGATGAAGACGGCAATCTTGAGTCGTTCGTCGGACATGAGCAGTTCCTTGGAGTCAGTACCTCAGAAGGCGAAGTAGATGAAGTCGAGCGACGTGGTGCTGCGCAGCACCAGCGTCAGGGACGCGAGCACTCCGACACCGGCCGCCTGCACGCCTGCGAGGCGGAGGCCGGTGAGCCGGGATTCGAGCCACGCCACCGGCAGCACCCCACGCTCGCGTGCGAGGGCCCAGAGATCGTGGACGAAGAGGGGCAGCGACCAGGTCGCCGCCAGGGCGAAGAGGTGGAGGCCGATCGCGGCCTCGTCCTCCATGGTGGTGTACGGCGTGAGCCGCACGAAGTGGCCGAGGAACTCGGCGTTGGTCTCGCGGAAGAAGAGCCATCCGGCCATCATCGCGATCCAGGTCAGCGCGATCTGCACCGGCGCCAGCGGTCCCGGCCAGTGTTCGGGCAGCGACAGCGCCCGGCCGATCGTGCGCGTGGTCCACACGAGCACGCCGTGGTAGAAGCCCCAGATGACGTAGTTCCAGCTGGCACCGTGCCAGAACCCCGACACGAGGAACGTCGTCACCAGCGTGCAGCCGGCCACGAGCGCACGGCCGCGGTTGCCCCCGAGCGGGATGTAGACGTAGTCGCGGAACCACGTCGAGAGGGAGATGTGCCAGCGGCGCCAGAAGTCCGACGGGCTGTGGGCGATGTAGGGGTGGTTGAAGTTGAGGACGAGCTCGAACCCGAACCATCGCGCCACGCCGCGCGCGATGTCCGAATAGGCCGAGAAGTCCGCGTAGATCTGCATGCCGAACGCGAAGACGCCCGCCCACAGCACCTCGAAGGCCGGATCCTGCTGCGCGAACACGCGGTTGGCCACGATGCCGACGTTGTCGGCCACCACCAGCTTCTTGAACAGTCCCCACACGACCAGCACGGCGCCGTGCCTGGCCGCCGTGGCGTCCCACACGCGCGGCCGCTCCACCTGCGCCAGGAGATTCCGGGCGCGCATGATCGGACCCGCCACGAGGTGCGGGAAGAAGGCGACGAACAGCGCGAAGTCCACGGCGTTGCGGCGCGCGTGCATCTCGCCCTTGTACACGTCCACCGTGTAGCTGAGCGCCTGGAACGTGTAGAACGAGATGCCCGCCGGCAGCGCCACCTGCAGCAGCGGCATGGCCACGTCGAGCCCCACCGTCGCGAGCACGTCGTGGACGTTCTCGACGAAGAAGTTGAAGTACTTGAAGACCCCGAGCATGCCCAGGTTGGCCGTGAGGCTCGCTCCCAGGTAGAGGCCCTTGCGGGAGGGGTCGTCTTCCATCCGCTGGCCGGCCCAGTAGTCCACCGTGGTCGACACGAGCATGATGGCCACGAACCAGGGGTGGACCCAGCCGTAGAAGACGTAGCTCGCGCCCAGCAGCAGGAGGTTCTGTCCCCGGTGCGGCAGGCGCCAGTACAGCGTGACCACGATCGCGAAGAACGCGGCGAAGTCGAGGCTGTGGAAGATCATCGAAACAGCGGATCCAGCCGCTCGCGGAAGACCGCCGTGTAGTGCCGCCGATCGCGCACGTGATCGCCGTCGGCGTAGATCGACTCCGGCATCTGCGGATCGCCCCAGTCGTCGTGGAAGAGGGCGCCGTTGGCCGACAGGTACGCCTGGAGATCGCGCACGTAGCGGCGCAGGGCCGGGGACTGCGGCGGCGGCGTCGAGCCGCTTGGCCGGCGTTGGACCCGCACGAAGCAGAGGGTGACGCCCGACGCGCGGGCCAGCGACGTCATCAGCGGCAGCACCGAGGTCGGCAGGTCGCGCGAGAAGTCGGCGTCGCCGGCCGGATCGGAGAGGTCGGCGGCGACGTCGTCGCGGAGGTTCGCCAGATCGAAGCGCTCGGTGAGCGCCATGTCGAAGCGCAGCCGAGCGGACGGATCGGGGAAGCGCCAGTTCACGAACCAGCGGCGGATCGCGGGCTCCATCCAGCTGCGGGCCACGTCCGTCTCGTAGGCGGCCGCGGCCGCCGAGCGCACGCGGGACCACACGCCCGTACGCCGCGCGGCGACGATCGCGTTCAGCTCGGGCTCCTCGTCGAGAGCCACCTCGTCGAGGGCGTTCCCGTACAGGCTCTCCAGCCGGAAGAGTGTGTCCGTGAGGTTCGTGTCGCGAAAGAACACGAAAACCGCGCGCGGCTTCACGCCGGAGGCGACGAGCTGGTTCTTGAACGCCAGGTACCACCATGCGGGCCCCGTGGCCGGGTGGAAGATGAAGGCCACCAGCTCGTTGTGGGTCGTCGAGAGCTCCCCGAGGAGGATCGGGTCGATGCGGGTGCCCATCATCGAGTCGCCGATGAACACCCAGCGCGGCTGCCCCCGGCGCAGGTCGTCGATGGTCTGCTGGCGGAACGGATGGCGCTCCCGGTTCATCTCGAGCGCCGGTAGATACCCCAGCCCCGGCGGCGCCCCTATGGCCGCGCGGTTCAGGGCGCGGAGCGACAGCGGCGCCACGAAGGCCGCGCCGACCACCAGGGCGAGCGCCGCCGCAGCGCGTCGGGAAACGCGCGCGGGCTCACCGCGAGCAGCGATCGGAGACGGTTGTGGCACTCGTGCTGAAAAATCGATGGCGGGCGCCGGGTACGCGGTCTCGTACGGGGCGCCAGCACCTCCGCACGGCCAGCGCGCGGGAGACCGAAGGTCCGCGCCGTCTGGAGGCGAGCCGCCCACCGGGCGACTGCTGTTGAACGTCCGCGAGCCCGAGGCCCGCGCACGTCCCTGTACGGGATGCTGGCGGCAGTATAGCAGGTCCGGCGGGTCGGCACGGCGCGCCCCCTCAACCCTCGGGCAGGGCCGCCGGTCAAACGGTGGCAGGAGGACGGCCCGGCGGCCGTCCGCTGGAGGTGCCGATGACCCGCCCGTACTCTCTTGCCTGGCTGGTTCCCGTCGTGTTGGCCGCGAGCACGGCCGTCATGGCGTTCCCCGCCGGGGCCGACGCCCACCCCCGGGTTCGCACCCGTGCCGCCGCCGCGCGGCGCGCGACGCCCTGCCGTCCGCGAGTCGCGGGGCCAGCGGTCCGCGGATTCCGGAACAACCCTCCCGGCCCACGGGGCGGCCCCGGCACCAACTGGGCGAATCCGCCGGGCCCCGCCGGCGGGCCCGGGGCGAGCCCGTTCCGGCTCCGGCCCTACCGGCGCGACCGCGACGACAACCCGCCGGGCCCCCGCGGCGGCCCTGGCACCAACTGGGAGAATCCGCCCGGACCGCGCGGCGGTCCGGGCGCGAGTCCCGACCGGCGGCCCTGGCCGCGCCGCTGGTAGGGGCGTTACGGCTGGACCGCGAGCACGCGGCGGAGCATGGCGAGCTGGCCGGCATGGTAGACCGAGTGGTGCACCAGGCCGTGAAGCGTCAGATAGAGGGACATGCCCGTCCCCGCCGCGTCGTCGCGGTGATCGACGACCGGGGCATCGAGTGCCTGGTCGTCGATACCGCGGATCGCCGCGGCCAGCACTCGATGACTCTCGACAAGGCGCTCGACGGCGCCGCGCCAGGCCGCGTCGGTGGGCGGCGCGGCCATCGGCGGCCAGTCACCCGCCGGCGGCGTGCCCGCCGGCGCGCCTCCGAGCCGGGCCCGCACCTCGTCGGCCCACCCGGTCATGTGGAGGACGAGTTCCCACGCGGTGTGCCCTCCAGGGATCGGCCGCGCCGACGCGGCGTCCGCTGACAGCCCGGTGACCAGTTCCACGACGCTCGGCCCATGCCAGCAATCGCCGTCGAGCACGCGGTCGATGAGGTCGGCCAGCCGATCGGCTCGGGACATCTCACACCTCCAGAGCGTCAATTAGTACAGAGGATGCGGCGGGTGTGACACAGTCACCGGCACGGACCTGGTGGAGGTCGTGCCGGCACGAGGCTCTCCGCTGGCACCCCGATTGCAATTCCGAGTGCCATGATGAAGCACATGACGTACGTGGCCGGACTGGCGGCCGCCGCCCTGATCGTCGCACCCGCGCGAGCCGAGCAGGACACGGCCCAGAAGCTCTTCGAGAAGGGCGCGTTCGCGCAGGTCACGGATCGGGTGGCCAACGAGCGGGCCGCCGGGAGCGAGGACCCCGCCTCCACGTACCTGGCCGGCCTGGCGCTCGAGAAGCTCGACCGCAACCAGGAGGCGCGCGCGGAGTTCGCGCGGCTCTCGAACGGCTCCGACGAAACGTGGAAGGCCATCGGGCAGTCCAGCATCGGGATGCTCGACAACGCCCTCGACGAAGCCCTCACCGAGGGGCAGCGGGCGCGCGACCTCGACGGCAATTCGGGCTTCGCGTTCTACCAGCTGGGACTCGTGCAGATCAAGCGCGGCGACTTCGACGCGGCATCGCAGTCGCTCGATCGAGCCGCCGAGCTCATGCCCGAGTTCGCCTACGCCCACTACCAGGCGGGCGTCGCCCACCAGCGCGAGAAGCGGTTCAACCGGATGGCCGAGCACTTCCAGGCCTTCCTGAAGCTGGCCCCGGAGGCGCCCGAACGGCGCCAGGTCCAGCTTGCGCTGAACGCCTTGCGCGGGTGATCGGTCGACATGCGGTGGCGCCGGGGACTCCCCCGCCGTGCACCGACGCAGAGCGTCGCCGGCCGCAGGCCGTGATGGCCCGCGCCTCCGGCGGCGACTCTGCCACTTGCATCGCGGCTGGCGGCTGGTGTGGCGAGATAAGCCACGCCGTTCCGCCGCAACTCCTGCCTCCCGGACTCTCGTCAGCCTTGCGCGTGTCCAGCAGAGTTCCCGACCAACGTGACGCCGAGTCGGTCCAGGCCCTGGCCGCTAGCCCCCAGCCGCTATCTAGAACACCTGCCCCAGGCCGAAGTACCAGCGGAAGGTGCGGGTGCCGGTGGTCGGAATGCCGAGATCGATCCGGAAGATCGAGAACGGCGTGTGGAGCCTGAGCCCCACGCCGTATCCGACCTGCAGCGTCGAGAGCCGGATGTCGCCATTGGACGCGAACACGTTGCCGGCGTCCACGAACGCCACGCCCCGCACCCATTTGTAGAGTGGCGCCCTCAGCTCCTCGTTCAGGATGAGGAGCGCGTCGCCGCCGCGCGCCGAGCCCGTGAACGTCTTGGGACCGACCAGGCCCTCGCCGTATCCGCGCACCGTGTCGGACCCGCCCACGTAGAATCGCTCGCTGAATCCCAGGTCGCCGAGGAACGACCCGCCGACGCGCACGGCGGACGCGAACAACAGCGGACCCACGCCCCGATAGTCGAAGTAGGTGCCCTGGACCTTCACGGCGTCGGCGCCCGACTCGAACTCGCTGACCCGCTCGGCGCTGAAGGCGCCGAACCAGCCCCTGGTGGCGTTGAAGGGATCGTCGCGGCGGTCGAAGAAGGCGCTCGTGGTCAGGCGGCCGACGAGGGGGGCGAGGTAGAACGGGTCCTCCGGGTCGAGGGCGTCGATGATCTCGCGCTTCAGACGGTAGCCGTAGGCGAACTCGAACGAGCGCCCCCGACGGATCCGCTGTTCCAGTGAGAGCTGCCGGCGGCTGCGCCGCAGGAAGAACTCGTTGCTGGCGTCGGTCGCCACGTCCTGCCGGGACGACGAGGCGAAGACGTTGGTCTGGACCGCGCGACCGAAGAGCGTCGGGAACGTCAGGTAGGCGTTGGTGGACTGCAGGCGCCGGGCCGCCTGCCCGTAGATGCCGAACGTGAACGCGCGGCCGAAGACGTTGCGATTCTGCAGGTTGGCCACGACGCCGAGATCGCGCTTGCGGTTCACCGAGGTGTCTTCGCCCTGATCCACCGGCGCCCGATCGTCCAGCTGGAGACCGTAGCGCAGGCGCCATGCCGGCCACTCGGTCACCGTCACCCGGGCACGCACCGCCTCGGTGCCGTCGGGATTCGGGTCGGACAGCACCTCCGGACGCACGTCCACCTGCCGGAAGACGTTCGTGTCGAACACGCGGCGCCGCGCCTCGGCCCAGCGGGTCAGGTCGACCGGCTCGCCGGGCTCGAGCCGGAGCGCGTTGATCACCGACTGCGGCCGTGTGCGCGTCGTGCCGGTCACGACGATCCCGGCGAGCCGCTGTTCGGGCCCGGGCTCGACGTGGAACGTGACGGCCGCGGCCACGGCGTCCGGCGGCGCCGCGACCCGGGTGGTCACCCGGACGTCGTTGTACCCGTGGCCCTGGTAGCGGCGTTCGATCTGGCGCGCCGCGGCGTCCACGTCGACCCGGCGGTAGGGATGTCCTTCCAATGCGGTCACGAGCGGCCGGGTCTCGGCCGCGAGCGCGTCGACCGACCCCTCGAGGGTGGTGGAGCTGACACGCGTCACCGGCCCCTCGTCGACGGTCACCGGCAGCTCCGCGCGGCCGTCGACCACCACCGGAGGGCTCACCGTGATCCGGGCCGCCCGGTAGCCCTGGCTCGCGTAGTAGTCGGTGAGCGCATTCGCGAGCTGCCGGGGCTCGAGCCACACCTGGTCGCCGATCCCGCGCGCGGCCAGCTCCTCGTCGAGCTCCGACGGCGTGAACGCGGCGGCCCCGGTGTAGGCGATCCGGCGCGCCCTGGCCGTCTGCCCGTCGCGCACCACCGCGTGGATCACCTTCACGGGCGGCGCCTCCGTCACGTCCGTGTCGACCTCCGCGCCGATCACGTTCTTGCGGACGAGGTCCAGGAGGATCAAGCGGCGTATCTCGTCGGCCAGGAACCTGTCGAAGACGCTGTTCGACCACGCCGTCTGCAGGCGCCGGCGCAGGTCGCGCGACACCTCGGCGCCGTCCACCCTGAGTTCGGTCGGCGGCCCCTGCTGGATCGTGTAGGTGAGGGCCACGGTGCCCGCGGTCTCGGTCCGCGTGCCCCGGACGCGCGCCTCGAGGTATCCACGGTCGTGGAAGTACTCACGGACGCGGTCCACGTCGTCACGCCACCGGATGAAATCGAACCGGCTGCCAGGGGTGAGCCGCAGCTGGCCCCGGATCGTGTTCTCCTCCGCCTGCGCGACGCCGTCGATGGACACCGTGCCGACGAGCGGCTCCTCGCGTCGAGACGCGGCGGGCGGCGCGGCGGCGCCGAAGGAGATGTCGTGCCGCACCGAATAGAGCCGGTCGGTGTTGTCGAGCGAGGTCGCGCGGAGCTCCACGCCCCGGAACGGCTGGTACAGCACGTACCCGGACAGCGCACCCTGGCCGATGCCCTGCGAGAGCACGACCTCGACATCCGGACGCAGCGCCTTGGACAGCGTCAGCCGCGTGGTGGGGTCCTGGATGTCGGCGATGAGGCCCGGATCCTGCCGGACGTCGCCCACGTCGAAGCCGCGTTCGACGCGCAGGCTGTCGAGGCCGATCGCGCGCCCGGTCACTCCGAGCAGCTCGCCCGACAGCAGCTGCAGCGCCCGTTCGCGGTTGAGCGAGCCCTCGCCCAGGAGCAGGCTCGCGAGGCTCGTGTCCGCGCTCGGATCGCTCGACACGACGCTGGTCTGGAGGCGATCCAGCGTGCCCGACAGCGTCAGCGTCTGCTCGGCGCCGCTGGACCGCGTCACCAGCGTGATGTTCAGGTCCGGCTCGATCGCATTGGGGTTCGTGAACGAGATCGTGCTCTGGCTGAGCCGGTACAGGCCGCCGAGCACGAACACCTCGCCGCCCTCGCGCAGTTCGACCCGGCCGGTCACCGCCGGTCGTTCGCCCGTGCCCTGCAGCCGCAGGTTGGCGCCCGCCTCGAAACGGCCGTAGTTGTTGTCGATCACGAGGTCGTCCTCCGTCGTGAGCGACAGGTCCAGCCGGAGGCGGCCGAGGTATCCGTCCTCGGCGGCCACGGCCGGGCGCGTCCCGTTGAAGGCGACGAGGGCGGGCAGGCTGATCGTGGCGCGGTAGGCGCCTCGCAGCACCCGCACGTCGCCACGCAGCGTGGGCTCGCCGGGCCCTGGAACGAACGTGAGCAGCGCGTCGACCTCGCTGTTGACGTTCGCCGGGTACTCGACGGCGACGCCCCGCACCTGGAGCACGAACTGGCCGGTGGGCTCCTCCACGCCGAGCACGCGCGCGGCGCCGCCGAGTTCGAAGTCGCCGCCGTTCAGCGAGCCGTGGACGTTCTCGGCCCTCACGGTGTCGCCGTCGAACACGAGCGCGCCGGTGGTGCCCGACGCGAGGACGACGGGATCGCGCAGCGACGCCTCGGCCTGGTCGAGCTCGATCCGGCCCGTCACCCGGGGTGCGGCGGTCGTGCCGCCCACCGCCAGGTCCACGATGGCCGCGCCGTCGAATGCCGTGGACGGCGCCAGCACCGAGAACGGACGCAGGAGCGGACGGCCGCTCACGCGCAGGTCGAGCGCGGTCGTCTCGGCCACCGTCACGGTTCCGGCCACGGTGACCGGGGCGCCGATGTTGAAGGCGACGTCGTCGAACGACAGCGAGCCGCCGTCGATCGAGAGCCGCGCCGGGCGCACCTGCGCGACCGGCACGCCCGCCGCCGTGCCGGCGGCCTCGTCGAGCACCAGCGTGCCGCGCACGCCGGCGAGCGTCAGCGCCCGGACGTCGAGGCCGAGCGTCGCCGACACGCGGCCCTCGAGGCGTGACAGGGCGTCGGCGGACAGCCACGGCGCCAGCGCCTGCTGCGTGAGTCCCCGTACCGACGCCTCCACGCGGCCAGCCGGGCCGTCCGCGCCGGGCTCGGCGGCCTCGACCATGGCGCGCGGGATGCGGGCGCGGCCCGTGATCTCGCCGCCCTGCCACGTCGCGCGGAGCCCGTCGACGGTCACGACCGCGCCGTCGTAGGCGGCGGTCGCCGACAACGCGCGCACCGGCGGCAGATCCTCGACGGCGACCGAGGCGTCGTCGAGCGTCAGTGTGGCCGTGGCGCGATCGAGCCCGCCGCGGCTCTCCCATTGGCCGCGGATCGCGCCCGACGCCGCGAGGCCTGGCGGCGCCAGCGCGAAGGCCCGCGCCAGGGCGACCACGTCGCCGAGCGTGCCGTCGACCGTGGCGCGCAGCGGCCGCTCGGCGGGATCGTCGAGCCGTCCCGACGCCTCGAGCGTCGTCGAACCGGCCCGTACCGCCAGATCGTCCACGCTGAACGACGCGGGGCGCAGCGTGAGCCTCGCCGGACGCTCCAGGGTGACGGGCAATCCGCCGACCGACAGTTCCACCGTCTGGAGGTTCACGAACCCCTGCGCGCTGGACGGATCGTCGAGCCGGCCCTCGAACGACGCGCTCATGCCGACGGTGCCCGAGATCGCCTCGGGCAGCGCGCCGATCGCCAGCGCGACCGGCTGCACGTCGAGCGCGCTCACGGCCGCCACGCCGCGATACGTGTACGGCGCGTGCGGATCGAGCGTGGCCTGCACCAGCGTCCGCACGTTGGGCAGGAACGCCGTCGCGTTCAGCAGCCCACCCGAGAACTGGAAGCGGACGTCCGCATCGCCGAGCAGGTCGCCGATGGACCCGCCGATCGGCGTCAGGATGAGCGAGCCGCTGCCGCCCGGCGCGGCGAGCGTGCCCGCGCCGGAGAAGGCGACGTTGGCCCGCACCGCCTCGATGGACGCGCCGTCGATCGGCCGCTCCACTCGGAGATCGCGCCCGTCGATCGTGAGGTCGTAGGCGCCCGTCGCGTAATCGATGCGGCCGCTGGCCGTGAGCGTGCCCGGGTCCTGCGTCACCGACAGCCGGGACACCTGCAGCGAGGTACCGAGCAGGCGCGCGTCCGCGTGGACCGTGCCGAGCCGCTGGCCTTCCACCATCACGGTGGTGGAGTCGAGCGTCAGCGGCACGTCCGGCACGTCGGTGGTGCCGCCGATGGTCCCGTGCAGCGCCAGCGTGCCGCTCGCGTCGGTCCCGGGACGCACGACGTCGAGCAGGCTGCTCAGGTCGTCGGCGTCGGCGTCGAACCGGCCGGCGAGCCGTCCGGAGTCGAGGCGCGCCGTGACCTCCCCCGACGCGTGGGCGCCAGGCGTCGTGAACTCGAAGGGTCCCGCCGCGAGGGCCTCACCGTCGTACGCGACCTCGGCCTCGAGCGACGCGGCCTGACCGGACGGCAGCGTGAGCGCCCGCGCCTCCAACCGGCCGCTCAGGCCCGGGCGCTCCAGCGTGCCCTGCATGGAGAAGCGCCCTTCCGCCGCTCCCGAGATCTGCGCGATCCCGTCGGGCACGGCGAAACCGGCGCGAACCGCGGCGGCCGCGGCCCGGCCCACGTCGCCGATGTCGACATCGAGAGGGCCCGAGAGCGGGGACGCCGCCGGCGTGGCGGCATCGGGCCACGACACCGTGCCCGACGCACGGACGGTGTCGAGCACGCGGTGATCGTGCTGCACGGTCCAGCGATCGCGATCGAGCACGGCCGTCCACGTCCCCGCCACCGGAACCCTGTTGGCGCGGGTCAGCGGTCGGCTCACGCCCGTCGCGTGCAGCGACATCGGCGCTTCGGGCGACGCCAGTTGGATGGCGACACGGCCATCCTCACGGGCGGCCACTGCGACGGGGTCCGCATCCCCCGCGGCCACGGCGACGTCGAGATCCACGTCGTGGAACGTCGCCGTCATGTCGCTCGACCGGGTCTCGAAGGTGTAGGTGAACGCGCCGTCGATGACGCCGGCGGGGTCCGCGGCCCCGGGCGCCGGCGCCGTCACCGCGAACGGCCGCACGTCCGCGCGCTCGGGCGTCAGGCGCAGATCCCCCTTCACCCGAAGGCCGGCGGCACGCCCGACCTGGAGGGCGTCCGACGAGAACGACGCCGTCAGCACGTACTCGCCGAGCGGTCCGGTCATGCCGCCCTCGAAGGTGCCGGCGCCCGTCACGGGCGTCGGGGGCGGCGTCCACGCCGCGAGCGCGGCGAAGTCGAGCGACCCCTCGAGCGTGAGCGCGAGCCGCGTGTCGTCGAGGACGCGCTCGACGCGGCCGCCGACGACGATCCGGCCCTCCGGCAGCGGCACGGTCAGCGCCTGCAGCGAGACGTTCGATCCGTCGAACGCGAGGCGGCCCTCGATCGCGCCGCTGGTCGTGTCGTGCCCGGCGAGCCGCACGTGGAGCCGTTCCGCCCGCAGCGATCCGCTGGCTCCGGCGAACACGCGAATCACCCGCTCGTCGAGCGCGGCCGTGATGCCGCGGACGTTGACCTCCGCGTCGGCCGTGCGATCCACGTAGTCCAGGTCGAGCGCCGCGAGACGCAGACCGCGCACGTCGAACCGGCGCGGCTGCAGCGGCGGCGGATCGCCGGACGACGGAGGCAGGTTGACGAGGACGCCGTCCTCGCGCACCAGGCGGACGTGGGCGTCCGACACGTCGAGCATCGACACGCGCACCGCGCCGGTCAGGACCGCCCACGGCAGGCGCACGTCGACGCGTCCCGCCGTGAAGAACGGGTCGTCGGCATGGCCCGTGGCCGCCAGCCGTACGCCCTCCAGGGTGATGCGCCGCGTGAACAGGTTGAGCTGCAGCCGGCCGGCCGAGAGGTCGATCGAGCGCGCAGCCGCCAGGCGGACGAGCCACTGGAGCCCCCAGCGGCCCGCGGCCGGCGTGTGCGCGAACACGACCAGCACGCCGACGAGCCCGACCAGCGTCGCGGCCGCCCATGCGAGGCGGCGCGGCACGTACACCTTCACCGTCCCATCATATGGTCCTGGCACGCGCGGCCGAGCACGCCCCGCGGGCTGTTACCATGTCAGCCAGGAGGGAGCATGAACGTTGGCAAGTGGCTCAAGTTCGGGTTCACGGTGGCGTTCAGCCTCGGAGCAGCGGCCTTCGGCCGGGGGCAGACCATGACGGAACTCAGGGTCGGCGATCAGGCGCCGAATTTCTCGCTTCGCGGCTCGGACGGCAAGACGCACACACTCGACGAGTACCGGGGCAAGAGCGCCGTGGTCCTCGCGTGGTTCCCGAAGGCGTTCACCGGCGGTTGAACGATCGAATGCAAGTCGCTCCGTGAGAGCGGCGACGCGATTCGGGCGTTCCAGGTGGCGCACTTCGCGGTGAGCGTGGACACGCCGGACGAGAACAAGAAGTTCGCCGAGCACGTCGAGGCGGACTACCCGATCCTCGCGGATCCGACCAAGGCCACGGCCACGGCGTACGGCGTGCTCGGCGCGTCGGGCGTCGCGAACCGGTGGACGTTCTACATCGGCCTGGACGGGAAGATTCAGTACATCGAGAAAGCCGTGAAGGTCGCCAGCGCGGGCCCCGACGTGGCGGCTCGGCTCGCCGCGCTGAACGTCGCCAAACGCTGACGTCGCCGTCTGACAAGGCACGGGACCAGCCGCCGCCGCGACTGGTCCCGTTGCTCCGTGATGGCGCGCCCACGCGCGGCAGCGCCGGGCTCCGCGCGATGCTCAGTGGCGGGCCGCGGTCAGGCCGTCCACGATCGCGCGCAGCTGCCGGACCTCATCGGTCAGCGCGGTGCGTTCCCGCTCCAGCCGCTGCACCTCCTCGATGAGGAGCGCCGGCAGCACGTGATACATCACCGTCGCCGGCTGGCCGTCGGCGTCGTAGGCGACCAGTTCCGGCAGCACCTCCGCCACTTCTTCCGCGATCAGGCCGTACTGCACGGGCTTGGTGCCGTCGGCGAACGGCTGCTTGTAGCGGAAGTGCACCGGCCGCAGCTGCTGCAGCCGCTCGCCGATCGTGCCCAGATCGTGGATGTCCTCCTTGAACCGGCGGGAGGAGCTGACGGTGCCGAGCTGCCCGGAGCTGTCGATCACCACGCCGACGGCGTTCGAAAAGGCGGTGGTGACGCCGCGGATGCCCATGACGAAGGCGCGCGTCTGGAGCCCGGTCCTGCCGATGCGGATCGTGCCGTCCTCGGAGCTGACGCCACTCGAGGAGATGTAGACGTTCTCGCTGCCCGTGACCAGCGTCCCGCCGCCGTTGTCGCCGAGCGCGACGTTGTTGGAGCCACCGTTCAGGTTGCGCAGCGCGAGGTAGCCGATCGCGGTGTTCCTGTCGTCGCTGGTGCTCGCGCCCAGCACCCCGTGGCCGATGCCGACGTTGAAGTTCCCGTCAGTGGTCGAGTCCAGGGTGCCGACGCCGAGCCCGACGTTCCGCTGCCCCGTCAGGTTGGCGCCGAGCGCGTCCAGTCCGACCGCGATGTTCTCGGGCGCGGTGGTGGCCGCGTCGAGCGCGCGCGATCCGACGGCGGTATTCGCGTTGCCGCCGAGCGTGACGCCCACGAGCGCGTGGTATCCCACCGCGACGTTGTCCTGACCGGGAGTCGCGCCTGCCATGGCGGCGTCACCGACGGCCGTGTCACGCTGCGCGGCCGTGTAGACCCCGTGCGTGTGATCGGCCCGCGCGGGGAACGGCGACGTGCCCGTGCCCGAGCCGTAGTCCACCGCGAGTGCAACGGCGCCCGCCGTGCCTCCGCCACTCAGTCCAAGGCCTGCCGTCACGGCCGTGATGTCGCCGGTGCCGACGTCGTCCACCTCGCAGGTCACCGAGCCGTCGCCCGCGATCTGCCGGATCGACTGACCCGCCGGACAGCCGCCAGACACGCGCGCCTGCACCGCCGACGGATTGACCGCCAGAGTCACGGCGCCCGAGGTCCCGCCTCCGGTCAGCCCGAGGCCCGCGTTCACGGCCGTGATGTCGCCGCCCGACGAGGCCGTGACCGACTCGCACGCCACGCTGCCGTCCTGGTTCACGCCCGACATCAACTCGCCCGACGGGCACGCCGTCGCGATGCGCTGCTGGATCTGGCTGGCATCCACGTCCACGGCTCCGATCGATCCATCCACGATCGCCGCGCTGTCCACCGTCGGCGCCGCCACCGGCCTCGGGCTGCCGCCGAGCGGCGCGGCCCCGAACACCAGCGTCCCGGTGGCGCCGGTGCTGTCCGTCCACGGACCGCCCAGCGTCGTCAGCGAGATCGTGCCGTCGATGTGCACGGGCTTTCCGCCCGGCGTCGCCACGACGGTCAGCCCCAGTCCGATGCTGCCGTCGGGATTCGGAAACGCCATCCCCACCACCGCGCCCCGCCGCGGCGCACCGCACTGGTCGTCGTAGCCGTCCAGCGTGTACACGGCGCCGTCCGCCGTGACGTTCACCGTCACCACGTTGCAGAACGGGCTCAGGGTCCAGCTGAACGAGCCCAGCGGCTGCGCGCCCGCCAGGCCCGCCGAGGCGGCCACCATTCCCACCGCCACCAGTGCCCGTCCGAGGATCTGTTGCATCGTCGATGCCTCCTGGACGGGATCGCGTCGTCCCGGCGGAATCCCGGACATCGCCGGACGTCGCGACGTGCGCGCGCTACTTGCGTTCAGGCCCCTCGGCACTTAGCGGCCCGGCGGCGGCCAGTGCCCGGTCCAGCGCCGCGCGGGCGTCGGTGATCCGCTGGTGGCCGGCGGGGTGCAGCGCCGTCCGGACGGCGAGGGCGCTCCGGTAGCTGCCGACGGCCTCGGCGGGGCGGTGCGCCAGCATCCAGTGATCGCCAAGGCCGCTGAGGGCGATGGCCGTGTAGACATCGCCCTCGCCGAAGGCCGCGCGCGCGATGCGCAGCTCCTCGGTCCGAAGCGTCAACGCCTCGTCCATCCGTCCCGCCGCCTCCAGCAGGCCGGCCAGCGCGCGTCTCGCGCCGAGCGCGATCGGGTTGCCCTCGCCGAGCGCGCCCACCGCGGACGCCAGCGCCGCGCGCTGCGTGGCCACGGCCTGCGCGGTGTAGCCCCGCTCCTGCTCGATGCTGGCCAGGGTCTGCGTGCTGATGGCGGTCTCGCGGTGCGTGGCGCCGTACAACCGCGTGAACATCTGGAGGCTCTGGCGGGCAAGCGCCTCGGCGTCGTCGAGCCGTCCCTGGTCGCGGACGTCGCGCGCGAGCTCGCCGAGGCACGTCGCGACGTCCTGGTGATCGCCGTCGTAGAGACTGCGCGCGAGTTCGAGCGCCTCGCGGTAGATCGGCTCGGCGCCGGGTGCGTCGCGCTGGAAGCGATGGCGGAGGCGCGCGAGCCCCATGAGCGCTTCGACCTTGGCCGGCGACGGATCGCGGATCGCCCGGCCGACCTCGACGGCCTCGCGCAGGTAGCGCTCGCCGAGCGCGAGATCCCCACTCCGGTGGTAGACCATTCCCAGCTCGTAGACGGCGGCCATCAGGTCGGCCGCCGGCGCCTCCGGCATGCGGCGCCACGTGTCCACGGCTTCCACGAGCAACGGGCGGGCGTCGGCGTTCCTGTTCTGGAAGCCGAGCGTACGGCCGAGGGCGACGAGCGTCCGCGCCAGGGCGTCGACGGGCGCCGAGAGCGTGCGCTGCAGGCTCAGCGCCTCGCGCAGACGACGTTCGGCGGCCTGGAAGTCGCTCCGCAGGATCAGCAGGTCGCCGAGCTGCTTGAGGGTCTCGGCCTGGGCCAGCGAGCCCTCCGGCTGCGACTGGCGCTGCAGCGACAGCGCGCGCTCGAGCACTTCCGTGCCCCGCGTGTGGAGGGCGAGATTGCCGTACACCCGGCCCACGATGGCGAAGAGCTGCGCCTGCGTGGCGGGATCGCCGGCCAGTTCGGTGGCGATACGCTCGGCGCCCGTGTCCAGGAACGCGCGCGGCGACGCCGCGTCGCCGCCGGCCGGCGCGGCGCCCGCGAGCGAGAAGAGGTCGCCGAGCAGCCGTGACACGCGCTCGGCGCGCTGCGACTGCTGCCTGGCGCGGTTGCGCTCCTCGGCCACGGCGATGGCCTGCCGGACGGCGAGGACGCCGAAGGCGGCGACCGACAGCACCAGCAGGGCGGTGGCCGCCGTGCCCCAGCGGTGGCGCTGGAGGAACCGGCGCGTCCGGTACGCGGCCGACGCGGGCCGGGCGAGCACCGGCCGCCCCTCGATCAGGCGGCCGATCTCGTCGGCGAGCTGCCCGGCCGAGCCGTACCGGCGTCCGGGCTCGGGATCCATCGCCTTCTGGACGACGCGATCGATGTCGCCCGACAACTCGCGCGCGAGCCGTGCCGGCGTGGTGTCGCGCGCGCCGGCCGTGGCGCGCGCGCGTTCGCCCGACCCCTCCTGGCGCGAGGCGGCGAGCCGCGCGACCGCCGCGCTGGGCGCCGTCGGGGGCGCCTGGTGACTGCTGTCGCTCGTGGCGCCCGCGGGGCGAAGACCGGTGAGGAGCTCGAACAGGACCGCTCCGAGCACGTAGACGTCCGTGGCCGTGGTGACGGGCTGGCCCTGGAGCTGCTCCGGCGCGGCGTAGGCCGGCGTCAGGGCCCGCCACGCGGACTCGGTCGCCTCGACCGCGCGTCCTTCGGGCTCCAGCAGCTTGGCGATGCCGAAGTCCAGCAGCTTCACCTCGCCGGATCTCGACACGAAGATGTTCGTGGGCTTGAGGTCGCGGTGGACGACGAGCGCCTGGTGGGCGTGCTGGGTCGCTTCGCACACGACGCGGAACAGGCGGAGCCGTTCGGCCACCGGGAGCTGCCGGGCATCGCAGGCCGCGGTGATGGGCTGGCCGTCGACGAATTCCATCACCAGGTACGGCGACCCTTCCGGGGTCGTGCCGGCGTCGATGAGATGGGCGATGTTCGGATGCGTGAGCCGGGCGAGCGCCTCCAGCTCGACGGCGAACCGCGACGACTGGGGCCCGGCCGCCGCGCCCGGGACGAGTTTGAGCGCGACCTTCTGCCGGTACTGGCCGTCGGCCCGTTCGGCCAGGTACACGGTGCCCATCCCGCCGTGCCCGAGGACGTCCACGACCTTCCACGGGCCGAGCCGCATGCCCACGATCGGATCGGCCGCGGAGGCGGCGGGGGGATCGGACACGAGGCGCTCAATGGCCAGGGCGCGCTCGGGGGCGTCGGCCTCGAGCATCGCTTCCACTTCCGCGCGCAGCGCCGGGTCCTCGGGACAGGCCTGGGTCAGGAAGGCCGCCCGTGCGTCCGGGGGCCGTTCGCGCGCGGCGTGGAACAGGGCGTCGAGCGCCTGCCAGTGTGACTGGGCGTCCATCGGTTGAGTGGGATCGCGTCGAAACGCGGCGGAACTGGACGTCAGGCGGCGATGTCGCGCCCGAGCTCCTTGCGGAGCCAGGCGCGGGCCGTCGTCCAGTCGCGCTGGACGGTCTTGGCCGAGACGCCCAACGCCGTGGCGGTCTCGTCCAGGGTGAGGCCGGCGAAGACCCGGTGTTCCACGACGGACGCCACGCGGGCGTCGAGATCGCGCAGCCGGCCCAGGACGTCGTCGAGCGCCAGCACCTCCTCGGCCTCGACGTCGCTCAGCCAGGCAGCCACCTCGACGTCGTGGATGGAGTCCACTGCCGCGCCCGCGCCGCGCTTCACCCGCTTCCGGCGGCGCGCGTGGTCCACGATGACGCGCCGCATCACGCACGCCGCGGCGCCGAGGAAGGCCGCCCGATCGCACGCCTGGATCCGCCGCTGCTGGCGAAGCCGCAGGTAGGTCTCGTGGACCACCGTCGTGGCCGAGATCACGTCAGGGGCCTCGGCGCGCACCTGGCGGCGGGCGACCTGCCTGAGCTGCTCGTAGACGTACGGCAGGATGTGGTCCAGCGCGTCACCCTGGCCGTCGCTCCATCGCGAGAGCCACTCGGTGACGGGCCCGGCGAGTGCGGTGCCCATACGTCGTCCTTTCCGGGGAGGCTGGGATTGTAGCAGCGTCGCCGCCGCAAGCCCCCTCTTGCACGTAGCGCGCACGGGCCGGGAAGCCCCTCACGCCGGACGAGGCGGTCAGGGGACGACGAGGTGCACTTCGTTGCTGACTGGACCGTCGCCGGCGGCATTCACCGCGCGGACCCGCACGTAGTACGAGCCGGGCGGCGCGTTGGGCACGAACAGGCCCGGCACGACGGTGGGCACCGACACCATCACGGCGCCCGGCGCCAGGCCGGCCTCGATGCGGTAGCCCGACGGCAGGCCGCCGACGGCGGGCGGCTGCCACGAGAAGGCGACGTCGCGGCCGGACGTCACGGCGGTGAAGGCCGTCGGGGCGGAGGGCAGCGGCGTGGAGCCGTCGAGCAGCACCGCGACCTCGTTCGAGGGTCCGCTGACGCCGCAGGCATTGGCGGCGCGGAGCCGGACATAGTAGAGACCCAGCGGCGCCGTGGCCGTGAGCGACGTCACGTTCCCGAGCGGCGCCACTCCGTATCCGGCCGTCCCCGGCGTCTGTCCGGCCTCGATGGCGTACGACACGGCGGTCGCCGACGCGCCCCAGGCGAAGCGCACGGTGGCGCCGGCCTTCTGGAACGTGAGCGCACCGGGAGGCGGCGGCGCCGTCACGCAGCCGGCCTGGACGGCCACTTCGTTGGACGGCGGACCGGGACCGAAGGCGTTGCGCCCGACGACGGTGAGGTAATAGAGGCCGGTCGGCGCGTTTGCCGTGAAGCTCGTGCCGCGGATCGTGAGCGCGGCGAGGTCGCGCGCCCCGGGCGCCGAGCCCGCGTAGAGCGTGTAGCTGCTGGCCGCCCCGCCGGTGGCCGACGGCGTCCACGCGATCGACACGGTGTTGCCGCTGGACGAGGCCGTGAGCACGGGCGCCCCGGGCGGATTGCCGGGCAGCGCCTCGTAGTAGTCGATGGTGCCGTCGTCCAGGATGTGCACGAGGCCCTGCGAATCGCCCGTGACCGTGCCCCACTGGGTTGGGCGGGCGGTGGGCTGGCCCGTGTCGATGTCGTACTCGGCGCCGGCGTAGAAGCGGCCCGCCACGAGCGCGGCGCTCGTCGGCGGAAGGCCGAACCCCGTCGAGAACTGCGTCAACGTCGCGTCCGGCAGGCTCACGGTCCCCACGAGCGGCGCGCCGAAGCTCGCGCCAGCCACGAACAGCTGGACGCCGTCGGTCGCCATGCCGTAGATGCTGGTGTCGCCCTGGACGAACATCTCGGGCAGCGCGAGCGTCCCCGAGATCGCGTCGACGCCGGCGAAGCCCAGGCGGAACTGGTTGTTCACGGCGCTGAAGTCGCCGCCGAGGTACACGATGCCGCCGTCCACGAGCATCGTCCTGAGGAGCGTGCCCGTCGTCGATCCCTGCAGCGTCGGCGCCCACGGCCCGAGCGCGCCGTCGAGCCCCACGGCGGCCAGCGACTGGCGGGCCGCGGGGGCGAAGTTCGTGCCCGAGATGGCGTCGAACTCCCCGCCCAGGTAGAGGTAGCCGCCCGACACCGACATCGTCCGGATCACGCCGGGATCGCCGGAGCTCTTGCGGACCACGAGCCGCCACGTCGTGTCGACGACGGCGCTCGTGCGGTCCGCGCGCAGGATCTCGCCCGTCGTCGCGCTGGCGAAGTACACGTTCGCGGCGTCGGCGGCCAGCGCCGCGACCGGCGATGGCTGGTGCTGGAGCACGGTGGCCGGGTCGTTCGGGTCCCACGCGGTGGCGAGCCCGGTCGCCCGATCCACGGCCGCGAGGTACCGGCGCGTGACGCGGTTGCTCCCGACCGGCCGCGTGGCCAGCAGGGCCGTCGTCGTGATTTCGAGGGGCTCGACGAGCCACGGCGCCGAGTCCCACGAGGACAGCGTGCCGCCGGCCACCGCCAGGGCGGCCACGCCGTCGCGGTCCACGCCGCCGACGCGCTCGAAGTCGCCGCTGAAGTACAGACGGACACCGTCGGTCGACAGCGCCGTGAGCACGGGCTGGTAGGGCGTGCCGGACGGGTCGGGGATCTTGCGCGTCAGCGCGGGCGGATTCCACGAGGCGTCGATGGCGCCGCTGGCGGCGACGAGGGCCGCCGGCGACGGCGCCGTCTGGCCGTTGATCACGCGCGCGGTGACGAACACGCGCCCACCGGCGACTTCGACGTCGATCAGGCCGGGCACGAACGGCGCCGCCCACCCCGAGACCGGGGCGAGCGTGGTGAGGTCGTACGCCTCGAGGCGGTTCGAGGGCGCGGGCCGGAACCGGTAGAGGACGTTGCCGCGCACCCAGGCGCGCGGCACGGCCGTCTCGTCGAGCAGCACCGTGGACGACGTGGTCAGCTGCAGCGTCACCGGGTCGATGGCGCCGAGCATGTACGGGTCGTTGGAGTTCTGGCCCTTGACGCGGACGATGACACGCGCGGCCGAGGCCCCGAGAATGCCGATCTCGGACGTGCCCGTGTAGAACTGGAAGTTCACGCGCTGCCCTGTGCCCGCGTCGAACGAGGCCACCTGCGCGCGCAGCTTCAGCGTGGTGGGGTCGAGCACGGCGTTCGAGCCGAGGACCCGGTTGCCCGCGCGCGCGGGGACGCCGATCGACAGGTTGAAGGCGTCGAAGGGATCGATCGGTCCCGCCTGGAACTGCCGGTCCCAGCGGCACGTGTCCATGATCCGCACGAGCGTGGTGTCGGCGTCCGGCACGAACGCGCCCGCGTCGTCCTCGAAGGCGTCGCCGAACTGGGTCGGCACCAGGATGCCGCCGGCGCCGTCGGTGTACCCGGACAGCGCGCGCTGCGGGTCGGTGGACTTCGCGCACTCCGGCTTGAGCTGGCCGGTGACGAGATCGTAGAACTGCTCCTGGGTCGTCGAGGGCGTGTAGAGGCTGGTGAACGTGCCCCCCACGTAGATGGTGTCGGTGTCGGCCAACGCGGTCGTGATGCCGGTGGCCAGGCGCCACAGGGGCTGATCGCCGACGTCAGCGCGCAGGCGCGGCGCGACGGCGGCCACCGCCGCCAGGAGGGCGACCGCGGCGGCCCGTCTCAGTCGCCGCTTGCCAGGCGAATGCGGCGGGGTGGCCTCAGCCTTCCTCACTCCACCCTTGTACCACGGCGGGTGGCACGAGGATCCGCGTGAACTGGCCGCGCTGCATGAGCTCCCGGCCCTTGCCGCCCCGGCCCGTCGTCTCGTACTTCGCGGTGCTGACCGTCTGCTCGGCGCCGCGCGAGGTCTCCACGGTGAGCAGGTCGCGATCCCCCGTGGATGCGACGAAGCCCAGGACCCGGTCGCCGGGCGCCACCTTGAGCAGGATCACGCCCTTGCCTGGTCCCGCCAGGAAGTTCACCTCACTGGCCGGACACAACATGGCCCGGGCCTCTCGCGTCACCGCGATCACGGTTTCGGCGCCGGCCACCGTCGCGACGCCCACGATCTCGGCGCCCTCGGCCGGGCGCGCATAGCGCCGGCCGGCGCGGGTGCTCGGCTCGGCGACGTTGGCGAGCGAGAAGCGCAGGCTGTAGCCATCGCTGGACACCGCCAGGGCGTGCACGGGCGGCACGGGGACGTCGGCCTCGCCGAAGGTGGCCTGCTCGTCCTCGCTCCCGGCATTGGGCCGGCCGATGTCGCCGATGGCCCTGGAATCCAGGCTGAACGCCGCCACCACGCGCTCGTTGTCCTTGAACTTGAACAGCCGCTGCACGGGCTCGCCGTAGCCGGTGGAGGCCGGCACGTCGGCGATGCGGGCGGTGTAGGCCACGCCGAAGTTGGTGAAGAAGACGACGGTGGCCCTGGTGCTGCCGGCCATGGCCGCGAGCACCGAGTCGCCCTCGCGCAGCCGGGTCGCCGCCAGGTCCCTGACGTCCTTCTGCCGCTTCACCCAGCCGTCGCGCGACACGATGACGACGTTGTCCTCGTCGACGATGAAGGCGTCGGGCGCGTATTCGGTCTCGTCGGCTTCCTCGATCGTCGTGCGGCGGGCATCCCCATAGGTCTTCCGGACGTCCTCCAGCTCGTCCCGCACGAGCGTCCAGCGCGCGGCGTCGTCGCCGAGCAGCGCCGTGATCTGGCGCGCGCGTCCACGCTTCTCCTTCAGCTCGTTCTGGATCACCAGGATCTCGAGGCGGGCCAGGCGATACAGCTTCAGCTCGAGGATCGCGTCGGTCTGGTCGGCGTCCAGGGAAAAGCGCGCCATGATCTTGGCCGCGGCGTCCGCCTTCCCGTCGGACTTGCGGATGATCCTGAGGATCTCGTCGAGCGCGTCGAAGACCTTCTCGAAGCCCTCGAGGATGTGGATGCGCTTCTGGAGCTGCGCGAGCTCGTGCTCGAGCCGGCCCGTGACCACGTCCAGGCGGAAGTGGAGGAAGTGCCAGAGCATCTGCTTGAGGTCCAGACGCTCGGGACGCCCCGCCTCCGCGTTCTCGGTGGGCACGAGGCAGGTCATGTTGACGGCGAAGTTGGTCTGGAGCGGCGTGTGCTTGAACAGGTACGCCATCACCATCTTCTCGTCGGCGTCGCGCTTCAGCTCGAGTGCGATCCGCACGTCGTCGGTCGACAGGTCCTTCACGTCGAGCAGCTGCGGGAGCTTCCGCGACAGGACGATCTCGCCGATCTTCTCGACGAGCGCGGACTTGTCGACCGTGTACGGGACGCTCGTGACGAAGACGGTCTTCTCGCCCCGTCCCACGGGCCCGGCCTCCCACGTGGCGCGCAGGCGGACGCTCCCGCTGCCCGTCCGGTAGATCTCCTTCATCTCGTCGGGCGAGTTCAGGATCTGGCCGCCGGTCGGGAAGTCTGGCCCCTTCACCCATCGGCACAGCTGCGCCACCGACAGGTCCGGGTTGTCCAGCAGCTTGATGAGCGCCTGGCAGACCTCCCCGAGGTTGTGCGGCGGGATGTTCGTGGCCATGCCCACCGCGATGCCGGTGGCGCCGTTGACGAGCAGGTTGGGGATCCGGGACGGCAGCACGACCGGCTCGGTCCGGGTGCCGTCGTAGTTCGGCCGGAAGGCGACGGTCTCCTGTTCGATCTCCTGCAGCACCTCGTCGGCGACCCGGGCGAGCCGGCACTCGGTGTAGCGCATGGCCGCGGCCGCGTCGCCGTCGAGGGACCCGAAGTTGCCGGAGCCGTCGATCAGGGGGTAGCGCAGCGAGAACGGCTGCGCCATCCGGACCAGGGTCTCGTAGAGAGCCGAGTCCCCGTGTGGGTGGTAGTTGCCCATCACGTCTCCGACGACCTTCGCGCACTTCCGGTGCTTGGCGTCGGCGGTGAGGTTCTGTTGCCACATCGTGAAGAGGATGCGGCGCTGGACGGGCTTGAGTCCGTCGCGGACGTCGGGCAGGGCGCGCGAGGTGATGACCGACAGCGCGTAGTTGAGGTAGCGGCTCTGCGCGGCCTCGTGCAGGGCCACGGCGCCGTCGCCGGAACCGCCGCCCGATCCGGCGCCTCGCTGCGAGGGTGGGCCGTCGCCACCCGGACCTGGGCCCGGGCCACCAGGCGGCGGAGCGGGAGGCGGGGGCTGGTCGGAGTCGTCGAACAGGGAGGGTTCGGGTTTGCGCTTGGCCATCGGTCGGGGTCAGGCGTGGAGCCGGAGTCCGTAGATCGCGAACTCGGCGAAGTCGGGGTCGGCGGCGACGAGCGGCACGTCGTGGTCGATGCACGACTGCGCAATGAGTGTAACCGCCAGCCGCGCCCGCCGGCCCCGGGCCGTGACGTGCCCGCGCAGGGCACCGGCGCGTTCCCAGTAGCCGGGCGTGGGCTCCAACCGGTCCAGGGTCGTGATCAGGTCGGCGACCTCGGGCGGCAGGCCCGGGATGGAGAGTGCTTCCACGACGACGGCCGGGGGGAGCACGGCCGTCCCGCCCCGCAGCACCGCACCGACGGCGGACACCTCGCCGCCGCCTCGTCCGGTCAGATAACCGAGAAGTGCACTCGTGTCGATGGCGACGGCACTCATCGGTCGTCTCGCAGGCGGTCGAGGTCCACGGCGAGCGGCACCTTGCCGTGGAGGTTCGACAGAGCGGTCTGCGCTCGGCGGGACGCCAGCAGCCTGAGGCCTTCTCTGACGGTGGCCGTCACGCCGTCCCCGGTGGCCGCGCGAGCCTGCTCGAGCAGCTCCGTCGGCACTTCGATGGTGATCTTCTGAATCCCCTTCATACTGGTCCCCGGCGCCACGACACTTTCGAGGCGGATGAAAATTTAGGTGTGTGCGCACACATCGCGATCACGACAGAAAAGGTTCGGGGCCCGGGGCCCGGGGCCCGGGGCCAGGGGCCCGGGGCTCGCGGTTCGGGGTCCTGGCTCGCGGCTCGCGGCACGTCGGCCGGGTCTCGACGACTGCGCGATCGAATCATCAACCATCGTCGAATGCTGGTCGAGTATACCAGTGACAAAGGCCAGCCCTTTTACGCCCAAGACTACACACAAGTGCCGAAAATTGTCCATGGGGGCACGAAATGTCAGATCCAGTCGACCTGGTGGCCCACGGACACCAGGAAGCGCTGGAAGTCGGCGCCGGCCAGGACCAGGGTGGCGGTGTTGACGTTCGGGTGGAACGCCACGCGCGCGGCATCCCGGATGGCGACGTCGATGGCCACCTCGACCGTGCGTTCGAGGTCGTTGATGAGCCCGAAGGGCGAGACCGATCCCGGGGTGAGCCCGAGCCTGGCGAGCAGACGCTCCGGTGACGCGAACCCGAGCTTCCGCTCACCGAAGTGATCGCCGATCGCCTTGAGGTCACCACGGCGTGCCATGGCGAGCACGACGAGAAAGTGACGGGTGCCCTTCTGGTTGCGCAGGAAGAGGTTCCTGGCGTGGAGCGCGTCGATGTCCCGCCAGTGCGTCTCCGCTTCCGCCACCGTGGCGACGGCCGGGTGGTCGTGGCGCTCGAACGCGATTCCAAGACCCGTCAGGTACCGCTCGACGTCTGTCATTCGGAGTGATGATAGGCGCGATGACGGCCGGACGACCCGCACGCCGCGCCCTGTCGGCCGTGGCTCTGGCGGCGACGGTCCTGGGCGTGGCGGGCCCGACCACCGCGGAGCCGCAGGTCGGCCGGATCGTGTCCGCCGCCCTGGGCGCCGTCCGGGAGTACGCGGTCCACCTGCCCGCGGGCTACGGGCAGGCCCCGCGGCGGCGCTACCCCGTCATCTACGTGCTCGACGGCCCACCGCTGGACGCCCGGACCGCCGAGGCCGCGGCCGCCAACGCCGTCCGCGGCGTCTCGCCGGATGTGATCGTCGTCGGCATCCCGAACATGCGGCGGGGCGAGCGGGCGCGCGACTTCCTCCCGCCGGTCGTGCACCTCACGCGCCGCGACGGCTCGGCGTTCACGGGTGGGGCGGACCGGTTCCTGCGGTTCCTGCGGGACGAGCTCATCCCCCGGGTCGAGCGCGACTACCGGACCGCGGGACCGCGCATGATTGCCGGGCACTCGCTGGGCGCGATCTTCGTGTGCTATTCGCTCACCGAGGCGCCGTCCCTGTTCGCCGCGCGGTTCGCCCACAGCCCGGCGCTCTGGCGAGGGGAGTCGCGACTCGTCCAGTCGCTCTCGGCCTGGCTCGACGGCCGGACCGGCGGGGGCGGCTACCTCTATCTGACCGTCGGCGCGAACGAGGGCGACTCGCTCCAGTCCGGCTACCGGGCGCTGCGGGCGGTCCTGCAGGCGCATCCCTCGACGCCGGGTCTGCGGTGGGACGCGCGCATCACGCCGGGCGCCGTCCACGAGACCAACGTGGCATTGGCCACCCCGGCCGCGCTCGCCGCCTACTTCGCGGCCGCCCCGCCGCCCTGACGCGCCGGTCCGCGATCAGAGGCCCGGGACGAGCTTGCCGGGATTCATGAGGTTGCCCGGATCGACGGCCCGCTTCAGCACGCGCATCAGCTCCAGTGCGTCGGCGCCGTGCTCCTGCTCGAGGTACTTCAGCTTCCCCATGCCCACGCCGTGCTCGCCCGAGCACGTGCCGCCGAAACGGAGCGCCCGTTCCACCAGGCGGTGGTTGGCCGCGGCCACGCGTTCGAGTTCGGCCGGGTCGTCCGGGTCGAGCATGAAGATCAGGTGGAAGTTGCCGTCGCCGGCATGGCCCACCAGCGGAGCGACCAGGTTCGAGGCCTTCAGGTCGGCCTGCGTCTCCAGGATGCACTCGGCCAGGTGCGCGATGGGCACGCAGACGTCGCTCGTCCACGCCTTGCAGCCGGGACGCGAGGCGATGGTCGCGTAGAGCACGTTGTGGCGAGCTTCCCACAGCCGCGCGCGCTCCTCGGGTGAGGTGGTCCAGCGGAACGAGGACCCGCCGTGATCGTCGGAGACTTCCTTCACGAGGCGGGCGTGCTCCTCCACCACGGCCGGGCTCGGCCCGTGGAACTCGAAGAACAGCGTCGGGACTTCGGGGAAGGACGTCTTCGAGTAGCGGTTGACGATGGCCAGCTGGGCTTCGTCGATGATCTCGATGCGGGCCACCGGCACGCCGAGCTGGATCGTCTGGATGACGGTGGTGGCCGCGCCCTCCATCGACTGGAACCCGCAGACGGCCGTCGAGACGGCCTCGGGCCGCCCGTAGAGGCGCAGCGTCACCTCGGTGATGACGCCGAGCGTCCCCTCCGACCCCACGAACAGGCGGGTGAGGTCGTACCCGGAGGACGACTTGCGCGCGCGCCCGCCAGTGCGGACGATGCGCCCGTCGGGCAGCACCACCGTGAGCCCGAGCACGGTCTCGCGCATCGTGCCGTAACGCACGGCGGCCGTCCCGGACGCGCGCGTGGCGGTCATGCCGCCGATGGTCGCGTCGGCGCCGGGGTCCACCATGAACATCAGCCCGGTGTTCTTCAGGTGCTCGTTGAGCTTGCGGTGCGTGAGCCCCGCCTCGACCGTCACGTCCATGTCCTCGGGGCTCAGCCGGAGCACCCGGGCCATCCGCGTCAGGTCGATCGAGACGCCGCCGCGCAAGGCGTTCACGTGAGCCTCGAGCGAGCTCCCGATGCCGAAGGGGACGATCGGCGCTCCGTGGCGCGCGCACGCCACGACGACGGCCCGCACCTCGTCGGTGGTCTCCGGGAAGACGACGGCGTCCGGCAGGCCCGGTGCGTGCCACGATTCGCCGTGGCTGTGGTGGTCGCGGACGGCCGCGGCCACGGACATCCGATCGCCGAGGAGCGCGCGCAGGTCGGCGGTGAGAGCGGAGACGGTGGAGTCGGCCAGCGCCATGCGTGGAACGGACGGCCAGTATACGCCCGCGCTCGATCGGCGTAGAGTGACGGACGTGGCTGCTGCGCCTCCCCGCCGGCCGTGGATCCGCGTGGCGGCCGGCGTGGCCGTCGCCGCGCTGATGCTGGGCGCCACCGACACGCTGGCGCGCCAGCGGCGCATGGGCGTGTCGAACCGCTTCCCGATTCCCACCGAGGACAGCTTCGACGGCGGCTTCCACTTCTGCCGCGTCGCGTTCCAGACCGGGCGGTTCAGGCGCGGCGGATCGTGGGTCGTGGACTACCCGCGCGCCGACGTCAACCTGTCGATCCGGCTGTCCGAGCTGACCAAGACCCGGGTGACCTTCGACGGGAACCACGAACCCCGCCACTTCGTGCTGCAGCTCACGGACCCCACGCTGTTCCGCTGCCCGTTCATCATGATGACCGAGCCCGGCGGACTCGTCTTCGACGACACGGAGGTGGCACGCCTGCGGGAGTACCTGCTGAAGGGCGGCTTCCTCTGGGCCGACGACTTCTGGGGCGAGATCGCCTGGGAGAACTTCGAGCACGAGATGCGGCGCGTGCTGCCCGCGGAGGCGTTCCCGCTGCGCGACCTCGACCGCGACCATCCGCTCTTCAACGCCCAGTTCCCGGTGCAGGAGGTGATCCAGATCCCGTCGATCAACTTCTGGGCCGGTACGGGCGGCGGCACCTCGGAATGGGGCCCGGAGAGCGCCGTCCCGCACGCGCGGGGGTTCCTCGACAAGGATGGTCGGGTCCTGGTGCTGGCCACGCACAACACGGACTACGGCGACGCCTTCGAGCGCGAGGGCGACGATCCCGACTACTTCCAGACTTTCTCGATCGACGGCTACGCCTTCGGCATCAACGTCCTGGTGTACGCGATGACCCACTGATACCGGCGTCGGGGGCCGCGGTGCAACCCGGCCCCGGCGGGCCGCCGGCGTGAGACGATGGTCGTGATGCCGCCCCGCGCAGGAGCGATCCGATGAGACCCACGGTATTGGCGCTGTTCATGGCCGCGCTGGCGGCCCTCACCGTCTCCGCCCAGGAGACGCCGCGCAAGAAGGTGCCCAGCGACTCGGTGGAGGTCCGCGCCCGCGGATGCTTCAAGGGTCGCGTCTTCACCGGCTCGGACCGGACCGCCGAGGACGAAGGCATCGCGCTCGGCCCGAGCGTGGCCGGCCGGAGCTTCCGCGTCGCCGCGCCGAAGGCCGTGATGGCCGAGGTGAAGGCGAACGACGGCCACTGGGTGATCGTGGAAGGCATCGTCAGAAAGGCCGACCTCGAGAAGGCGATGCTGGGCACGCGGATCGGCGGCGCGCGCGTGGTCATCGGGCAGCCCGGCCGGAACGATCCGTCGCGCGTCAACATGGCCACACCCGCCGGCGTGCCCGTGATGGACGTGACCTCGGTGCAGTACCTCGATTCGAGCTGCCCGATCCGGTAGGTGCGCGCGCCGGCACGCGGCGCGCTCCCCGGTCCCTGGTCCCTGGTCCCTACGCCTTGAGCGTCAGTTCCGTACTCAAGGCACCGTGACCGACACCTGGCTCGACGCGCCCGACGTGCCGCAGGCATTGGCCGCGAAGAGCCGGATGAAGTACGGGCCCGACGGCACGATGCCGGAAACGGCGGTCGGGCTCGGCGGCAGCCCGAAGGTGCCCCAGTTCGAGGCGCCGCTCGTCGTGCCCGCCTGGATCGTGTAGCCGGTGGGAATCGCGCCGGACTGCGGCGCGTTCCACGCCACGTTCAGCCGTCCCGACGTGACGGACGCGACGAGCCCCAGCGGAGTCGACGGAATCGTACAGGTGCCGGGCTGCGCCACGAGCACCGCCTCGTTCGACGTCGGACTGGCGCCCGCCGCGTTCACGGCCACGATCCGCACGTAGTACGTGCCCGGCGGTGCGTTCGCGGCGAAGGTCCGCTGCGTGGCTGGCAGGGGGGCCACGCCGATGTTCGACAGCCCCGGCCCGGTCCCCGCGTGCAGCTGGTAGCCCGCGATCACCGGCCCGAGCGGGTTCTCCGTCCACTGCAGCGCCAGCCCCGTGCCCTGCACCGTGGCCAGGAGCGCCTGCGGGGCAAGCGGCGGTGCCGCCTGGCCGGTCGCGAACGCCACCTCGTTCGACGCCGGGCCGAGACCCGCGGGCGTCTGGGCGCGGACCCGGGCGTAGAAGACGCCGCTCGGCGCGTTGAACACCGTGTAGCCGAGGGCCGTGCCGAGCGGCACGACGGCCACCGTCTGCCCCGGCGCGAAGCCGGCCTCCAGCCGATAGGCGATGACCGGCTCGGTGGACGCCGAGGCCGGCGCCTGCCAGTTGAAGTCCACGCGGTTGCGCGTGACGACGGCGGCGAGGTTCTGGGGCGCGCTCGGCACCGACGACGGGCTCACCGTGACGACGAAGGGCGAGGTGGTGGTGAGGTTGCCGTCGGTGGCGGAGAGGGTGATCGTGGACGAGCCGAACACGCCTCGGCTCGTCACCGTGACGGCGAATGACGGCGTCGTGCCGGTGACGGTCACGCGGCTGGCCGGAATCACGGTGAGGTTCGACGAGGTGGCCGTGACGGCCACGGGCGACCCCTCGGGGTCGGTGACCGTGAAGGCGAGCGCTCCGGTGGTGCCGCCCGCGCCGGACTCGAAGATCGTCGTCGCCCCAGGCGCTCCCGTGAACACGGGCGCCTGGTTCACGCCGCCCACCGTGATGGCCGACGCCAGCGTCGAGCTCTGGCCGTCCGGATTCGTGATGGTGAGGGTGCGCGCGCCGGCCGCGGCGCCCGTCGTGTTGAGCGTGAGCGTCATGGACGTGGGGCTGTTCACGACGACGCCCGTCACGACCACGCCGCCGCCGCTCACCGACGCGGTCGGCCGCTGGGCGAATCCCGCGCCCGGATCGAAGAACCCGCGGCCGCCCGTGGCCGCGCCCGTCACGGTCACCTGGACGTTCGAGAGGCCCGTGGGCACCGTGCTCGGCGACACCGCCGTGATGACGGCCGGCGCCGGCGCGAGGAGCTTCACCAGACGGACGGCGTACGAGTCGTTGGCCTGGACGTACTGCTGGAGCGTCCAGAAGGTCATGTCGTCGTTCGGATCCACGCTGGTGTACGAATAATCGCCCCAGCGCTGCGTGCTCGCGGATGGCTGCACGTTGTAGGAGAACGACGTATTGGCGCTGTACTGCGTGGGCGCGTCCATCGCGCCGGCCGAGTCGGTCCGAAGCCGGCCCGTGAAGGCCGTGTTCACGCGCGTCGTGGCCCCGGCCTTCGACATGCCGAGCGCGACGTGCTGCTGCCCGTTGGGCATGATGGCGCCCATCCAGTAGTGAATGGGATTGGCCGCGGTGGCATCGAACACCGTCCCGGACTGCGCCACCGAGACGGACGCCGACAGGTTCTGCAGCTCGTACCAGCGGATGCCGTTGCGGGTGCCGGCGCCGCTGGCCACCCCCGACGTGCTCACGCGCACCTGGTGCGTCGTCCACAGCCGCCCGTTCCGGATGACGGCCTGCAGCAGCCGATCGTCGAGGCCGTCGAGCGGCACCGCGCTGCCGGGATGCGGGACGTCGAGCGGGAAGCTCGTCGTGGCCACGGGAACCACGATGTCGGCCGACAGGCTCGGCGACGCCGTGGGACTGGCCACGCGCTTCACCACCAGCGTGCCCGCCGACACGTTGTCGATGCCGATGAAGTAGCCCTGGTTCGTGCCGCTGTCGAAGTTGTCCACGCCCTGCGGCGTGTAGATGCCGGGCGAGCCGCCCGTCGGCAGCACGGCGTCGAACTGCGACACCGAGAGCGAGTTCCCGACGAGCGCCGGCTTGTTGACGACGTACGCCGACGTGGAGTCGAACGTCAGCGAGTTCACGCTCGACCCGCAGAACTGGTTCACGCCGATGTAGAGCGCGTCCTCGTCGATGCCCAGCGTGGGATAGTCGGCCAGGCAGCCCGCGGCCCCGCCCACGCCACCTTGCGTGCGTGTGTTGACCCAGACGTGATAGGCCCAGGACGTGCCGCCCGTGATCGACCCCGTGCTGCTCACGGCCAGCACGAAGCGGTTCGGCACAGCCACCGAGATCATGATCACGAACCAGCGGCCGGTGCGGCGGTCGTAGCGCACGCGGGGGTCCGACGTGAACGCGCCACCGGACACGCCGGAGAAGAAGACGTCGGTGTCGACGTCCAGCACGTTGTCCTTCACCCCCGTGGCCTTGCTGATGGTGCGGAGCCGGCCGTTCAGGCCCACGAGGTACTGCGTGGGGCCCACGTCGCCCATCGTGTCGGGCGGCAGGGCATTCGTGTCCGCCAGGGTGGCCACGTCCACGTTCGGCGACGCCGCCGTCTGCGCGATCGAGGGCGCGGCGCCGCGCGCGGCCACGCCGGGCGCCTGCCCGCCTGGCAGGTCCGGCGACAGGGGGTTCTGGGGCAGATCCCGGCGGTCCGGCCGGATCTTCCGGGCGTGCGGCCGATCCTGCCAGTCGACCACGGCCGGCGGCGTCCGGGCGGCCTCGGCCATGATGTCGGCCGTCGTCCGCACCTGCGCCGCGGCGCCGCCCTGCCACGCGGGCGCCGGGGTGTCGATGGTGGCGACGCCGATCGGGCCGTCGACGCCGGGCTGCGCCGGCGGCGCGATGAGCACCGGCCGCTCCTGCTGCAGGCGGGCCGGTTGCTGGGGCGCCTCGGTCGTGCAGGCAGTCGCGGCCAGGACCAGGCCCAGCGCCAGGACGGTACGGCGGATGTACATAAGGCGTCCGTGTCGAAGGGGGACCTTGATGCTTTCGGCGCGGGACGCCGCCGGCGATAGGCGCCGTCCCGATCCGGCGACGGGGAGGCTGCTAGCATGACACGCATGCCCGATTCGGCCGCTGGTTTCACACCGCGCACGCTCACCTTCCTCCGCGCGCTGAAGCGCAACAACCGGCGGGAGTGGTTCCACGAACGGCGCGCCGAGTACGACCGGCACGTCCACGCGCCGATGGTGGCCATCATCGAGCGGCTGGCGGTGGACTTGAGGCGGGCGGCCCCGGACTTCGTCGCGAACCCGAAGATCTCGATGTTCCGCCCGTGGCGCGACACGCGCTTCAGCGCCAACAAGGCGCCGCTCAAGACCAACGTCGCCGCCGTCTTCCCCCACCGGGCGCTCGGACGGATGGAGGGCGCGAGCCTGTACTTCGAGGTGGCACCCGAGCACGTCTGGATCGGGGGCGGCCTGTATGCACCGGACGGCCCGACGCTCCACGCCGTGCGGAGCCACATCGCCGAGCGGCACCGCGCGCTCGCGAAGCTCACCGCCGCCCCGGGCTTCACGAAGCTGCTCGGCGCGGTCCAGGGCGAGCAGGCGGCCCGGATGCCGCGCGGCTTCGACGCGGCGCACCCGGCCGCCGACCTCCTGCGGCACAAGCAGTTCCTGGCGGTACGCGAGGAGCCGGCGGCCTTCGCCGCGCGTCCGGACTTCTACGCGCAGCTCCTGGCGACCTTCACGGCGATGGCGCCGTTCGTGGCGTTCCTGAACGAGCCGATCGTGGCCCTGCACGCCCACCGGACGCGCGACCCGCTCGTGGCCGACGGCCTGTCGCGGCCGGGCCGGCGCCGCGCCGGCGACTGACGGCCGGGGCCTTGCGGCGCGCGGCCCGCGGTGGTGTAGTGGGATCGTCGGAGGTCCCCATGACGACCCCGCTGAGTCTCGTCGTCACCCTCGGCATCGCGGCACTGGGCGCCGTGACGCCGCCACCTGCCGCGGCCCAGCCCGCGTCGCAGTCCCAGGCCCGCGAGATCGTGATCGGCGCGACCGTCGCCGAACGCCGGGAGGCCGCGCGAGCGCTCGTGCCGCTCCTGAAGGACGTCAAGGCGCACGCCGAGCCCGGCCTCACCGTGTCTCCCGGCGGCGCGCCCCCCTCGCCGCTGACCGGTCAGCCCTCCACGCTCTTCGCCTTCACCATCAGCCGGCGCCAGGCGCGCGTGGACGGCCGCGTGCTCGAGGCGATGGACCAGCTGCTGACCTGGAACATCGGCGGTCCCGCCACCGGGGAGCCCGAGGCGCTCTTCGATCGCTGGCTGGAAGAACTCGCCGCGCAGTCGACGGCGGCCATGGCGCTCAGCGGGGGCGGTCTGTGCGACGTCCGCTGCGTCGTGGACCGGATGACGCGGTTGAACGAGACGTGGGGCAGCTCGCCGCGCGGACGCGGGGACAACCGCGACGAGGCGCTGCTCGAGGCGCTCACCACGGCAGTGACCGGACCGAAGTAGCCGGCCATGTTCCGCCCCGGCCTGACGCGCACGCGGCCCTATGGCGGCGTTGGCCTGTCCGGCGGGGGCATCCGCCGCGTGACGTCGCTTCAAACGGAGGACACGGACCTCTCCTCAGCCGCACCGGCAGTGCGCGCTATGGTCATCTTGAGTTAACCTTTTGGCATGGCCACCTCAATCAACGCCAAGACGTTGCGGGGCTCGCTGCCAGACGTGGTCAGGCGCGCGCAGAAGGGCGAACGGTTCACCGTCATCTACCGCAGCCGGCCGGCGTTCAAGATCGTGCCGCTCGACGAGGCCGAGCACGCCATGCCGCCGCTCGAAGAGGATCCGCTGTATCAGGCAGAGGCGCTCGGCTCGTCGAGCGACGGACGAACGGCTGCCGACCACGACGAACTGCTCTATCCGAAATGACCGGCCTGTTCGTGGACACGGCCGGATGGATCGCGTGCGCCGATCGCGCTGATCCCGCTCACGACGGCTGCCGCGCGGCGCGAGACAGGGCCATGCGCGAGGGCCTGATGCTCGTGACGACCGACTTCGTCGCCGACGAGACGTTGACGCTGATGCGGGTACGGCTCGGCCTTCGGGTTGCTGAGGCGTGGTGGCGCCAGGTCGACGGCAGTGCTCGCGTCCGCTGGGAACGCATCTCTCATGAACGTTTCGACCGCGCGCTGGAGCTGTTCTTCCGGTATCGGGACAAGGGCTACTCGTTTACGGACTGCACGAGCTTCGCGGTGATGCGGGAGCTCACGCTGACGACTGCGCTGACGACGGACAAGCACTTCAAGCAGATGGGGTTCGCGGTTGTGCCGGGTGGGCGCGTGACTGCGCGACGGTAGGCACCTGGGCGCATCACCTGGAGCGCTCAGTCGGCGGACGGCCGCAGCGCTCAGGCCTGCGGCCGCGCTCCCCGCGTCGCGACCGCGAACAACGCCCCTCCGGCCGCCAGCGCCGCCAGGCCCGACAGCAGCTGGTTCACGGTGGCGCCGGCCAGGATGCTCAGCGTGATGCCGATGGCGAGCATCGGGATCACCGGGCCGAGCGGCGCCGTGAATTGCGCCGGGGAGACCTTGTCGGCCATGTCCGGCGCGCGCAGGCGCAGCGTGGCCCCGCAGGCCGAGAGGTACACCACGAGCCGCGCCACCGCGCTCACGGCCGCCATGAACACGAACGACCCGGTCAGCGCGAGCAGCACCAGGACCACCGACGTGAACAGGATCGCCACATGCGGCGTCTGGTAGACGGGGTGGACCTTCGCGAAGACGGGCGGCAGATCGCCGTTCTCGGCCAGGGCGAACACGGTGCGCGATCCGGACAGCAGCTGGCCCATGTTGTTGCCCGTCATCGACACCACCGAGCCGACGCTCACCAGCAGGCCCCCGAAGGCGCCCATCACCAGCGCCGACGCATCCGCGATCGGGGTGCGGGTGGCGGCCAGGTCCGGCAGGAGGCCCGCGGCCACCGCGGCCGTCAGCGTCATCACGCCGGACGCGATGAGAATCGTCGCGATGAAGGCGAAGGGCACGTCCTTCCGCGGGTTCGACGCCTCACCCGCCGGCACGCCCGTCACCTCGTAGCCGCCATACGCGAAGATCAGCAGCAGCGCCGCCGCGCCGAGGTTCCCGATCGACACCGGCTCGGACGGCAGCATCCGGCCCGGATCGGTGAAGAACACGCCGGCCAGGACGAACACCACCAGCGGCAGGAGCTTGCCGATGGTGAAGGCGTTCACGACCCACGACGTCTGCCGGATGCCCCGGACGTTGATCCAGGTGAGGGCGCCGAGCACCGTCAGGACCACGAGCGTCCGCGGCGCGCCCGTGGAGAGCACCGGCCAGTAGTAGCCGAGCGCGAGCGCCATGCCGTTGATCACCGAGGCGCCGCTCGACACGCGGCTGAACCACAGCATCCAGCCCACCTCGAAGCCGACGAAGCGCCCGAAGGCGACGCGCGCCGGGCCGATGGGGCCGCCCGTGCTGTCGAACCGGCTGCCGACCTCGGCGAAGCACAGGGCGACGAAGAGCGAGGAGAGGCCGATGCCCAGGAACATCAGCGTGCCCCAGCTGCCGACGATCCTCGCCACGTCGGCCTGGATCAGGAAGATCGCCGAGCCGATCACCTGATTGACGCCGATGGCCGTCAGGTCCCACTTCCCGAGCGCGCGCCGGAGCGCCGGGACCGCGGCCGGCGTGTTCACGCCCGGCCCACCCAGTCGCCGTACAGCTCCGGGCGGCGATGGCGCAGTACAGCTTGCGGGCGGGCGAGGCGTCGTTGGCCGACAGGTCGATGTCGGCGAGGAGCACGTAGTCCTCGCCCTGCGGGGCCCGCGCGATCAGCTCGCCGAAGGGCCCGCACACGAAGGACTCGCCCGAGAACTCGAGGACGTCCTCGCGGCCCACGCGGTTGCAGAGCGCCACGTGATAGCCGTTCTGGAGCGCCGCGACCCGCATCTCGGCCTCGTACAGGCCGTCGGGGAACTCGCCCACCGTGCCGGCCTGCGGCACCACCACCAGATCGGCTCCGTTCAACGCGAGCGCGCGCATGTACTCCGGGAAATGGCGGTCGTAGCAGATGGCGACGCCGATCCGGCCGACGCGCGTGTCGTACACCGGCGCGCCCGTGTCGCCGGGCGTGTAGTAGCCCTGCTCGTGGAAGCCGGGGTAGTCGGTGATGTGCGCCATCCGGGTCATGCCCAGCGTGACGCCGTTGGCGTCGATGACGGGCGAGCAGTCGTAGGTGTCGATGCCGTCGCGCTCGAAGATGTTGAGCACGATGACCACGCCGTGCTCGGCGGCCTTCGCCTGGAAGGCGGTCACCGTCGGGCCTTCCAGCGTCTCCGAGTGGCTCCGGAAGGTCGAGTCGGCCGGCCGCTGCGGGTGGAACCAGTCGAACGCCAGCTCCGCGAAGCATACGAGCTGGGCGCCCGCCGACGCCGCCAGATCCACCGCGGCCAGGCCGCGGCGCACGTTGTCGGCCTTGTCGCGCGTGGCGTGCTGCTGCACGAGGGCGAGCTTCATGGCGGGGGCAGTGTACTGCAGGCGGCTCGAAAGTTCGCCCGCGCCGTCCCTGCCGGATGCGACCCGGTGGGCGCCGGGCTCAGGCCGTGCGGCGATCGAGTTTCAGGAACGGCGTGGGCACCACGGTGGCGGCCGCCGTGTGCCGGGTGGCTTCCACCGTGATCTCGATCTGGAGCTCGGTGCCGGTCGCGAAGTGAGGGCGGTCGATGGTCGCCAGCGCGATGAGCTTCTTGAGCACCGGCGACCAGGCGGTGGACGTCGCCTTGCCGACCTGCCGCTTGTCCTTGTACACGGGCACGGCCACGCGCGACGCCGCGGCGGGCACGGCTGGCGGCAGCCCCACGGACTGGTAGATCCGCTCGACGTCGGTCCACCGCACCTCGAGTCCCACGATCTGCCGGCGGGGACCGGCCGCGTGTTCGCGCGCGAGCGCGGCCTGCCCGACGAACGGTGCTGTCTTCCCCAGCTGCACCAGCCGGCCGAGCCCGAGCTCGTACGGCGTGTACATCTGCTGGTCGATGCTGGCCTTGCGGACGCTGTGGAAGTCCACGTCGGTCAGGAGGAGGCCAGCCTCCACGCGCGCCACGTCCAGGGCGAGCATGCCGGCCGGCCGCAGGACGTAGGCGGTGCCCGCCTCCACGAGCGCGTCCCACACGGCCACGGCCTGGCCGGCGGGCATCCACACCTCGAAGCCCAGGTCGCCCGTGTAGCCGGTGCGCGTCACCTCCACCGGCACGCCCGCGATGTGGCCGGCCGCCGCGCGGAAGTACTTCAGCCTGGCCACGTCGATGTCGCTCACCGCCGCCAGGAGCTGTGCCGACGTCGGCCCCTGCAGCGCCAGCGCGGCCACCTCGTCGGTCACGTCGTCCACCGAGACGTTCAGCCCGGCGGCGTGCTCGAGCAGCCAGCGCAGATTCGGATCCGCCGCCGTCCAGCGGACGCGGTCGTCGGCGAGCCGCGCCACGGTGCCATCGTCGATGACCTTCCCGTCGTCGTCGCACCAGGGCGTGTAATACACCTGGCCCACCGCCAGCTTCGACGCATCGCGCGTGATGACGCGGTCCACGAGCCTCAGCGCGTCGGGACCGTGGAGGTGGTACTTGAAGAGCGGCGAGATGTCGATGAGCCCGCAGCCGTTCCGGATGGCGTTGTACTCGTGCTCGTGGTGCGCCTCGAACGCGCTCACGGCGTACACGCCCGCCCAGTCGCGGAAGCTCAAGCTCCCCGCGAGCGGCAGGGTGCGCGAGTGGAAGGGCGAGCCGATGGGCACGGGGGGATTCTAGCGGGTCTCGGGGCTCGGGGCCCGGGTCTCGGGACGAGCACGCTCGCGCGGCGGGCGCCGACAGCGGCGCAAGGCGGTGGCGCATCCCGAGCCCCGGGACCCGGGACCCGAGCCCCGACGCGTGTCCCGCGTCTTATACTTCCCCGCGGGACATGCGCTACGACGCCATCGTCATCGGGGGCGGCCACAACGGGCTGACGTGCGCGGCGTATCTGGCGCGGGCCGGGAAGAAGACGCTGGTCCTCGAGCGGCGTCACGTGCTGGGCGGCGCGGCCGTCACCGAGGAGGTCTTCCCGGGATTCAAGTTCTCGGTCTGCAGCTACGTCGTGTCGCTGCTCCGGCCCGAGATCATCCGCGAGCTGGATCTGCCCGCGCACGGGCTGGAGCTCCTGCCGCTCGACGGGACGTTCACGCCGATGGCGAACGGCGACTACCTGTGGCGGGTCAACGACCACTCCCGGACGCGCCGGGAGATCGCCAGGCACAGCCGCAAGGACGCCGACGCGTACGACGACTACGGCATGGCCATGGTGGAGATGGGGCGCTTCGCCAAGCCCATCCTCGGCATGACGCCCCCGGACCCGATGTCGCTGGATCCGCGGGGCCTGCTCAACCTGCTGTCGGTCGGGCGCCGGTTCCGCGACATGCGCTACCACGACCGCGTGAACCAGGTGCAGCTGCTCACGATGAGCGCCGTGGACTTCCTGGATCAGTGGTTCGAGACCGACGCGCTCAAGGCCACCATGAGCGCCTCGGGCATCATCGGGACCTTCCTGGGCGTGCGGTCGCCCGGCACCGCCTACGTGCTCCTGCACCACTACATGGGCGAGATCGACGGGGCCTTCCGCTCGTGGGGGCTGTCGCGCGGCGGCACCGGCGCGGTGTCGAACGCGATTGCCGGGGCGGCGCGGCGGCTCGGCGCCGAGATCCGCACCGAGGCGCCGGTCGCCCGGATCCTCACGCGCGGCGGACGGGCCACGGGCGTGGCGCTCGAGAACGGCGACGAGATCCAGGCCGACGTGGTCGTCAGCAGCGTCGATCCCCGCCTCACGTTCGAGCGCTTCATGGACGCGCGCGAGCTGCCCGACGACTTCGTGGAAGGCGTGCGCCGGTACAAGTACCGCGGATCGTCGGGCAAGGTGAACTTCGCGCTCGACGCCCTGCCCGACTTCACGTGCCTCCCCGGCCGCGGCGAGCACCTGCGGGGCGCCATCTCGATCTCCCCGTCGGTGGAGTACATGGAGCGCGCCTACGACCAGGCGAAGCACGGGGAGTTCTCGAGCCGGCCCTACATCGACATCGTCATCCCGACCTTGAGCGACTCGTCGCTCGCGCCGCCCGGGAAGCACGTGATGTCGTGCTTCGTGCAGTACGCGCCGTATCACCTCAAGGCCGGCGACGTCTGGGACGACCGGCGCCGCGAGGCCTTCGGCGACGCCGTGGTGGACGCCATCGCCCAGCACGCGCCGAACATCCGGAACGTCATCCGGCACCGGCAGGTGCTGACGCCGCTCGACATCGAGCGGACGTTCGGGCTGAGCGAGGGCAACATCTTCCAGGGCGAGCTGTCGCTCGAACAGCTCTTCTTCCTGAGGCCCGTGCCCGGCTGGGCCCAGTACGCCACGCCGATCCAGCGGCTCTACATGTGCGGGTCGGCCACGCACCCCGGCGGCGGGATCATGGGCGCGCCCGGGCGCAACGCCGCGACGCGCGTCCTGAAGGACGTGTCGCGATGAGCGCCACGGTCGTCATCGGCGGCGGCGTCAACGGCCTGGTCTGCGCCACCCTGCTCGCGCGCGGGGGCCGCAAGGTGGTGCTCGTCGAACGGCGCGACGAGGTCGGCGGCGCGGCCGTGACGCGCACGATCGCCCCGGGCTTTCGCGTGCCGGCGGCCGCGCACGACGTCGGCCCCTTGGACGGCGCGCTCGCCCAGGCGCTGGACCTCGGCGACGCCGGCCTGGAGTTCGTGCCGCGCGAGGCGTGGCTCACGGCCCTCGACGGCCGCGGCCGCGCCACCACGCTCTGGCACGACGTCACGCGCGCCTCCGACGCGCTGCGGACGTCGAGCCCGTCCGACGCCGATCGCTGGCCGGCCTTCGTGCAGACGCGCACGAAGCTCGGGCGCGTCGTGGCCTCGGTGTTCCCGTTCACGCCGCCGTCCATCGACGAGCCGGCCCCGCGCGAGCTGTGGCGCCTGCTGCAGACGGCCCGGCAGTTCCGGGCGCTCGGCCCCGCCGACGCCTACCGCCTCCTCCGCTGGGGCCCGATGCCCGTCGCGGATCTCGTCGCCGAGCACGTGGAGACACCGCACGTCGCGGCGGCCCTGGCCGCGCACGGCGTGCTGGGCAGCATGCTCGGTCCGTGGTCCGCGGGCAGCGGGCTGCTCTTCCTGCTCCATGCGGCCAACGACGCCGCCGGCGATCGGCGCCTGGTGTGGCCACGCGGCGGTCCGGGCGCGCTGTCGGCGGCGCTCCGGCAGCTGGCCGAACGCGCGGGCGTCACCGTCGAGCTCGGCGTGCCCGTGTCGGAGGTGGTGAGCGATCGCGGCGCGGCCAAGGCGGTGACGCTGGCCGACGGCCGGCGGATCGACGCGGCCGCGGTGGTGTCCGCGATCGATCCCGTGTCCACTTTCGCGCTGTGCGACCCGATGGCGCTCCCGTCCGAGTTCCGCTGGCGCGCCAGGCATTACCGCGCGGCCGGCACGCTCGCCAAGGTCAACCTGGCGCTGTCGGCCATGCCCGTCGTGCCCGGGGCCGATCGCGAGCAGCTCGCGACGCGGATCCGGATGGCCCCGGACGTGGACTTCATGGAGCGCGCCTTCGACCACGCCAAGTACGGCGAGTACTCGCCGGAGCCGTGGCTCGAAGCCTTGATCCCCACCGTGGCCGATCCGTCACTCGCGCCGGCCGGCGCCCACGTGATGTCGATCTACGCGCAGTACGCACCCCGGACGCTCGCGGCCGGGCCGTGGGACGCGGCGCGCGGTCCGTTCCTGGACACGGTGCTGGGCGTGCTGGACCGGTATGTGCCGGGCATCAGGAGCCTCATCGTGGAAGCCGAGGTCCTGACGCCGGCGGACCTCGAGCGGGAGTGGGGGATGACGGGCGGGCACATCCACCACGGCGAGCTGGCGCTCGATCAGCTCTTCACGATGCGCCCCCTGCTCGGCTGGAGCCAGTACCGCACGCCCATCGCCGGCCTGTGGCTGTGCGGGGCGGGCACGCATCCGGGGCTGGGCCTCACGGGCGGGTCGGGCGCGAACGCCGCCCGCGAGATCCTGCGCATCGGCTGACCGATGCGTAGGCGCATCGGCTGACCGAGGCGCAGGCGCACCGCCTGAGTCGCGTCGGCCCGCGCCGGCCGACCTGCACGCGCCCGCACCCGCGCGCCGTGCGGCGCCGCGACCCGTTAGGGCCGCAAGTTAAGATGCGGGGGCGGCTCCCGGATCGGCCCATGGGACACCTCTGGATTCCGGCGGCGACCATCGTGTCGGCGTGCGTCCTCGCCGGCAGCGCGGCCACGTTCGCGTCCGCCGCGGCTGAAGGCGCGGCCGGTGCGACGCTGCAGGCGCCCGCGCGCGACACGCCGGCGGCGCGCGCCGGCACCGCCGTCATTCGCGGCGTCGTCGTGGACGGCACCACGGGCGCGCCGCTGCGGCGCGCGGCCGTGTCGCTCCTCATCCAGCATCCCGACGGCGAAGGGGCGCGGGCCGTGGCGACCACCGCCGACGCCGACGGCCGCTTCGAGTTCACGCGCGTGCCCGCGGCCAAGGTGCAGGTGACGGCCTCGCGCGCCGGGTACTTCGACTACAACAACGTCTTCGACGACGAGCCGCAGGATCCCGAATGGCAGCCGATCGCGGCGGGCCAGCGCATCGACGGCGTCAGGATCGCGCTCTTCCGCGGCGGCGTCATCGCCGGGCGCATCACCGACGAGTTCGGCGAGCCCGCCGTCGGCGTGGAAGTGGAGGTGCTGCGGCGCGAGCGGAGCGCCAGCGGCCTCACCGTGCGCACGACGTCGATGTTCCTCACGCCCACCGCCGACGACACCGGCGCCTTCCGCGTGTGGGGCCTGCCACCCGGCGACTACCTCGTGGGCGCCCGGCCGAACCGGTTCATCGTCAGCCCTGGCGACGACGGCGCGCCGCCGCGCGACGGCTACGCCGCCACCTATTACCCGGGCGTCTCGACGCTCACCGAGGCGCAGGCGGTCCGGGTCGCGCCGGGCCGCGAGTCGGCGGGCGTGGCCTTCTCGCTGCGCCGGGTGCGCCTGGCCTCGATGAGCGGCACCGTCCTGCTCCCCGCCGGCATCTCCGGGCGCGCCGTGAACATCGGCGTCGGGCTGGTGGCGCCGGAGCGCGTGGACGGCTTCGTGACGCGCGGGGTCCGGGCCGACGAGGCGGGCCGCTTCGAACTGTCGCGGCTCGCGCCCGGCGCCTACCAGGTGACCGCGCGGTACGTGCAGGCCCAGGGCGGCGTCCAGTACTACGGCACGTCCACCGTGGACGTGGCCGGGTCCGACATCGACGGCGTCGTCGTGCCGATGGGCGCCGGGACGCTCGTCCGCGGCCGCGTGGTGTCCGAGTCGGGCACGCCCATCGGGGTGCCGGTGATGGTGTCGCTCGTGAACGCGGGCAACGCGCGCACGCCCGTGCCGAGCCCGGCGCGCAGCTACTCGGACGGATCGTTCCGGCTCGAGGGGGCGTTCGGCCGGATGCACGTGCGCGCGGTGGAGGCCCGGATGCTTCCCGAGGCCAGCGACCCGGCCCTGGCACGGCGCGGCCTGCTGGACGTCACGCCCGTGACACGTCCCCTCTCCACCTGGTTCGTGAAGTCGGTCACCGTGGACGGCCGTGACGTGACCGATCTGCCGGTGGAGTTCGCGGGCAGCGAGATGACGGTCACGGTGACGATGACGAACCGGGCGTCGGTCGTCCGCGGGACCGTGACGTGGAATCGGACGGCCCGCGGACGGCGGCCCGCCGTCGTGATCTTCCCGGCCGACGAGGCGCGGTGGGATCGGCCGACGCGCTGGGTCGCCACGAGCGAGGTGAACGAGAACGGCCGGTTCGACGTCCGCGGGCTGCCGCCCGCCGCCCGCTACCTGGCGGCGGCCGTCGAGGGCGCCGGGCGCGTCGTGCTGGCCCGCCCCGAGGTGCTCGCCGCGATCCGGCCCTTCGCCACGCCGCTGCAGATCGACGAAGGCGGCGCGCACGAGCTGTCGCTCACGGCGATGCCGCGCCCGCGCCAGTAGCGCCGACCGGTGTTAGCGGGCGTGGCCCTGGCAGGCCGCGGAACACTAGTTGCGGATGGCCGTGGCCGGCGCGATCCGCGACGCCGTCCACGCCGGACCGAGGTTCGCGCCGAGCGCCACCAGGCCCAGCACCACGACGGCCGCGAGATAGGCGACGGGATCCATGGTGCTGACGCCGTAGAGCATCGACCGCAGCACCGTGGCCACGACGGCGGCGAGCGCGCCGCCGATGAGCATCCCGGCCAGCGCCAGCCGCGCGCCCTGCATCAGCACCATCCGCAGCACCTGGCCGCGCTCGGCGCCGAGCGCCATCCGGATGCCGACCTCCCGCGTGCGCAGGCTCACCGAGTAGGCCACGACGCCGTAGAGGCCGACGGCGGCCAGGAGCAGCGCGAGCACGCCCACGACGCCGATGATGCCCGCGCCGATCCGCGTCGGCGCCAGCGTCTGCTCCACGGCTTCACGGGCGCCGCCCTCGGTCGTGAAGACCGCATCGGGCTCGAGCCGCCACACCGCCTGCCGCAGCGCCGGCACGATGGCCTCGGCGGGCCCCGCCGTCCGGACGACGAGATCGATCGCCCGGCCCTTGCCGACGGGCACGTGCACGTAGGGCATGGGCGCCTCGCCGGCCGAGCGCACCTTGTGGTCGCGCGCCACGCCGATCACCTGGAGCGCCGGCTGGTCGAAGCCGCCGGAGTGGATGACCCGTCCCACGGCGCTCTGGCCGGGCCAGTAGGTCTTCGCGAACGTCTCGTTCACGATGACCACGGGCCGGTCCTCGGTCGCTTCCTGCTCCGTGAACGGGCGGCCCTCCACGAGCGGCAGCCCCATCACCGTGAAGTAGTCGGCGCCCACGCTCACCGTGTCCACCGACGTGCCCTCGTCCGTCGGGCCGTGGTGCCCGGGCACGACGTAGTTCGACATGTTGATGTCGGGCGCGAGCGGCAGGCGCGAGGCCACCGTGGCCGCCGTCACGCCGGGCAGCGCGCGGGCGGCCTCGACCACCTGGGCGCGGAGCGCCATGGCGCGATCGACGTCGTACCCGTTCATCTGCGGGTTGAAGGACAGGACCGCGACGTGCGTCGGGTCGAAGCCGAGATCCGTGCTCCGGGCCACGATCAGGCCGCGTGCCAGGAGCGCGCCCGCCACGAGCAGGACGAGCGAGAGCGCCAGCTGCCCGACGACGAGCGCGTCGCGCAGGGTGAACCGCCGCGCCGTGCCCGCACCCGCGCCCTCGGCCGCGTCCTTCAGGGCGGGCACGAGCTCGGGCTTCGACGCCGACCACGCGGGCGCGAGGCCGAAGGCCAGGGCCGTCAGCAGCGACACCCCAAGGGCGAAGGCGAGCACCGTGGCGTCCAGCGAGAAGTCGAAGGTGGTCTTCAGGGGCAGGAGGTCCGTGGCGTAGCCGCCGATCAGGCTGCCGGCCCACGACGCCAGGAGCAGGCCGCCCGCACCGCCGAGCGCGGCCAGGACGAGCCCCTCGCTGAGGAGCTGGCGGATCAGGCGTCCCCGGCCGGCGCCGATCGCCGCGCGCACGGCCATCTCGCGCCGCCGCGCGGTGCCGCGCGCCAGGAGGAGCGCCGCGACGTTCGCGCAGGCGATGAGCAGCACCAGGCCCACGGCCCCCAGGAGCCCCGCGCTGGCCGCGCGCACGTAGCCGTCGAGCATCGGGTGGAACCGCACGTTCGCGGCCGGGACCAGGCTGACCGTCGTCTTCTCGTTGGTGGCCGGGTACTGCTGTGCCAGGCTCGCGAAGAGCGCCGTCGTCTGGGCCCGCGCCTGCTCGATCGTCTGGCCCGGCGCGAGGCGTCCCTTCACGAAGAGCCAGTGCGTGGAGCGGCGGGTCAGGCGCGTGGTGCCTGGGTCGTTGTCGCCCGTCCACTGGACGCCCGAGAACTGCAGGTGGTCCACCATCGTGACCGGCGCCCAGAAGTCCGTCGAGAGGCCCGGGACCGTGCCGGGCATGCTGGCGTCGGCCACGCCGACGACGGTGTAGGACAGGCCCGAGAGCTTGACGGTCTCGCCGACGATGTCCGGACGGGCGCCAAGCGTGTTCTGCCACAGGGCGTGGCTCAGGACGACGACGGGCGCGCCGCCCTCGGCGGCGTCTTCGTCGGGCCGGAAGCCCCGGCCCATCGCCAGCGGCACGCCGAGCACGTCGAAGTAGTTGGCGGTGACGACTTCGCCGGTGACGAGGATCGGCGAGGCCGACGTGGAGAGCACGCCGCGCACGAAGGCGTGGGCCGCCAGGCCCTGGAACGCCGGGACGTTGTCGCGGATCGACTGGACGTCGGGATACGAACTGGTGAGCGGGATCTCCTGGCCGCGAGGCGAGGCGTAGATCTCGACGAGACTGGCGGGGTCCTTCAACGGACTCGACCGGAACAGCACGGCGTTGACCACCGTGAAGAGCGTCGTCGTCACGCCGATGCCGAGCGCCAGGGACCCGATGGCCGTCAGGGCGAACCCCGGACGCCGCACGAGCTGGCGAAGGCCGACCCTCAAGTCCTGCACGAACTCACTCATGCGCCGTCTCCCACTGTTCACTTACGGACATGGCTCCGCGCCGGTTCGCAGCCGAGGAGGCCGGGACGTAAACACCTCCCACGGGCGATGCGTAGGATCGGGCACATGCGTTCCCTGCCTCCGGTCCTCGTCGTCGCCCTCGCCCTTGCCGTGGGAACCGCCCTGCCTTCGATGGCGAACGCCCAGCCCGGGGGGCGGACGACCGCCGGCCAGCGCACCCCGCCGCGGATGCTGCCGATGGGCCAGACGCCGCCCCGCGGCACGGGCGTGCTCCGGGGGGTGGTCGTGGCGGCCGATTCCGGCGCGCCGATCCGCCGGGCGCAGGTGCGCGCCTCGGCCCCCGGCGCCGACTCCCGGACCATCCTCACGGACGAGCAGGGCCGCTTCGAGTTGAAGGAACTGTCGGCCGGCCGCTACACCCTGACGGCCACGAAAGGCGGATTCGTCAGCCTGCAGTACGGGCAGCGCCGGCCGGGCGAGCCCGGCACGCCGGTGGAGCTGGCCGACGGGCAGGCGATGGAGAAGATCGTGATCGGGCTGCCGCGCGGCAGCGTGATCACCGGACGCATCGTGGACGAGTTCGGCGAGGCGCTGACGGGCGCGCAGGTCCGGGCGCTCCGGTACGGCTACGCCGGCGGCATCCGGCGGCTCCTGCCTGCCGGCCAGGCCGACCGCACCGACGACCAGGGCACGTTCCGGATCTTCGGCCTGCCCCCGGGCGAGTACGTGGTCTCCGCCACGCTCAACGAAGATCGCGGCGGGCCGCGCCGGGGCGGCAACGTCGACGACCAGCCCTCCACGGGCTACGCGCCCACCTATTACCCGGGCACGACCACCGCGGCCGACGCCCAGCGCGTCACCCTGGGGCTGGCCCAGGAGGTGAGCGGCATCGGCTTCGGCCTCTCGTTGATGCCGCTCTCCCGCATCAGCGGACGCGTCGTGGGCGCCACGGACCTTCGCGGCATGGTCGTGGCGATGCCGGACGACGGCGCGCGGATGGGCGGTCTGCGCGGCGGCCCGATGTCGGCCGACGGCACGTTCGAGATCTCGGGGCTGGCGCCGGGCCGCTACGTGCTCGTCGCCGGCCCGCGCGGCCGGCGCTCCGACACCGAGCCTTCCGGCCGGCTGCCGATCACGGTGTCCGGCGTGGATCTGGAGAACGTGACGATTGCCCTCTCGCCTCCGGCGGTGGCAAGCGGCGTGGTCGTGACCGACACCGGCAAGGTGGGCCTGCGCGCGGGACAGATCCGGATGTCGTTCACGCCCGCCCAGCCCGACGCCCTCCAGGGCTTCCGCGGCGGCGGCGTGAGCGCCGGCGACGACTTCACGTTCGAGCTGGGCGGGATCACGGAACCGGGCTACCTGCGCGTGACGCCGCCGAGGGGCTGGTACCTGAAAGCCATCGAGCGCGCCGGGCAGGACATCACCGACCAGCTCCTGGCCATCGAGCCCGGCGGTCGGCTGAGCGGCCTCAGGGTCGTGCTGACCGAGAGCGCCTCCTCGGTGTCCGGCACGGTGAGGGACGACCGCGGCAACGCGGTGCTGGACGCCACCGTGGTGGTGTTCCCGGACGACGAGGCGAAGTGGGCGTTCCAGTCGCGACACATCGCCACGGCGCGTCCGGACACGACGGGACGCTTCGAAATCGCGGGCCTGCCCGGCTACACGGACTACCGCATCGTGGCGGTGCAGGGGCTGGAGAACGGGTTCACGGGCGATCCCGAGGTGCTGGCGGGGCTGCGCGACCGCGCCGAACGCCTGTCGCTGAACCAGGGCGAAGTGAAGACGCTGGACGTCCGCCTGCGGCCCTGACGGCGGCGGCCGCGGGCCTCAGAAGAGGTCCGCGTGCCAGTAGGTGACGTCGGAGGCCGTGAGCGGCGGCATGGGCAGCGAGCGATCGCGCAGCGGCCGGATCATCATGACCTCGGCCGACGGCCGGCTCGTGGCGATCTCGACCTGCGGCGGCTTGAGCGACGACGGCCACAGGCCCACGATGCGCGGCGGCTCCTCGGCCGGCTCGCGCGCCAGCATCACCTGCAGCAGGGCGCCCAGCCGGGCGCCGTCCGGATCGCGATCGCCGGCCTCCTCGATCGTCCACTCGCCGTTGTGCACGGTGCACACGATGTAGGCGACGGCCTTGTGGCCCTCCTCCACGACCAGGAACTCCGTCTGGCGCAGGCCTGGAGGGCCGAGCCCCGAGAGCAGGCGCCGGCTGCCGATCGCGTAGCGGACGTACTCCTCGGTGCGGTCGAGGGCGAAACGCGACGAGGCGGCACGCGCGGCGCCGATCTCGGCCACATTCGCCAGGTCGCGATCGTCCCCGGCGCGGACGAGCATGGCCGGGGCGCCGCCGTGACGCGTCACGCGGAGCGCGACGGTCTCGAGCGGCATGGGCACGAAGTCCATCCGCTCGTAGAGCGCGGGGCCGACGTTCGAGAAGAGCAGCGCGTACTCGTGGCCCTCGGTGTTCGCGGCGTCGATCAGGTGCGCAATGAGCGCGGTGGCGGCGCCGCGGCCGCGCAGCTCGCGCGGCGTGAACACGGCGCCGATGCCGATCACGCGCCGGATGCGCCCGTCGATGCGGGCCGAGAGGTCGTAGCGCTTGGCGCTCGCCAGCGGTCGCGTCCCGTCCAGGAGGACGACGCGCTCGACGTGGGCCTCCCCCCACGACGTCCGCTGCTGGCCGGCCTGGTAGCGGGCGTAGGCCTCGAACGGCAGGCCGCCGCCCCAGACGGCGTAGGTATCGCGGAGGATCTGATCGAGCGTCGTGCCCGAGGCCGGAGTGAGTGTGAGTGCCATGCGCTGCGCGGACGGCAGAGCCGCCCGAAACCGTGACAGGGTACTCCAGGGCGCCGCGTATCATGTCGCGGTGACGCTCCTTGACCTTCCGACGCCGGCCGTGATCGTGGAGCGGCCGAGACTGCTGGCGAACATCACGCGGATGCAGGCGGCCGCCACGGCGGCGGGCGTGGCGCTGCGCCCGCACGCCAAGACCCACAAGAGCCCCATGGTGGCGCGCCTCCAGCTCGACGCGGGGGCCATCGGCATCTGCTGCGCGAAGCTGGGCGAGGCCGAGGTGTTCGCCGAGGCGGGCGTGGCCGACATCCGCCTGCCCTACCCCCTCCAGCCGGTGAACGCGGACCGCGTGCTGGCCCTGCAGCGCCAGACGCGCCTGTCCTTCATCGTCGATCACCTTGACGTGGCCCGCGGCTGGTCCGAGGCGATGCTCGCGGCCGGCGGCCGGGCCGACGTGCTGGTGAAGGTGGACGTGGGCTTCCATCGCTGCGGGATCCCGTCCGACCCCGCCGTCGCCGTACCGTTCCTCCGCGCGGTCGAGGCGATGGCTGGCCTGCGCCTGCTGGGCATCCTGAGCCACGCGGGCCACACCTACCACGCCCACTCGGAGGAGGAGCTCAAGGCCATGGCCGAGGGCGAGCGCGCGGCGATGGCGGCCCTGGCGACGGAAGCCCGTGGGGCCGGCCTGGCCATCGCGGAGGTGAGCGCCGGGGCGACGCCGCCGGCCCGCTACTCCCTGGCCGAGGGCGCGGCAAGCTTCACGGAGTTCCGTCCCGGCAACTACGTGTACTTCGATCGCACGATGGTGGGCCTGGGCGCGGCCACGAGAGACGACTGCGCGCTGTCGGTCCTGGCGACAGTGGTGAGCGCGCCAGCGCCGGACCGCGTGGTGCTGGACTGCGGCAGCAAGACGCTGGCCGCCGACGGCGTCCGCGGCTTCGCCGCGTCCGGCGGGCATGGCGACGTGTATCGCAACGTGGTGGCGCGCGCCGGTGCGGAGCCCGATCCGCACTTGATCGTCGAGCGTCTCTCGGAGGAACATGCGACCGTCCGCGTGACGGCCGGCAGCGAACGGCTGGCGCCGGGCGATCGCGTCAGGGTCGTGCCCAATCACGCCTGCGTCGTCTCCAACCTGGTGGACGAGGCGTGGCTCGTGGAGGGCGCCGACGTGATGGGCCCGATGCCCATCGCGGCGCGAGGCAGAATTCAGTAGCGCGCCATGAGTACAGCCCGGCGAAGAGGAGCGGACGTGAGCGACACGGCGGAAGTCGGCGAGGCGCTCGGCATGATCGAAACGCGTGGCTACATCGGCATGGTGGAAGCCGCCGACGCCATGCTGAAGACCGCTAACGTCGTCTTCGTCGGCTGGCAGAAGGTGGACGCCGGCCTCGTGACCGCCATCATCCGCGGCGACGTCGGGTCCGTGAAGGCCGCCACCGACGCCGGCGCCGCCGCCGCACGCCGCGTCGGCGAACTGGTGGGCGTCCACGTCATCCCGCGTCCAGGCGACGACCTGGAGTCGGTCTTCCCGATCCGCCCCAAGGGCGCGTAGCTCTTCGATCCCGACGGCGCCACCGCGCGCGCCGAATCTAGAGCACGCCTGGGTGGCAGTCGCGCCGGCGACGCATTCAGTCGTCGGCTCCGATGAGTCGCGTCGGTCACTCGCACCTCCCGGCGGCTCGTCCTGCCGTCCAAAGCCTTTCTGGGGACCCCCAGCCCCTACCCTGCATGTCGCCCGCACTCCCGGTGCGAGTGTCGGCTCTCCGAACGACGACGACTCATAGTCGCCGCCGACCGAACACGTCGCCCACGCAACTGCCGTGAGGCGTCGGTGTCCGCGGGCGCCCCGTCGCCACGCCACTCGGTGTGCCTTCGGCTACCAACCGCCGCCGTCCCAAGCGGAGCTCTTCTCCTGCGCCCGACGACATCCAAGCGCCGGCCTATCCCGGTTTCGGACACAGGCTATGCGGCTGGCGCCAAAAACACACGACCCGTGGTTTCCGTCGGCGCAACTGGCACCTACGGCAGGCATTGACGTTCGTCGAGATGCGCCGGAGAATCGCACACGGCTTCGCGAGCGAACTCCGCGACGCTCAGGGGACTCGCGGTTACTCGCGCGAAAAGCTGCGGGCCACCGACATAAAGTATGCCGGACAGAAATATGCCGAGTCCATCAGACGAGGTCATAACCGAGCTGCGAGAGCGCGAGCCGCACCTTGCTGCGCTCGCTCAAGAGCGCGCGGGAGCCGCGAGGCTTCTGATTGAGTTGCCGAATACGTTGACGATCGAGCGCGTCGCTCATGATGTCGAGTCGCATCGACTCTGGGAGCTGGCCGGCCTCTACTTCATGAACAGCGCCCGGCCGTACGAGGGGCTGGTGCTATTTTGGGGACTCTACCGTCAGATGCTCTCTGCTCAACAGCTCGGTGTCCGCCTGCATAAGGGCATGCCGCTGGTGTGGATGAGCGATTGCTACGCACGCCTTGGCTTTCCGGTTCATTCGAAGCGCTACCTGATGCTCACACTGGTCGAAGACGCCCTACGAGAGCACGGGCACCTCTCTACCGAGACGACGGGAACATACTTTCGCTTGGCATGGGGCCGGGGGCTTGCACACGAAGAAATCAACCGGTATGCAGGCGAGTTCGAACGCCTAGCAGGCGAGGTGCCGGATCTCGCGGGGTTCCCAGAGGCGCTGCTTCAGGACGTCGACGACGCGTGGCTCACCGAGTTTCCTTCTCCAGAAGAGGCGTCGCACTACAGGCTGACGCCAGAGTATGCGTCATTTCTGCTTGCCAGACTTGGAAAGGGTGACGGCAAGGACCTCGAACGGCTTGCAGCGTACCTTCTATCGTGCATGCCCGGGTGTCGAACGAAGAGGCGCCAGCGGAGCGCCTCGACGGATTACGACCTGGTGTGCTCGATGGAGGGGTTCGATGTTGACTTCCGCTCGGAGCTTGGCAGGTACTTCGTCTGCGAGTGCAAGGACTGGAGTAAACCGGCAGACTTCAGCACCATCGCCAAGTTCTGCCGGGTTCTCGACTCGACCAAAGCGCGATTCGGCATTCTGTTCTCTCGAAATGGCATTTCGGGCGCGCGCCGCACCGTCAATGCCGAGCGCGAACAGCTGAAGGTGTTCCAGGATCGAGGCGTGGTGGTGATTGCCGTCACCGAGGCGGACGTGCGTCGCGTCGTAGAGGGAATCAACTTCATCGGTGTGCTCCGCGAAAAGTACGAAGCGGTTCGCCTTGACCTACTCGGTGCGACTGAATCATCCAATTGAGCGCCTAACTACGGCTTGTAGCCAACAGCGCTCCGCGATCCTCAAGCCGTTGCGGCTGAAGGGGGACGTTAGGCGGATCCAACAATGTACGACCCGATTCAAGCCAGGGACGTATTCGTCGCACATGCTGCAGAAGACTCGGCGACCGCATTGGAACTCGCGGCGAAGCTGGAGGAGCATGGTGTCACATGCTGGCTGGCGCCACGGGACGTGGCGCCGAGCCGCCTGTACGCCGAGTCGCTGTATCGCGCGATCGAAGCAGCGCCGGTGTTCATCGTGTTGATCTCAAAGGCGGCGAACAACAGCACCCATGTGGCACGGGAGCTTGAGATCGCGGACCAGATGGGAAGGCGTGTCGTTCCAGTACGCCTTGAGGACTTCGAGGCGACCGGCGCGTTCTGCTACTACACTCGAGCGGCGCATTTCTACCACTGGCACGAGGACCGCGCCGGCGTGTTGGCGAAAGTCACCGACCAGGTCACCAGCGCCCGTGCCGGCTTGCCCGCGACAGGCTCTAGTGACAACTCTCACGGCAGCACACCACGCTTGGCGATTGACCGCGCCGGCATTAAGAGGGCGCTGAGACTCAGCCTGGCAAGTGCATGGATTGGTTCGATCGCACTCGCCGTTACGGTCGCTTACGACTTCGGTGTCACGAGGACGGCAGTCCGCTTGTGGAGCGTGGCATATTCCGTGACACTTCTGTCGTTCTTGTTCGGCGCGTGTGCCTCAGTTGTATTGGGCGTGCAGTCACTTCGACAGGGCTTCGTGCCGGGAACGCTACAAGGTTTGTTGTGGCCTGGAGTCGCGGCAGTAGGACAGTTGGTCGCCTTCACGCTCGCTGCGAACCTGCTCAAGTCTTTGCCATTCGTGAGTGAATTCGAAGGCTTGTTGGCGTTCGTGGTCTGCGGAACGTTCGGTCCGGCTGGGCTTACGTACAGCGCCATGACTGTAACGCGTGCAATCGATAGAGCTAGTCGTCGTTTGACAGGATGACTGCCATATCCACTGCTTGCAGCCCACAGCGGCGGGCGCGATGACGAGCCGCCGCGGCTGAAGCAGCGCACGACAGCGAGCTCACGATCACGACTCGACACGGCAGAGCGCGCGGCCGACCCGTGGTAGCCTCAGCAGGTCGCAATGAGCGAGTTCGAGTGGGACCCGCGCAAGGCGCGGAGCAATCTCAAGAAGCACGGCGTCTCATTCGCCGAGGCGTTGACTGTGTTCGCCGACCCAGCGGCTCGGATCTTTGATGATCCGGACCACTCGGTCGACGAGCGTCGTGAGATCATTGTTGGGTACTCCGGGCGTCCACGGCTGCTAGTCGTGGGCTTCACGGAACGCGTGGGTCGGGTCCGGATCATCACCGCGCGACGGGCCTCGCGCGCCGAGACGAAGCGTCATGAAGAGAACACGTAGGGCCAAGACGGCGCGGGACCTCCGCACGGAATACGAGTTCGACTACGGAAAGGGGCGGAAGAACCGCTTCGCAGTCGGCGGCCCGCCAGCCGTCGCCGTGGTGCTCGAGCCCGATGTAGCTCGCGTCTTCGACTCCTCCGCGAAGGTGAACCGGCTTCTCAGGTCGGTCATCAAGGCCGTGCCTGTGTCCTCGGCGAGCGCTCGGAAACGCAAAGTGGGCTGACCACAAGATGTCGCCTACCCGACACGCAACGCACTGGTTGACGTCAGCCTCTCGGGTGACGCTCTGCGCCTCCAGATGGCGGCCTCTTACATCTGGTGAGGGAGTCTGAGTTCAAGAGGAAGGTGCCGTTCGACTGCGACTACAACCGGGTGGGCGCACTGACGCGGGCGAGCGGCCTGGTCCACGTGTCGAGCGGGTTGGGTGCGGGACCGCCCGGGCGACCGGCAGCAGGTTCACGGCCGCTCGGATCAGTCGCGCGACCGACGTTTGGAGTCGCTCGGCCCGCTGCAGGAACCCGATGGGTGTGTGCAACCACCCGCGTGACCTGCGTCAGGACCCAGACGGGCATGTGCAGCACCCGCGTGAGCTGTTGCAGCAACCCGCGGGCCTGCGTGAGCACCCCGCAGGGTTACGTTCAGCACCCCCCAGGGTTACCGCAGCAGTAGCACCGACCTGCAACTGGTTGATCGGCAGGCACTTAAGTGCCTGCCAAGAAGACCTCCCCGCGGTGTGCTCCCGTGAGTCCGCGATTCTGGTGCGGTCACCCCGCGGGTCCGTGAAGCTGGTTCAGGCTTCACGAAGGCGACCCCGGCGCGTCCTTCCGTCGGCCCGGCGAGCGCGCCTGTGAGTCCGTGCTACCGCGGTTGGCCAGACCCTCGATCGCGAAACCGGGTCCGTCGTCTGCGGCTGTCGTCCCGTCGGCCGCTGCAGGAGGTCCTGGAAGTGGTGCAGCAATCCGCCGCCGTGGTTCAGCAGACCCGGCGTCCGCTGCGGTAGGTCAGCGGGGCGCTCCGGTCGGTCTGCCGACGACTGAGGGCGGCTTCGTGCCGTCACCGGCCGCTGCGCTGGTGCCGCCCGCTCGCCAGTTGCGTTGGCGGGGTGTTCGGTCGGCGGCGACTATGAGTCGTCGTCGCGCGGAGATCCGACACTCGCACCGGGAGTGCGGGCGACACGCACTGTAGGGGCTGGGGGTCCCCAGAAATGCTGTGGACGGCAGGACGAGTCGCCGGGAGGTGCGAGTGTCCGACGCGACTCATCGGAGCCGACGACTGGACGCCCCGCCGACGCAACTGGCCTCCGGGGCGAGGGGGCGGCGCGCGGTGAGTCAGCGCAGACGGTAGACGCGCACGGTGCCGCCCTCGTCGGTGGAGGTGAGGACGCCAGTCACGTCGCCTCGCCGTTCCAGTCCGTCCACCACGGCCGCGAACGCCTCGGGCGAGGGATAGAACGCTTCGTGCACGACGAGATACCTCGCCCCGGCGTTCCGCAGGGCCACGAGCGCGCGGTCGTCCGGGAACGCGCTGGCGCGTTCGATCAGCAGCAGGTAGTCCGGCGGATAGAACCCGCTGTAGCCGTTCAGGAGCGCGTGCCGGTGGTACTGCGCGAAGTACAGGAAGTCGGCTTCGGGGCCCGGCAGCCTGGCCGCGCGCGGCATCGGCAGATGGGCGATCACGGTTGGCGGCAGTGTGGACAGCCACGCGTACACGGGAGGGGCCTCGCGGGGCATGCGGCGGACGGGCACCACCGCGGCGGACTCGGCGACGATGCCGGCCAGGATCGCGACGGCCACGACGGCGGCGACGCCCGGTGCGGACAGCACGCGTAGCACCTGCGCCGTGCCCACGGCCGCGAGCAGCGCCAGGCCCATCAGGGCCAGCATGCCGAAGCGCGCGGGCACGCGGAGTCCGCGGTAGGGCGACAGCAGCCGCAGCCAGGGATACGTCCAGCCGTTGACGCCCCGTGACGCGTCGACGGCGACGGCCGTCGTGACCACCAGCGCTGCCACCCACGGCGCTGCCGGGGCCGTCAGCGCGCCGGCGGCCAGGCCCGTGCCCAGAAGCCCGGGGAAGAGACGCGTTTCGGGGAGTCCGGTGTCGGTCCATCCCCACACGCGGTTGGCGGCGGGTGAGGTGGCGTAGCTGGCCAGGCTCGCGCTGTAGCGGGTCACCTCCACCTCGCCCCGATCACCTACCAGCCGGCGCGCCCGCGCGAACGGCGCCGCGTAGATCGCCACGATCAGCGCCGCGACGGCCACACCGGCGAGCGTCCGGACCACCGTGCGCCGAGGCACGGCGCCCCGGCGCCGCAGCCACTCCACGCCAGCCAGGATCGGCCACAGCGTGAACAGGAACACGCCGAAGTAGATGCCGCCCATGATCTGCCCCACCATGGCGGCGCAGAGCGCGAGCGGCGCGCGCGGGCGGCCCTCGAACGCACGCACCGTCGCCAGCACGGCCAGCGGCAGGAACGGCGTCCAGAGCGACTCCAGGTGGAACACGTGCTCCAGCCGCGCGGGCGCGCCCGTGAACATCGCGGCGGCAACCAGCGCGCCCCAGCGGCTGTTGCTGATGGCCCGGGCGCAGGCGTACATCGCAAGTCCCGAGGCGATGGTGCTCGCCCAGAAGACGAGCGAGTACGCGATCACGGGAGGCAGGCCCGCCCACAGGAAGGGCGCGGTGACGGCCGCCGGCAGGAGGATCGGGTCCGACAGCAACTGCACGCCGGTGGCCGGGTAGAAGATGTTCGCGTCGAACAGGCCCGGCGTCTGTCCCGCGAGGCTGCGGGCCCAGGTGTAGAGCCGCCAGACGGAGAAGAGCGGATCCTGATGGGCGGGCACGAGCCACGGGCTCGTCGCGAGCGGCCAGGTGGAGGCCACCGCCGTCGCCACGACCACCGCCAGCGCCAGGCTCCATTCCCCGACGCGGCTTCGGCTCGTTGGACGGGCCCCGCTCACGCGCCGGGTGCCGGACGAACGGGCCGCCGGCGGACCGGCGCCGAGGGACCCTTGGCGCGGCCGCCGTGCTCGCGCGCCGTGAGGCGCCTGAGCCGGGGCTCCTGGCCGAGCACGAGCAGCGGCTGCCGCGGGTTCTCGAGCAGGTTGAAGTACTCACCCGTGGTGGTGCGGGCGTAGATGTCGTCGCCATCGACGAAGAGCGTCACCGCGCTGCCATCCTCGATGGCCTCGAACAGGCGGACCTTGAAGCGGGTCCGCAGCGCCGCGAGAAGCCGGCGGATGCGCCCCACCGTGAACCCGCGACGACGCAGATCGGCGAGCACCATGAGCTCCAGGAGCTCGATCGGCGTGTAGCGCCGCTCGGTGTAGCCGCCGGCCTCGGTCTTGTGCGTCGGCACGGAGGGCGGGAAGACGCCGCGCCGATCCCACCACTGGAGCTGGCGGGCGGTGAGCCCGGTGAGCGCGGCCACCTCACGCGAGGAGTAGTGGCCCTTGAGCTTCACCGCGCGGCCTCGTCGGCCGACGCGGCGCCGTCGAAGTCCAGCGAGGTGAGGCCGCCGGCGCTGTGCGTGGAGAAGGACACCACGACGCGGCGATAGTGGATCTCGACATCCGGGTGGTGGTCCGCGGCCTCGGCCGGCGCCACCAGTCGGGTCACGAACGCCACGGCGTCGGGGAAGCCGGCGAACTCGAACGTCTTCACGATGGCGGCGCCCGAGCGCCGCCAGCCGGGCAGGCCGGCGAGCCGTTCGCGAATCTCGTCGTCACCGAGGAGTGTGGCCATGCGGGTGGGCACCCGAAGGCCAGTCTACAGCCGGCCGGCGCGCGACGGGGCCAGGAGCGGCAGGGCCGGATCGGCGGTCGAGCCGGTGATCAGGCCGGCCACGAGGGTGGCCGTCAGCGGCGCCAGCAGCGCGCCGTTCCTGAAGTGGCCGCAGGCGTACACGAGTCCCGGCAGCACGGCGGACGGGCCGATGAACGGGAGGCTGTCGTCGGTCCCGGGGCGCAGCCCGGCCCGCGCCTCGACGAAGGTGGCGCCGGCGAGCCCGGGCGCCAGGGCGACGGTCCTGGCCAGGAGGCCGCTCACGCCGGCCGCCGTCGGCCGCTCGTCGAACCCCACCTCTTCGGACGTCGCGCCCACGTAGACGGTGCCATCGGCCCACGGCACCAGGTACACGTCGGCCCCCCACAGGACGTGCCCGACCGCGCCGGGCGCGGTCTTGATGTGGAGGAGCTGCCCGCGGACCGGGCGGACGGGCGGGGCGACGGCGCCGTCCGGCGCGAGCGCGCAGCTCCACGATCCGGCGGCCAGCACGACGTGCGTGGCTCGCAGTTCGCCCTGCGTGGTCCTGACGAGCACGCGGTCGGCATCACGCTCCACCGCGGTCACGGTCAGGCCGGTCTGGACCCGCGCGCCGGCGGCAATCGCGGCGCCCGCCGACGCGGCCGTCAGCGCCGGCACGTTCACGACGGCGTGGGACGGAATCTTCAGCGCGCCGACCACATGCGGGCCGAGCACCGGCTCCAGCGCGCGAGCCCGGGCGCCGTCCATCCACGCCGCCGCCACGCCGGCCGCTTCCAGCGTCGCCGCCGACTGCCGCAGCCGGGCCACGTCGGCGTCGTCCACGGCGATCTCCAGCGTGCCGGCCCGGCGGAACTCCACCGCGATGCCCGAGCGTGCGACCACCGTGCGGACGAACGCCTCGTAGGCGTCCAGCGACCGGAGCCCGAGTGTGCGGAGCGCGGTGGAGTGATGGCCCTCCACCCACGGCGCCAGGATGCCGGCCGACGCCTGCGACGCGCCGGCGCCGGGGCGCCGCATGTCGAGCACCAGCACGCGGTGTCCGGCCGAGGCCAGCTCGAAGGCCACGGCGGCGCCGACCACGCCGGCCCCGATGACGACGACATCCGGATCCGAATGTGACACGCCGGTACTGTACATCGTAGCCGGACCGGCGCCGCCAATCCCAAGGGATCAGCTCCTCGTCTGGCTACTAGACTAGCCGGCCTCAACGGTGTCGTCCTCCAACCGATCCACGCCACTCATGTTCCTCGAATGAATAGCCCGCTCGGTTTGACCTCTCGCAGCGTTGGTTCGCAGCGGCCAGTTCGAGGCAACCGCGCAAGAGTCGAAGGATCTGGGGGTCGAAGGTATTCAGCGAGCCGCTCGACATTTGTCTTGCCTCCGCATCGCGACACAGACGGCTGTCGACAGCAATTCTTCATTGAACTAGACTCTCCCTTCCCCTAACAGCGAGAATGGCGCCATTTAAGGGTAAGCACATGCGCTCAGCTACGTCTTGCACCGCCGCGGGCCGCGGGCTACTGCCCGTGCTCTCCATATCACTCCTGCTTCAGTTCTCTACCCACGCGACTGCTGGGCAGACTATCACTGTGGACGCCGTCGGCGTTCAGGCGCGGCGCTGTGAACTGGCCGGTGTTGCCCGTACCGACTGCGCGGCCTTCGCCACCGGATACTTCGTGTTCGAAATCACCGGCGGACCAGACCCGCTCAACAACCTCCGGCTCCAAGACTGGAGCATCTCAACCGGCTCTGATCTTGGCGGACAGATTCCTGGCTTTTCCTATACGTCGCTGAATACCTGGGCCATTTGCCATCAATGCGCGATCGGGATCGGTGGCGGAAACCAATCCACGCTCCTGAGCGGTGTCATGTCGCTTGCCGACGGGCCGTGGACTCTTGAGCCTGATGGCTCGTATTCGTCTACTGGCACGCGAGTCTTCGGAATCTTCTTTGCCGTGAATCTCTCACTGCCGAGTACTCCTGTCGGATTCTGGTCCGAATCTCTGCTCGATCAGCACGCGCCACCTGGCAGTTCCGGCTACATCTTCAAGCGCTACTTCGAATCCGGCGCGCTCGCGGCTCGTCTATACGATCCGACGGTCGCGCTCTTGGACTCAGCAAGTCTGGCGGCTGGCCCGTCTGCGCCGGCGTGCTCGACGTTAGACGCGATTACTGCCAAGGTCGCTGGCGCCGCCACGGACGGTGTGTCGCAAGTAGTTCTTCGAATCAACGGGCTCAGCAAGGACGAGCAGTTCTCCATCGGACTGGTCAACGGCGCCGGTAGCGAAACCGGCTGGATCGGCCTCCCCGGAGCAACGCCCACGCAGTCGGTCGTGACTGCACGTGCCACTTGTCCTGATGTAAGCGGCGGGTGGGTCGCGTACGCCACATATCGAGCACCCATTGACTTCGCGTGGTCCACTGCGCAGCAGTCGTTGGCGTTCCGAACGATTCAGATTGACGCGAAGTCTCCACAAAGCAACAAGGTGTCTGTCGATGTGACCGTATTGCGCCCCCCCCTTGTCATGGTTCATGGCTTCAACACGGACGACCCCAATACATGGCAAGATTTCAGTCCGTTTGATGGCGACGGCACACCGATACGCCGCGTATTTCACGCCAACTACGGCAACTACCTTCTCGACGAGGGCCTGAGCGTTGACCGGCTGGATGGCAACCCAGGCTCGTTTGACAAAGTGCGCCGAAGTCATCTGAGTTTTGTCGATAACTGGAACATTGTCGCCCAGCAATCCAGCGATTTCATCGATCAGTTTGCGCAGGGCAGCAATCCGGCTAGCGCGAGAGTGGTCGCAACACAGGCCGATTTCGTCGCGCACAGCATGGGAGGGCTCGTTCTCAGATTCTGGGCCCTGCAGCCGGCGTACCGACAGCACGCCGAGGGCCATGGGTATATCCATAAGCTCGTCACGATCGGAACTCCTCACCTAGGTACTCCGCAAGCCACCCTGAGTCTAGAATCTGAAGCCTCTTGTTCTCGAGGTCTTGCAGCGTATTTCTCCCGCACATATTCGTTTTCGACAGCCGATCTCGTGACAACTACTGGCCACACCTACCCTGGCCGGCCAGGAGCGGCCAAAGCAATGGAGGGTGACGGGACGGGAGCGTTTCTCAGTGTTCCTTTGCAGTTGATAAGGAATGACTATGGCGGCGTGCCCATCGCGACGGTAGGTGGCGACATAACGCCTGTTGAGTTCAATATCGACTATCAATTTGGCGCTTCAGCCTTTATACGCTTGGCGTGTGTGACGCTGAATCCCCTGCACAGCGACCCGGTCGCCCGACGCTTCTATTCAGGCTTGTTTCGCACCACCTTTGATCCAACGATTCGTCCAGGATTCGACGGTACCGGCCAGGCAAGCAGAAGCGATGGCTCAGTGCCGCTCACGAGCGCACTGATGAACTCGTCCGTGTCGACGTGCATCGCCCCACACTGCTTTGCTGGCATGGCGCATAGCTCCGGCATCGCAATGTTCTTTTTTCCCACGAACATCAGTCTTCTTGACTCCGTGGGGGCTTCAGCGCGGGTCCAAGAGCTGTTAGAGTCTCCCGTCACAGACTTGTCGACCTGGAGCGTCCGGTGAGATGGCTGAGGACAGCGTTGGCCTTGTCTTGCGTCGCGGCCGCTTTGCCCTCGTCAAGTCTGGCGCAAACATCTCCAACGTTGGCGATCGTCGCACCCACACCTGGCACTATCGTTAGGCGCGGCGACATTGTTGACGTCCGGCTGGCGGTTACCGGTGGAGCGACGGTTTCGGAAATCTCAGTCGCCGGTGACGGTTTGGAGACCACAGTACTCGCGCCGGCCACAGGTAGCCTGCAGGCTCAGGTAAGAGTTGCGCCCAAGGCGATCGCAGGGCCATTCGAGCTCCGCGCTGTGGCTGCAATGTCGAGCGGGACACTGGTCGTGGCTCAGCCCATCTTGGTCGTAGTTGAGGGAGAAGTCGCATCAGCGCTTAGGGTCGATTCGACTCTGCGATTCACATATGTCGGCGAGTTCCGACCTCTCCGAATACGTGCCGTCACGAGTGGCGGCCTGGAGCACCTGCAGCCGTCGGGCCTGCTGTATTCGACGGCGGATCCCAGCGTAGCAACCGTGAGCACCGGAGGTGTGGTGACCGCTCGATCGCACGGCAGCACTGTGATCGCCGTGAGATATCCACAACCCGCTGGTGACGTCTCTGCCATCGTCTCCGTCACCGTTCAGGCCGCTCTTCCTGGAGACTTGGATGGCGATGGTCGCATCACTGCGGATGACCGGGCCACCCTGGCGGGCTGGGCGGGAGCCCCAGTGGTTGTGCCTCACGACGGTCGCGACCTCAACAACGACGGGATAATTGATCAGCGAGATGTTGCCGTTCTCCAGTCGGCCTGCCTGCCTGCTTGTGTGGAACCGACGGCTGCCGGGGACGCGTACACTGTCGTTTCCGGGCAGGTTCTTGCGGTTCCACCACCAGGGGTGCTCTCGAATGATAAGGCGAATAGCACTTCGGTTCTCCGAGCGACGCTGTCAAATGTGCCCAATGCCGGCTCCTTGACTCTCAACCCCGATGGGTCCTTCACTTTCGTCCCGTCGGCCGGTTATGTCGGCGTCGATTCATTTCGATACCGGCCCAGCACTCTGTTGGGCGGCGTGGGCGGTGAGGCGACGGTGACGATCGGGGTCACACCGCAGCCGCCGACTACGGTCGACGACGTGTATGCGTCCGTTGCCGGCGTCGACCTGAACGTGGCGGCACCTGGCGTCCTCGGAAACGATATCGCCAACGGTCCCGGTGTATTAGTTGCTTCGTTAGTGGCGGGACCGAGTCATGGAGCCGTAACGCTCAGTTCGTCAGGGGCGTTCCTGTACCGGCCATCTGCGGGGTTCGTTGGCCTAGACAGCTTTCAGTATCGAGCAGTGAATGGCGCCTCAGCTGGTGCGGCCGCCGTCGTCAGGATTTCACTCCTTCCCCCTGCGCCTCCCAGTTCTGCGCCTGATGCGTTCGCGACGATTACAGGCTCGCCCCTGGTCGTCGCACCGCCCGGAGTGCTTGGAAACGACAATGCCAACGGCGGCGGCCAGATGCGAGCGGTGCTCACATCAACGAGTCGGTTTGGCGCGACGACACTGGGAGCCGATGGTTCCTTCACGTACATTCCCGACGCTGGCTTTGTCGGCACGGACGCCTTCCACTACCGTTCAAGTACTACCCTCGGTGGCAACGGCAATGAAACGACCGTTTCGATCAGTGTGGCAAAGGCCACACCTCAGGCTCCTGGCGCAGTTCGAGTCGCTCGAGTCGACGGAACGGCGACTATCATTGCTTGGAGCGCGCCACCCGCTGGCCCCGCGCCTTTGGGTTATCTACTGGAAGGGGGTTTCGCTCCGGGCCAGACACTCGGTGTCATTCCGCTTGGTGTGACAGAGGCAATGCCTCTCGATCTGCCAGCCGGAGTTTACTACCTCCGGCTTAGAACGCTGACCGCGGTCGGCCAGAGTCAGCCTTCCAGCGAACTTGTCCTGAGGGTTCGACCCGGTAGTCCGCCGTCGCCTCCGGAGGGACTACTTGGCATTGCGGTTGGCAGCTCGATGGCGTTGGCATGGAGACCGACATTTGAAGGCGGAGTCCCCGGGAACACGTTTCTCGACGTTTCTGGACCAGTCAGCGGATCTTTCTCGATCGGGAGTGTAGATCGCTTTGAGTTCTCACCTGTCCCTGCAGGGGTGTACACGTTTTCTGTTCGGTCGACCAACGTCTTTGGCACGAGCCCTCCGTCTAATAGCGTTACGTTGACGTTTCCGGCAACATGTAACAGTGCCCCAAGCGCGCCAACTAGGTTACGCTCCTACGTCCAAGGCCGAGAACTTACCGTGTTCTGGGATCCGCCCTTGGTTGGCTCCGCTCCTACGTCGTATTTATTGACGGCGACCGGTAGCATTAGCGGCTCAGCGTCGGTGACTGGACGGGTACTTCGTGCAGTCGTACCGCCCGGGACCTACGGTCTATCAGTGGCGGCCGTCAACACCTGTGGACGGAGTGCATCAACGCCGACAATGTCTGTCGTTGTCCCCTAGGCCCGTTCGCGACGACGTCCGGATCCGAATGAGACACGCCGGTACTGTACACCGGCGGTCACGCCGCTCGCGGGCGCCCGTCCGCCCGCCGCGCGCTCAGCGCAGGGACGACAGCCCGCTGGTCGACCCCGAGTTGGACGAACCCGAGGAGCTCGACGAGCTCGACGACCGGCTGCTGGAGCTCGAACTGGAGCTGGACGAGCCCGTGCTCGACGAGGAGCTGCTCGACGAGGAGGAGGCGCTCGACGACGACGAGCTCGACGAAGCGCTGCTCGACGACGACGTGCTGGACGACGAGCTGCTGCTCCCGGTGGAGCTGCTCGACGACGAGCTCCCGGTGCTGCTGCTCGAGGAGCTGGTCCCGGAGGAGCTCGAGGAGGAGCTCGGCGTCCCGCCGCCGGAACTGGAAGCGGCGCTCGACGAGGAGCCGTCCGGCGAGGTCGGGGTGGACGTGCATCCGGCCAGGCCGGACGCGAGGACCGCGGCGGGCGCGCCGGACAGGAGCAGCAGGAACTGCCGCCGCCGGCTCAGGTCCGCGGTTTCGTCGGCCTGCGGCGGCCGGGTGGGGCTCTTCTTCTTCGACACGGCGTCCTCCAAATCAGTGACCGGTGGCCAGGACGGCCGCGATATCGGCGGCCGGCGTCAGGCGGGTTGGCGGCACCGCGTCGCGAGCGGGCGCCGGCCTGTCCGGACGCGGCAGCGCGCCGCCCCGGTAATAGAGCTCGATGCGCCGGATGACCTCGTCGGCCGAGATCATGTCCATGCAGCGCGGCAGCGTGCCGACGACGTCCACGCACAACGCGTCGGGGCGGTCGTTCACGTCGCCGTCGCCGAGCGGCAGCGTCCGCGACTTCCAGCAGCCGCCGTTGTCGCAGCACTTGAGCGCGCCCACCGTGTGAATGAACTGGTGGTGCGGATACGCGGTGAAGTGCGGAGGTTCGCGCCCGCCGGCCACCACCACGCACGGCCGGTTCTGGGGCATGCCGGGCTTCACCTCCACGGCGGCGGCCAGGTGCATCAGGAAGCTCACGGCCGAGAGCGCGCCGTGCGCGTGGTACATCAGCCGGACCAGCTCACGATGCGATGTCCCCCCGCGCAGGTCCACGACGCCGTCGAGGGCCGGGTGGTTGTGGTGGCGCTCCCCCACCTGCACGAAGGTCAGCCGGCCGCGGAAATGGTCCACCACGTCCTGGTAGCGCCGGTGGTCCCACCACTTGATGGTGTAGTCGTACTTCCCGCCGGACGCGAACAGCCAGAACGGCGGGCAGTCGCCTTCCAGCGCCTCCACCTGCCGGAACCAGCGCTTCTCGGTCTCGTGGACGTGAAGGTCCCCGCGGAACTCGGTGACCCGGATGCGCAGGCCGAGCTGCTCGTTCAGGTACTCGATGAAGCCGTCCAGGAAGTGCCGGGGCTCCTGGTTGCTGCGGTGGATGAGGGGATAGTGGCAGTCCACCACCTCCACCCCGGGGTCGTCCTCCGAGAGCGGCGTGAGGTGGGGGTTGTGGAGCCAGAGGTCCGGGCAGGACGTCCGGACGTCGGTCAGGAATTCCCCGGGATGGCAGCGATGCAGGTCCCGCACGGCGGCGGTCAGCATCACGATGTCCCCGGGCGACTGGAAGTTGCGGAGTATCAGCTTGCGCATCCCGTTCGAGCCGGCCGACGCCGGTCCCTCCTGGGCGGGCAGCCTGCCCGCCACAGGGTGAGACTCACGGCGGGGCCGGATCAGAACGAGATTGTTGCGCCGACCTCGATTCGCCTGGCCGGAGCGGCCGAGGTGGCCGTGCCGAAGAACGGCGACAGCTGGTTGCCGATGAAGCCGTTCAGGTTGGTCCGGTTGAACAGGTTCTGGACGCTCATGTAGAGGTCGGCCCGGTAGCGGGCGTTCGACCCTTCCATGATGACCATCCGGGGGCCGTCTCCGCCGCCAGGGCCGGGCCCACGCTGCAGGGCCGCCCCGCCGCCACCCGCCGGGGGAGGGGGTGGGGCCGCGCCCATCGGCACGCCCTCGGGCCCGCCGGAGAGCAGGCCGCCGAGGTTGAACGACTTCGTCAGGCGCAGGTCCGTGGAGAACTGCCCCGCGCCGCGGGCGCTGTTGCGCCCGACGCCCACGGGCCGGTCGTTGAACAGCGTATCGCCGTTCCCGTCGAGGCCCGTCGTGATGTTGTAGGGCCGCGCGGACGACACCTGGGCGTTGAGGCCCACGCGCAGGCCGTACGGCATCGGGAAGTTGGCCATCACGAACATCCGGTGCCGGACGTCCTGCATGGCGGGGCCCCAGTCGGCGTCCGGATCGTTCGAGTCGGCGGGCAGGCTCAGGGGGCCGTCGGCGTTGTTGCGCACCGACGCGAGCTGATACATCACGTTCCCGAAGATGCGCCGCTGGGGGACGCGCAGGTTGAGGCCGATCGACAGGCGGTCGGAGGCCCGCCGCCCCGTAGACGAGATCTCCGAGACGTTGCCCACGGTGGGGTCCGGCCTGACGCCGTCCACGGGCGCGTTCACGTTGATCGACCGGAGCATGTGGTAGCCGCGCGTCCACATGTAGTCGGCGCGCAGGCCCATCCACTCCTTGACGTTCTTGTCGAAGCCGATCGACGCCTGGTGCACGATCGGCTGCGTGAGCGAGGCGGCGGCCTGGATGCGGCTGGCCGGCAGCCGGGTGCCCGTCGACGTGCTGGTGATGGGATAGGTGGGGTTCACGATCACCTCGTCGATCTGCTTCACGCCGTCGACGCGGACCGTCTGCTCGTAGGTCTGGCTCTCGTACCAGTCGTAGAAGATGCCGTAGCCGCCGCGGACGTTGGCCTTCTTCACCGCCCACGTGAAGGCCACGCGCGGCGCCAGGTTCCACCTGTCGCTCAGGTGGGTCTGCACTTCCTGGCGGAGGCCCAGGCTGGCCTGCAGGTTCTTCGACACCCGGAAGTCGTCCTGGGCGTACCAGCCGAACTGGTACTGGGAGTAGGCCACCGTGGGATCGCCGACGCGGCGGGTGAAGGTGCGCGCGAGGCCGGCCTGGAAGTCGGCCAGGCTCGAGAACGTGTAGGTGCCGTTCGCGTTGGTCTGCTGCGTGCTGTCCCAGGAGCCGGCCTCGAACAGGAGGCCCGCGCGCAGCGCGTGCTTCCGCACGGTGAAGTCCACGCTCTGGTCCACCACGAACTCGCGGCCCTCGCGGACGCCGGTCTGGCCGGCCCCGCCGCCGGTGAAGGCGTCGAGCACGCGGAGGGTCGGCGCCGCCGAGAACGACGCGTTCTCGCTCGTCGTCTGCACGAACTCGAACTTGAGCTCGCTGAACACCTTCCGCCCCAGCGTCCGCGTGTTGCGCACGCGCAGGGTGTCGGTCGTGGAGTCGCTCGACCACGCGCGCTCGACCAGGTCGAAGTTGCCCACGCCCTGGTTGCGCCGGTCCTGGGTGCGCCGCTGGTACTCGGCGCGGATCGAGTTGCCGGGGCTGAGCGCGTGCTCGAGCCGGATGTTCGTGTTCAGCACGTCGTTGGGCCGCCGGACCTGGTCGCGGACGTCGCCGTCGGGGGTGAGCGCCACGATCGTCTGCGCGTCGTAGGAGGCGTTGCCCTCGGCCGAGAAGGTCACGCTGGTCTTGCCCTTGACGATGGGTCCCTGGCTGCTCACCTGCACGCGCTTGACCTGTTCGGGCGGCCGCGACGTGGCGAAGGCGTTCCTGGCGTTCAGCGACTCGTCGCGGAAGCCGAAGGTGACGCGGCTGCGCCAGCCGCCCATCCCCGGACGCGTGATGACCTCCACGCGCACCATGCCGGCCTCGTGGTACTCGGCTGCGTAGGAGTTCGTGCGGAAGCGGATCTGCTGGATCTGGTCCTTCGGCGGCAGACGGCCGCCGCGGAAGCCGTCCACGAAGATCTGGGCGCCCGGGCCCGCCATCTGCGCGAGCTGGTCGGCCATCTCGTCGGGGTCGTCCGACAGCGCGTCGATCTCCTCCTGGGACAGCGTCTGCGTGAAGCCGTTGTCGCGCCGCTCGGACGCGTCGGCCTCCTGCACCTTCACCTCTTCGCTGATGGCGACGGCCAGCGTGAAGGACATCTGGTTGGCGCCGCGTTTCAGCGTGATGGTGCCGGTGGCGGGCTTGAAGCCGGGATAGGAGGCGCCGATCGTGTAGGTGCCGGGCCTGAGCCCGGTCGCCGCGCCCACGCCCATCTCGTCCACCTGGATCGCGTGCTCGACGCCGTCGTCGCCCACGAGGTAGACGGCGGCGCCCGGCAGCACGGCGGCGGTCTCGTCGAACACGGTGACCCGCAGCGAGGCGGTGTTGCCCTGCGCGGCAGCGGGAGCGGCGGCCGCGACGAGGGCGGCCACCGCGACGACGAGCGAAGACAGACGGCGCATGATGCGGCTCTCGGGACGGATTACTGCTTCTTCTCGAACAGCTCGGGCTTGATCTGCGGGTTGACCTTGATCTTCTCGATGGTCCACTCCTCGGTGGGCGTGCCATCGACCGACAGGTTGATGCGCTTCGGCAGCTTCACGCCGTCCACCGTGGCGTACTCGGCGAAGGTCATCTGCACGGCGCTCGGAGCCGGGGGCGGCATGGACTCCATGCGCCGCCGCATCTCCTCGGGGCTCGGACGTCCGCCCTGTCCTGGCGCTCCACCAGCCTCCGGCGGCGGTCCGCCGGCCCCGGGAGCACCGGCCCCTGGCGCGCCGGCACCGGGCGCCGCACCCGGCGCCCCACCCGGAGCGCCGCCGCCAGGGCCGCGGCCGCCGGGACCCCGGCGTCCGCCCGGACCGCCCGGTCCGCCCATCATCATGATCCGGGGCCGGACCTCCGAGTAGGCGAGCATGAGCGGCATGTGCGTCTCCTGATCCACGAAGAGCCGCAGGGTCTGGCCGCGCGCGTCCTTCATCTCCAGCGTGTCCGCCTTGCCGTCGGGCGACTCCGCGAGGCCCGCGTAGGTGACCTCACCGGCGGGCGTCGCCAGGAGCGCCAGCATCCAGCGCTGCATCTCGGTCTTGAACTGCGTGGCGAGCCGCTTCTCCATCTCGGCGGGGTCGGCGCTCGAGGCGCCGGGCGGGCCGTTGCGCATCATGATCTGCATCCCGCCGCCCATGCCGCCGCGGTTCTGCATGTCCACCCATCCCGACTCGCCGGCCAGCACCTGGATGCGCTCCACCGACATGCCGCCCGGGAACTCGTTCTCCTCGCTCTTGTGCATCCGGTCCGGGCCCTGCAGCGTCAGCACGATCGTGCCTTCCATCTGGCGCTGGCCCATCTCGCGCCGGAAGGGACCTTCCAGGCTCAGCGCCTTCACCTGTTCGACCTTCGAGCCGCCCAGGGCCTTGCGCATGTCGGCCAGCACCTTCGCGGCCTGGTCGGTCGCCTGTTCCGCGGCATAGATCGGCAGCGGCACGACACGGCCGGTGCCCGGCACGCCCACTCCGACGAACATCGCCGTCGCCATCACCATCCACGCTCTCATCGTGCGTCTCCTTTGGGCCCCGTCCCGGACCCGCGGTCCGGGCGCTGTCGGACGCCAGTGCGCCGTGCCGTCGTTCCGGCACCGCGCGTCATCGTGCCGACCATTGTGACGGGGGGCCACGCCATTCCGACGTTAAGCGTGGGCAAAGGGTTTGTTAAGGATGTCAAATGCGCGTTTCCCGCTGATTTTCAGGCGTTTTTCGCGTGCTACACTCCGGCCCATGACCCGCCGACCGCGCGCGCTCGGCTCCACGCCGTGGCTGGCCGCCACGGTCGCGATCCTGCTGCCCGCGCTGGCGTGGCTCCAGTACGACTGGGTGAACCAGCTCGCGACGGCGGACCGCGAGCGCCGCGAGCGCACGCTCCGCGCCGCCGCCGCGCAGTTCACGGCCACCCTGGACGCGGAGATCGGACGGCTCGGCGGCAGCCTGCAGCTCGACGGCGCCATGGTGGAGCGGCGCGACTGGGATGCGTACGGCCTCAGGTACGACTCGGCGATGGTGAGCGCACCAGGACTCGTGACCGGCGTGTGGCTGGCCGAGATCGACGAGACGGCGCCGGCACGGGGCGAACGGCTGCCGCTACAGGAATGGCGGCCCACCGATCGGACGTTCGAACGCGTCGCCTGGCCGGCATCGCTCGCGAAGGTCCACGACGAGCTCGAGGCCCTGCCCGAGCACCGGCCGCCCGCCGACGTGCCCAGCCCGCGCGAGATGTTCGCGGCCGTCGGCGGCGTGGGCGACGAGCGGACCCTCGTCATGCCGATCGTCCGCGTGCAGGTGCCGTCGCTGCCGGACGCGCCCACGCGGCGCTTCACGACCGACGTCCGCCTGCGCGGCTACACGATCGTGCGCCTCGACGCCGACCTGCTGGCGCGGGGCCGGCTGCCGGCCCTGGCCGCCGAGCACTTCCCCGCCCAGACCGACTACCGCGTGGCCGTCGTGGCGAACGACGACGGCCGGGTGCTGTTCGAGTCGGCGCCCGGCGCGGCCGACGACACGGCGGTGGGTCCCGACCTCACGCAGACCTTCATGCAGCCGCGCCTCGGCCCGGTGATGATCTTCGCGCGCGTCTCGGCGGGCGATGGCGCCCAGACGCGCGTGGACGCCCTGCCGCCGCCTCCGCCCGGCGACACGGAGATCCGCGAGGACCGGCGCATCGTCAGCATGTTCCAGGTGCGCGACGGCGACCCCGGGCCCCGCGGGCGCGGCCCTCGCGGCCGCGGGCACTGGACGCTCAGGGTGAAGCACTCGGCCGGCTCGCTCGAAGCTGCGGTGGCCGCTTCACGGCGGCGCAACCTGTCGCTCAGCGGCGGGGTGCTCGCGCTGCTGGGCGTGGCGGTGGGCCTCATCGCGGTGTCGGCCCGGCGGGCCCAGGCCCTCGCCCGTCAGCAGCTGGAGTTCGTGGCGGCCGTGTCGCACGAGCTGCGGACGCCGGTGGCCGTCATCAACTCGGCGGCCGGCAACCTGGCCGACGGCGTGGTGGACGATCCGGCCAGGGTGCGCACCTACGGCGCCACGATCCAGGCCGAGGGCCGCCGCCTCGGCGAAACCGTGGAGCGCGTGCTGCAGCTGGCGGGCCTCGCGTCCGGCCGGCCGCTGCCCATGGCCGCGGTCGCGGCCGCGGATCTCGTGCACGACGCCGTGGGTCGATCGTCGGCCGCGGCGGCGAGAGCCGGCGTGGAGGTGCACGTGGAGATCGCGCCGGGCCTGCCCGACGTGGTCGGCGACCCCAGCGCGCTGCTGTCCGCGGTCGAGAACCTGATCGGCAATGCCATCAAGTACGCGGGGCCCGATCGGTGGGTGCGGGTGTCGGCCACGGCCACGACGGCGCCGAACGCGGAGGTCCGGATCGCGGTCGCGGACCACGGCGCCGGCCTCGACGCCGAGGAGCGCCGCCGCGTCTTCGAGCCCTTCTACCGCGGCAGGGACGCGATCCTGCACCAGGTGCCGGGCAGCGGCCTCGGCCTGAGCCTGGTACGCCGGATCGCCGAGGCGCACGGCGGCAAGGTCGACCTCGACACCGAGGTGGGCCGCGGCAGCACGTTCACCTTGTGCGTGCCGGCCGCCCCTGATGCTCCGGCCGCGGATGCCAGCCCCGCCGCGGCGGGCTCGCAGGCGCCCGCTCCCTCGGCCGGCTGACGCGATGGCGGAAGGGCGACTGCTGCTGGTGGAGGACGAGCCCGGCCTCCAGCTCACGCTGAGCGATCGGCTCACCGCGGAGGGGTACGACGTGGAGACGGCGGGCGACGGCGACACGGGCCTGTCGCTGGCCGCCTCCGGCGCCTTCGACCTGGTGGTCCTCGACGTGATGCTCCCCAGGCGGGACGGCTTCGACGTGTGCCGCACCCTGCGCCAGCGCGGCGTGACGACGCCCGTGCTCATGCTCACGGCGCGCGGACAGGTGGTGGACCGCGTGGTCGGACTGAAGCTCGGCGCCGACGACTATCTGACGAAGCCCTTCGAGGCCGTGGAGCTCCTGGCGCGCATCGAGGCGCTGCTGCGCCGCTCGGCGACGAGCGCGGCGGCGCCCCCGGCGAATCAGCCCGGAGGCACGCGCCACACCTTCGGCGACGTGGTCGTGGAGACGAGGCGCGCCGAGGTCACGAAGGAGGGCGTCCCCATCGAGCTCTCGGCGAAGGAGTTCCAGTTGCTCCGCTACTTCCTCGAGCACCGGGGCGCGACGATCTCGCGTGACGAGCTGCTGCAGGAGGTCTGGGGTTACGAGCACATGCCATCCACGCGCACGGTGGACGTCCACGTCGCCTGGCTCCGCCAGAAGCTCGAGGCCAACCCGAAGGTGCCGCAGATCATCCTGACCGTGCACGGTCTCGGCTACAAGTTCGTGGGCTGAGCCCCGGCGCGGCGGCGCGCCTGCTATGCTGGCGCCGCATGGCCAAGATCTGCGTCTTCTGCGGCTCGTCGACCGGCGCGCGTGACGAGTACGCCGCCAGCGCCCGTGCGCTCGCCCGCGTGCTGGCGGCGGGCGGCCACACGCTGGTCTACGGCGGCGGCAACGTCGGCCTGATGGGCGTCATCGCCGACGCGATGCTGGCCGAGGGCGGCGAGGTCATCGGCGTGATCCCGCACGCCCTCATCGCGCGCGAGATCGGCCACGGCGGGGTGACCACCCTGCACGTCGTGGATTCCATGCACGAGCGCAAGGCGCTCATGGCCGACCTGTCAGACGCCTTCATCGCGCTGCCGGGCGGCGTGGGCACCTTCGAGGAGCTGTTCGAGGCCATCACCTGGACGCAGCTCGGTCTGCACCGGAAGCCGTGCGGCCTCTTGAACGTCCGCGGCTTCTACGACGGGCTCCTGGCCTTCCTCGATCACGCGTGGACCGAAGGCTTCATCAAGCCCGAGACCCGCGCCGTCGTGAGCGCCGGCGACGACCCGGCCGCACTGCTCGACCGGCTGCTCGGCACCGTGGTCCCGGCGGTGCCGCGCTGGCTCACGCGGCAGCAGGCCTGACGGGCACCGGCTGCGGACGCGGCGGGCCGCCGATCACCGCCCCTGGGCGTTCGGGCCCGAGCCCGGCCGCCGGCGGCGCGTGTAGATCAGGTCATAGTTCACGCTCCACGTGCCGTCGGCGTTGAGCGTCTCCGAGAACTGCCGCACCGTGTCCGGCCCCAGCGGCTCGAACGAGAGCCGGACGGTCCGCCGCCCCTGCACGCGCATCGCCGGGCCGAGCGGCACCTCGCCGAGATAGACCATGCGGCCGTCCCGCAGCCCGCCGCGATAGAAGTGCAGCCCGCCGGTGTTGCTGACCCAGATCTGGTGCCACTCCGTGGTGACCCGGTCGTAGATGTTGAAGCTCTGGCCGGTGCCGCCATGCCGGTCGTCCCAGGTCTCGAGGATGACGCAGCCCCCCTGCGTCTTCGTCACGACGTTGAGGGCCGGCTCCCGCGGCGGGGTCGGGCTCGTGGGCGGCGGCGTGGTCTTGGGGTTGGGCACGACGTCCCATTCACCGACCCAGAAATCGAACTGCCGGTACTCGGGTCCGGAGCAATCGAATCCGGCCGGGGGCACGGACGGCGAGGCCGGCAACTGGAGCGTGGCGGTCAAGGCGAGGGCGATCAGGACCATGCGCCGATCGCACCACCGCCCGGAGGAAGGGGTTAGCAGATTCCTGCGGCCGTCCCCTTCAGGGCCGCTCGACCAGGGCGAGGCCCGTCCGCAGTTCGATCGTGAAGCGCCCTCGGCCGGACGGCGCCAGGCGGATGTCGGGCGTCTTCTGTTCCAGGCGACGGCGCAGCAGGAGCAGCCGCGTCTCGAGGTTGTCCTTGTACTCCGGCAGCTGCAGCGACTTGTCGAGACGCAGCTCGCGGTTGGTGAACTCCGTCCGGCCCTCGCTCTGGTGCGTGCGCAGCACCTTCCACAGCACCTTGGCCGGGAGTCCGCGGATCAGGTACTCGCCGTCCACGAGCACGCACTCGTCGGTCCGGTAGTAGGCGATCTCACGCGTGCTCTTCGGCGGCGCGGCGGGGGCCGTCGGCGCGGGAGGCGCCGGCGCCCGGGTCTCGACCGCGTGCTCCCCCGCTTCGCGCAGGACGGCGTTCTGGATGGCGATGGCCAGGTACGAGCCCAGGAGCTCGATGGTGGTCTTGTCGTCTTCGTGGAAGCGGTACGGCGTCTCGCTCTCGATGCAGAGCACGCCGACGAGTTCCCCGCGGACGATGAGGGGCACGCCCAGCTGGCTCTCCGGGTCGGCAAGGCCGGGCAGGGCGATCCGCCGATCGGGCGGGCACCAGCCCTGCTCCTCCGCGCGGAACTTCGCCGCGTACGCGTACAGCATGCCGCGCATCAGGCCCGCAATCCGGATCGGCTTCATGGCCTCGGCCACGAGGCCGGCGATGCCCTCGCCGAAGCGCGCTTCCGCGCCGGCGCCGTTCTCCGGATAGCCCCGGGTCGCGATGGTCACGAGCATGCCCGGCCGTTCGCCGGGCAGCAGGATCATCGAGTGGCTGAACCCGAAGATCTGATCGAGGCCCTCCAGGATGGCGTCGAGCAGCGGCTCGAGCCCGTCGGCGGCATTGATGCGCAGCGACAGGTCCTGCAGCGCGCGCATCGTGAAGACCGCGTCGGGCGTCCGGCGCGCCACGAGCGACGGCTGGCCGGGCTGCTCCGGCACCTTCCGGACGGCGAGCACTTCGTAGACGTCGGCCGCGAGGAGCTTGAAGACGCCCGTCATCCCGCAGTAGCGGGCGATGGCCTCGATGCGGAGCGCCATGCGCTCGAAGAGCGGTCCCGACGTCTCCGAGTACGCGAAGCGGAGCCGCAGCTCCCAGCCCTGCTGCGTGTCGGGATCGACGACGCGGACGAGGGCGTTCGGGTTCTCGGCGACGTTCTTCCGGCTCTTGTTGAAGAACTGGAACGAGAGCGCGACGTGCGTCGGGTCCACGTAGTCCACGTGGCTCAGGTACGCCGAGTTGGGCGTGCCGTCGGCCGCGCACGTGTAGAGCGTGGCCGGAATCAGCCCCTGGAAGCACGACGTGAGCGTCTCGAGTCCCAGGCTCACGCCAGCGCCTTTCCGGCGTCGGGCCCGGGGGTCTGCGAGTACAGCGCCGTGACGCGCAGCCGGATCGCCACGCAGGGCCAGATCACCCACGCGCGGTCGGACTCGCCCGGCGTGCCGATGATCTCGAGCTGGCGCATGAAGCCCGCCCACTGGGCGCGGACGGCCGGCTGCTCGTCGTCGGTCGCCTCGCGGGCGGAGACGAACACGCCCTTCACCTGGCAGGCGCGATCGTCTTCGGGACGGGCGAACACGAGCGCGGCCTGCCCGTTGGCGGCCAGGTCGCGAAGCACCAGGTCGGCGCCCACCGTCGGCACGTAGACCACCACGTGGGTGCCGTCGGGCTCGACGAGCGCGGCGGGCGCATAGGCGGCGTTCGGCTCGAGACGCTCGTTCCGCGTCCCGATGTTGATGGCGATGCCCTGCTGGAGGAAGGTGGCGAGCGCCTCGTCGATCATCGGGAAGGCGCAGTATAGCCGCTTAAGGAGTTCTTAAGGTGCTGGTAGGCATCGATAGGATTCTGGTAGCGAAGCCTTAGCGTCCGGCGGGCGAACCCAGCGGCGATCCTTCCGTCCCATCACACGAACGTGAAGGAGGACACACCGATGACCGCCAAGAACGCCGCTTCCGCCCTCATCGCCCTCGCGGGCCTCTCCCTGACCACGCTGGTCGTCACCGCCAGCGCTCCCGCCCAGCGGCCGGCCGCGGGCGTGCACCGGACGCGCGTGGAGCTGGGCCAGTACCTGGTGAGCACCATGGGGTGCAACGACTGCCACACGCCGCTGAAGCTCGGACCGAAGGGCCCGGAGCCGGACATGGAGCGGATGCTCACGGGCCATCCCGAGGGCCTCAAGATGCCGCCGCCCCCGGCGCTCCCGCCGGGACCGTGGACGTCGGTCTCCGCCGTGACCAACACGGCCTTCGCCGGCGCGTGGGGCGTGAGCTTCGCCGCGAACCTGCGTCCGGACAAGGAGACGGGCCTGGGCGACTGGACCGAGGAGCAGTTCATCGCGACGATGCGTACCGGAAAGCACCAGGGCAAGGGCCGCGCGATCCTGCCGCCGATGCCCTACTTCATGCTCGGCAACCTCGTCGACGACGAGATCAAGGCCATCTTCGCGTATCTCCAGTCGCTGCCGCCGGTGAAGAACCGAGTGCCGCAGCCGGTGGATCCGCCGGAGTCGGCGAAATGACCTCGCGGCAGGCCTGGGCGGCGATGGCGGCGGGCGTGCTGCTCTGGGGCGGCGCGTCGGCCGGCCGCCTCGGGGCCGTCCAGGTCGCGGCCCCGGCCGTCCATGCCGCGCCGGCGCCGGCACCGGTGCCCGGGCGGCTGTCCGAGACCGGCCTCTATCGCGACGCCGCAACGCTGGAGGTCGATCCGCGCAACCGGCCGTTCACGCCGCAGTACCCCCTGTGGACCGACGGCGCCGCCAAGCGGCGGTGGGTGCGGCTTCCTGAGGGCGCGGGCATCGACGTCGCCGACATCGACAGCTGGGACTACCCCGTCGGCACGCGCTTCTGGAAGGAGTTCGCGTTCGACGGCCGCAGGGTGGAGACGCGAATGCTCGTGAAGACCGCCGCCGCCCACTGGGAGTTCGCCTCGTACGTCTGGAACGCCGACCAGCGCGACGCCGTGCTCGCGCCCGAAGACGGCCTCGCCGACGTGGCGGAGGTGGCACCCGGCAAGTACCACAGCGTGCCGTCGATCGCCGACTGCCGGTCCTGCCACGACAGCGGGCGCACCGAGGTGATGGGCTTCTCCGCGCTGCAACTGTCCGACGATCGCGACCCGCTGGCGCCGCACGCCGAGCCCGTGGCCCCGGGCATGGTCACGCTGTCGACCCTGGCGGCCGAGGGACGCCTGTCGCCGCCGCATCCGGACTGGGTCGCCTCGCCGCCGCGGGTCGCCGCCTCGGACCCGCGCGAGCGCGCCGTGCTCGGCTATCTCTCGACCAACTGCGGCAGCTGCCACAACCGCGCGAGCACGATCGCGTCGCTGGGGCTGTTCCTGAAGTACTCGATCGCGGCGCCGGGCGGATGCGCGGCCGACGCGATTGCCACGACGGCGGGGCAGCCCGGCCACTGGGTGGTGCCGACCGCGCCCGAGGGCGCATCGCGCCTCCTGGCGCCCGGACGACCGGACCTGAGCGCCCTCTTCTCTCGCGCGAAGTCGCGGCGTCCGGCGAGCCAGATGCCGCCGCTCGGCTCGGTTGTCGCGGACCGGGAGGCGCTGGCGCTGGTGCAGGCGTGGATCGCATCGGGCGTGCCCGCCTCGGCGGCGTGCCTGCCGCTCGTGTCCACCCACTGACGGGGGCCGCGGTCAGCCCGGCAGCGTCCAGTGCGTGCCGGTCAGTCCCACCGCCGTGAGCAGGGCCTGGGACGCGTCACGGTCGCGGGGGGTCCAGTCGGGCGACATGCGGTCCCGATACCATCGGCGGGCCAGCGCGCCGAGTTGCGAGATGCTCACGACGCCGTCGAGCCCGAGGCTCCGCTCCGCCGCCCACCACCGCAGGTCCTCTTCCGACCGGAAGAGCCGGATCGTGGCTCACGTGTAGCCGATGTCGTCCCACCAGCGCGACGCCGGGACCTCCACGTGCCCGACGGCGCCGGGGTCGGCGAACGCCACGCCGCGGCGGACGCCGGCGCGCACCGGGCGGTCGGACGCCGGGCACCGCGTGATGAACTCCACGTCGGCGTCGAGGGCGGCGGCCACGCCGAACGCGTCCCACGCGCAGTTGGCCCACACCGATCGCCCGTCGACCACCACGCGGAACTCCGTGGGGACGGCCGAGAACGGCATGGCCATCCACGCTTCGCCCGTCGCCGGGTCCGGCACGAGGACGTGCGCGTCGGCGAGCGCACGGTAGCTCACCGCCACCTCGTCGAGGTCCACGCCGAGCGTCGCCGCGACCGCGGCCCTCGTCGGCACGCCGCCTCCGGCGAACGCGTTCAGGACGGCCCGCCGGACCTGCAGGTCGCGGGCGCTCAGTCCCGTCATCAGCCGTTCACCAGCTTCATTCCGCCTTCCATGTAGCGGCCGCCCGTGATTCTGGGCGCCAACACCTCCAGCGCGGCGAGATCGGCGGTCGAGAGCGTGACCTTCATCGCACCGGCGTTCTCCTCCACACGCGCGGCGCGGGTGGAACCGGGAATCGGCACGATGTCGTCGCCCTGCGCGAGGAGCCAGGCCAGCGCGAGCTGCGCCGACGTGCATCCCTTCGCCTCCGCGAGCCGCTTCACCTCGGCGACGACGTCGAGGTTCTTCTGGAAGTTCTCGCCCTGGAAGCGCGGGTTGGTGCGCCGCCAGTCGTCGGGCGCCAGGTCGTCGATCGTCCGGTAGCGCCCGGTCAGGAAGCCGCGGCCGAGCGGGCTGTAGGCCACGAAGCCGATGCCCAGCTCGCGGCAGGTCGCGAGCAGCTCGCCCTCCGGATCGCGGCTCCACAGCGAGTACTCCGTCTGGAGCGCCGCGATCGGGTGGACGGCCACGGCCCGCCGAAGCGTCGCCGGCGCGGCCTCCGACAGCCCCAGGTGACGCACCTTGCCGGCCCCGACGAGCTCGGCCATCGCGCCCACCGTCTCCTCGATGGGCACGGACGGATCGACGCGGTGCTGGTAGTAGAGGTCGATGGCGTCCACGCCGAGGCGCGAGAGCGAGGCATCGCACGCCTGGCGGACGTACTCCGGACGCCCGATGATGCCGATGGGCTTCCCGTCCTCGGCGCGCGCGAACCCGAACTTCGTCGCGACCACGACCCTGTCGCGCCGGTCGCGGATCGCCTGTCCGATGAGGCGCTCGTTCTTGAATGGGCCATAGGCGTCGGCGGTGTCGAGGAACGTCACGCCGAGATCGATCGCGCGGTGGATGGTGGCGATCGACGTGGCGTCGTCGGCCGGGCCGTAGAAGTCCGACATGCCCATGCAGCCAAGGCCGAGGGCGGACACGGTGAGGCCGGAACGGCCGAGCGGGCGGGCGGGAACGGTGGGCATGAGGAACACGATATCGCACGAGGACGCCGGACCGCGTGACACCTCCGGCGCACGAGGCGACGGCGCGGTGCGGCCGGCCGCCGAGCTGGCGGGCGTCGCGACGGTCCGGTTGAAATCCGTTCCGCGAATCCGTAGGGTACGGCCTCGCGCCCAGGGGGCGGACGACGCGACACGTTCGACGGGAGTCACCGTGATGGACCAGGCCCGAGGCACCGCGCCGTTCGACATTCCCGAGGCCAGCACCGGCAGGCGCGTGGGCAGCGTCTTCTTCCTCGTGCTCTCGGCCGGCCTCTTCTTCCTGGCGTGGAGCGGCGTCGTCCCGCTGCCCGCCGATCTGCGCAACTTCCCGCTCGAGTGGATCGGCACGGCCTTCGGGACGATCCTGGCGCTCCAAGGATTGGCGGGCCTGGTCGCGTCCAAGGGCTTCCACGTCGATCCTGCCGCGAAGACCATCAGCCGCTTCCGGCGGGGTCTGCTGGGCCACCGCCGCGGCGAGCCCATTCCCTTCACCGCGATCGAGTGCGTCAGCCTGACGCTGGGCTCCTCGAGCAGGGGCGGCCAGAAGCGCGTCCACCACGTGGTGGCGCTGCGCCTGAGGTCGGGACACGGCGAGACGATCCTCACCACCGACCGCTTTGCTGAAGCGCGCCAGACCGCCGAGCGTCATGCGCGGGCGCTGGGGCTCGACCTGCACGACCGATCGGACGGCGGCGAGGCAGTCGTGCGGAAGCCGGACGACCTCGATCGGACCGTCCGCGACACGCTCAGAGGGACGCTGTCGTCGCGACTCCCGCCGCCGTCGCCCGTCCAGCCGCACGCGACCATTCGCCATGGCAGCGACGGACTGACCATCGACATCCCACGCGTCGCCATCGGACAGCTCGGGCCCATGCAGCAGGCCCTGTGGGTGCTGATGGCGGCGTTGGGAACCGGCATCATCGCCGCCTACTACTGGAACATCGGGGGCCTCGCCCTCTTCTGCGTCCCCGTGTTCCTCGTGTTCGGCTATGCGCTGCTGCGGTCCGAGACCATCGTCGTCAGCGCCGATGCCCTGTCGGTCAGCGTGGGCATCGGACCGGCGAGGTTCCGGCGAACGATTCCGCTCGGCGAGCTCGAGGAGCTGCGGCTCTCGAACCTCACGGCGGACGAGCAGAAAGCGCTGGATCGGCTGGCGGCCAGTGACGCCAGGGTGCACCAGAATCGGGGAGCGCTGGCGGCGATCGTGGCGCTCGGGTCGGCGATCGTCGCGACATCCGACACGCAGAAGCTGACGATGGGTCGCATCCTCAGCGCGGCGGAACTCGACCTGGTGCTGTACGAGATGGAGCGGCGTATTCAGGGATGAGCGCGAGCAGCGTCGGGGCGCGTGGATTCCGGCTTCAGGCGGGGCGCGCACCACGGGCGTCATGTCGCATCCTCTCGTGGCGATTTCTGCCGCGTCAGATCGGCACGTGACGAGCGAACGGTTCCCGCACCACCATCGTCGAAGCACTCGCGTCTGAACGTCGCGTCACGCCGGCTACCGAAGGCGCGAGCGCGACTCTACGGGCGGACCCTGATATTTCGCGGGTCGAGCCAGAAAGGCTGTCAAGAGGACTCTCAGGCCCAGGTGCTTGGTGGCGGGATTGGCATCTTCGGTGCCCAGTCGCGCCTTCGAGATGTCCGGCATCGACCCTGCGGTTCGCCCGGCCATGGACCGGCCCGTCACACCCGCAGCAGCACCGCGTCCACGTCCCGTCCGTACGCGCGCGACAGCGCGTCGGCGTAGAGCGCGATCTGCCGGCGGTACGACGGCTCGGCCAGGCCGATCGCGACGTCGGTCTTGTAGTCCACGACGACGAGCCGGTCGCCGTCGTCCCAGACGAGGTCGGCCTGGCCGTCCACGACCACGTCGCCGGACGCGACCGCCAGTGGGAGCTCGCGCCGGCAGAGGCGGCCGCCGGCGGCCGCCCCCCGGACGCGGTCGAACAACCCGTGCGTGAGGACGCGGCCCACCGCTTCAGCCGCGGCGGCCCGCTCGGCGTCGCTCGCGCCCAGCATGCGCGCCTGCACCGACGCCAGGCGCGCGATCTCGGCGGTCCCGGCCTCGAGCGGCACGTGCGCCAGGAGCGCGTGGACGAGCGTGCCGAAGCGCGCGCCAGAGGGCCGCGACGGGTCGGCGGCGCCGGAATCGTCGATCGTCACCCGCGCCGCGCGCGCGCCGATCGCCTCGGGCAGCGGCGTCCGCGCGTCCAGCGTCGCGTCGGCCCACTCGGTGGCCGTCAGGACGCTGAGGCCCGGACGCTCGCCGCGCGAGAGCGCGCTCCCGCGCCAGGCCCGCCACGTGTCGTACTGCAGCCGGTCGGCGGCGACCAGCCGCGGCGGGGCGTCCTTGTGAATCAGGTGCTCGTGGCGCAGGCCGCGGCGCTCCTCCCCGCGGCGATCCAGCGCCTGCGGATCCCACCACACCACGGTGTAGGGCGCGCCGGTGGTCTCGTCGGTGTGACGGTAGGCGCCGGGACGCATCGTCTGCAGCGTCGGCATGTTGTTTGGCGGACGGTCCAGGACGGTGTCCCGGCCGCCGAAGGCCGGCACGCCGGCGGCCGGCACCTCGTCGCCGCCGTAGAGCGCCCCGGACAGCGGCGACACCCAGTGGTGGGACTCGGGCCCGTCGCCGAGCGCGGGCACGACGAGCAGGTCGCGCGCCCGCGTCGCCGCGACGTAGGCCAGGCGGACGCCCTCGGCCTGCTCGCGCGAGGCCTCGAGGGCGTTCTGCTGGCGGAGCTCGAGCGGCGTCCAGCCCGCCAGCTTGATGGCCGCCAGCTCGCGTGGCGTGTCGAGATGGCGCTGGGCGTCGTCGCGGTGCAGCCGGCAGCTGATGTCGGCGAGGATCACCACCGGGAACTCGAGGCCCTTCGCCTTGTGCACGGTCATCAGGCGGACGCCGTCGGTCCCTTCCTCGAGGATCGGCGCCTCGGGCGTGGGGGCGCGGTCGGCGGCATCGCGCAGCTCGTCCACGAAGCCCCGGAACGACAGCCCGCCGTCGGCCTCGTAGCGCCGGGCGAGCTCGGCGATCTGGAGCACGTTGGCCAGCACCTGCTCGCCCCCTCGCCACAGGACGAAGCCGGCGTGCGCACGCGTCACCTCCAACAGGCGGCCGACGGTTTCCGCCACCGGCCGGTGATTGCGCAGGCGGTGCAGCTCCGCCAGGGTGCGGAGCGACTCGGCGACGCTCGTGAGCGCCTCGGGCACGTCGTCGGGCACGCGGTGCGGGCGGAAGCCGTGCCCCAGGCCGTGCCAGGCCATGAGCTCCTCTTCGCCGACCGCGAAGAAGGGGCCGCGCAGCGTGGCGAACACGCTCAGGCCGTCGTCGGGCCACTCGATGGCCGTGAGCGCCGTGCGGACCGCGTCCACCTCCTCGCGCTCGTGGAAGGCCTTGCCGCCGACGAGCAGGTGCGGAACCCCGCGGGCCTCCAGCTCGCCGACGTAGTCGGCGGTCACGTCGCCCCCGAACGTCACGAGGCGCCGGAACAGGAGGCACACGTCCCCGGCGCGGATCGGACGCCGGCCCGGAACCGCCTGGGCGGGAGCTCCCGGGTCCCCGGTCCCCGGTCCACGGTCCCCGCCCTCGACGGGCACCGTGTAGCCGCTGTCCTGCACCAGCCACCGGACGAACTCGCCCACCGCCGCGGGGAGCGAGTCCTCGATGGCCCGGCCCGTCACGCGCCCGTAGTCGCTGTAGGGCCGCGGCACGGGCAGCGCGATGAGCGCGGGCTGGTCCGCGTGATCCTCGCGGTCCGGCCGGAGCTCCACGTAGTCGGCCTGCAGCGTACTGCGGTCGCCCGTCATCTGCGGCGCGAACGCCGCGTTCACGGCGCGCTGGATCGCGGGCACGCTCCTGAACGACGTCCGCAGGCGCACGCGGACCGCGCCCTGGGCGATCAGGGTCTCGCAGATCTCGCGATACACCCGCACGTCGGCGCGGCGGAAGCGGTAGATCGACTGTTTCGGATCGCCGACCACGAAGAGCGCGCCGGGACGGACCGGCCGGCCGCCGGCCCACCCGAACGGCCGCGCCGGCGCGTCGCCGGGCCCCTCGTCGGCGGCCAGGAGCATCAGCAGCTCCGCCTGCAGCGGGTCGGTGTCCTGGAACTCGTCGACGAGCAGGAATCGGAAGCGCCGCTGGAAGTCACGCCGCACGTCCGCGTCGTCGCGCACGAGGTTCCTGGCCCGGATCAGCAGGTCGAGGAAGTCGAGCGCGCCGGCCCGGTACTTCCGAGCTTCGTAGCGCGCGATGGCCCCCTGCAGCGCCTCGTGCACGCGCGCGGCCAGGTCCGCGTCGGCGTCGTCCCTGAACTCGACCAGCTTGTCGACGATCATGTCGCGCGTGGCGACGACGTCCGCGTTCGCCACCGCCCGCGAGAACTGGCCCGATGTCCGGCGGCCGCCCCTGAGCGCGCGCTCCTTCGAGGCCAGCTCGCAGAGCGCGGCTTCCCAGCCGTCCATGTCCGGGGTGCTGCGACGGCGTCCCAGCCGCATCTCGACCCACGCCTGGCGGAGCGGCTGGATCGCGCGCGCGAGGGTATCGGACCGGCTGATCGGCTGCTCGGTCAGCGCATGGAACGCCTCGAGCGCGTCGAGGAGGTGCTCGATGTCGGCGTCGCGGTCGAATCCGGCCGGCCGGGCCCAGGGCGTGGGATGGTCGCGCCATTCGAGCAGTTCTCGGCCCGCGCGCTTGAGGCGCTCGATGGGCGCGTCGTCGTCCTCGTCCTGGCCGAAGCGCGCCGACGTGTGGCGGCGCAGCGAACGGCGGACGCCCTCCGCCGGCGCCACCAGCTCCGCCTGCAGCCAGTCGGCGAAGGCCTCGTCGAACAGCCGGCCCTGCTGGCCTTCGGTGAGCACGGCGAACGACGGATCGATGCGCGCCTCCACCGGCCGCTCGCGCAGGAGATCCGCGCAGAACCCGTGGATGGTGCTGACGTGCGATTCCTCGAAGCGGCGCACGGCCTCGGCGAGCCGGTCCGCCTCGTCCCCCACCGCGCCGGCCCTCGCCCGTTCGAGCTGCTCGCGCAGGCGCAGCTTCAGTTCTCCAGCGGCCTTCTCCGAGAAGGTCACGGCGACGATCTCGTCGATGCGCGCGCGCCCGGTCTCCACCAGCCGCACGATCCGCCGCACGAGCTCGGTCGTCTTGCCCGTGCCAGCCGCGGCCTCCACGACGAGCGTCGTGTCGAGCGCGTCCACGATGAGGGCGCGGTCGCGCGCGTCGGCCGCCGGGCCGCTCACGGCATCCTCCTGAGCGCGTCGAGGTCGGCCACGGCGGGCTTGCGGCCCGTCCGGGACGGTTCGTTCGGCCCGCAGACGGGCCGGAAGTCGCAGTAGTCGCAGGCGTGGTGCTCGCCGAGGCGGCCGGGCTTCGCGGCGAGAGTGCCCTGCTCCACCGCGCGATCGACGATCTCGAGCACCTCGAGGCCGCGGCGGCGGATGGGCTCGTCGATCGCGATGGTCCGCGTCGTGAACTGGCCGGCCGTCGTGCAGTAGGACAGCCGCCCCTCCGCCACCGGCTCGCCACTCAGCGCCTCGAGCGCCACCGCATACAGCACGGGCTGCAGGATGCGCCCGCCTTCGACGATCGTGGCCGGCGTCGTCCGGTTCCTGCCCGTCTTGTGATCGGTGACGCGGAGCACCTTGCCGTCCTTGCGACGCTCGACGAGGTCGATCGACCCGCGCAGCCTGAAGCCGGCGGCGCCGACCGAAACTGGCGAGGTGACCGAGTGCTCGTCGCGGGCGCTGTCCGGGGGCAGCCCGAACGCGAGCTCGAACCGGTCGGGCACCCAGTCCGCGGCGTCCTTCACGACCATCTCGTCGAACCAGAGGCCGAGGTCCCGGCGCAGGCGGGCGACCTCGTCGTTCCAGACCCGGTCGATGGCGGGCGCCAGCTTGTCGTACGCGGCCGTCGTCACCTGCGTGATCGCCCACTCGAGCTGTCGCTTCGCCGTGTCGGTGTGGCCGGGCGCGAGCGGCAGCATGTGGTTCTTCACGAGCGTCCTGAAGAACTCGGTCTGGATTTCGTGGAAGAGGCTGCCGCGCGTGAGCGGATCCAGCCGCTGCAGCGGCGCCGGGGTCTCGAGCGGCGCGAGGCGGTAGATGGCCGCGAGCTGGAACTGGTACGGACACGCCGAGAAGCGCTGGAGCGCCGTCAGCGAGTACGGCCGGGCCGTGAGGCGCTCGGCCGCCAGCGCCGGCGCGGTGAGTGGCTGCACGCGGGTGATGCCATCGGCGGGCGACCACCGCGGCTGCCAGCGCATCCAGCGTTCGCGCACCGAGCGGTGCAGGGCGGCGTTCAGCTCCAGCAGGTAGCGCGCGCGTCCTTCGTGCGCGGCATTCTCGGCGGCGGGCGCCCTCAGCAGCGGCAGGAGCATCGCCAGGTCGTGCTCCATGTCGTCGATCGCGTGACGGGGATCGGGCGGCGCCGGCCACGCCAGCGACGCCCGGCCCTGCTCGAACGCGTGATCGGCGAGCGTGCTGTAGCGCGGGATCGTGCCGGTGGTGGCGCGCATCACGTCGAGCACGTAGAACGAGGGGACGCGCGGCCGCGATTCGGCCAGCTCCAGCCTGGGGTACGACAGGTGCACGCGGTCGGTGGCGGCCCCGACGGCCAGCCGCAGGTACAAACGCTCGTCGTCCGCGCGGGTGTCGGCCACGGGCAGCGCGGGGTCGAGCGCGGCGCGGCGCGCGTCGAGCAGCAGCGCGTCCTCCCTGAGGCGCTGGGGGAACACGCGCTCGGCCAGGCCGGGCACGAAGACGACCGCGAACGTGCGGGCGCGGGCCGCCTGCGGCGTGCCGACGAAGACCCGCCCATGGCGGCGCCGCGGCGGCTCGTTGGTGAGCGTCAGGAGCCGGGGCGTCAGGACGTCGCGCACTTCGCGCAGCGGCACGGGGCCGACCGCCCCCAGCGGCATGAGCTCGGCCAGCACGCGCGAGACGCGCGCCGGCTGCCGCAGCACCCTCGGCACGAGCGTGGCGAAGTCGCGCAGCCAGTCGGCCCAGGTGCGCGCCTCCCTCCACGTGTCCAGCACGGTGACGATCGGCAGTGCGAACGCCTCGAGGTATCCGAGCTGCTCGCGGTCGCGCTCCAGCGCCACCAGCCTGGGCGAGTCGCGGTCCTCGTCCGCGAGCTCCCGCCAGCGGCGGTCGTACTCGTGCCGCAGGCCCGGCAGCCGGCGCTGCCAGCGATCGAGGCCCTCGATCACGTACGCCTCGACCAGCAGCTCCTCCCAGCGCCACGGGGCGCGCAGCGTGCCGGCGACGATGGCGTCGCCGTCGCGTTCGCCGGGCGACGGCGCTTCCTCGAGCGGCGCCGGATCTTCTGGCAGATCCTCCGGCGGCACGAGGGCGCCGGCCGCGTCGTCGGTCGTCACCGCGACGCGATCAGCGTCGTCGGTCGTCACCTCGACGCGATCAGCGTCGTCGGTCGTCACCGCCACGCCGGCCGCCCCGCGGTCCGGAGCGGCGCTGGCCTCGGTCGCGGACGCCGGCACCTGACCGAGCGACAGGTACTCGGCGAAGCGCCGCGCGGACAGGCCCTCGTCGGCGCAGGCCAGCAGCGCGAGGAACGCCCGGCCCGCCGGGTCGGGCCGCCGCGTGCCGCGTTCGAACCATGCCGGCACGCCCGCGCGCGCGAAGGCATGCTCCAGCAGGCCCAGGTAGGTCTGCGGCGCGCGGAGCAGCACCGCCATCTCGTCGAACGGCACCCCGCGGTCGGCCTCGAGCAGGACGCGCCGCGCAATCTCGATGGCCTCGCGGCCTTCCCCGGGCGCCGAGAAGATCTGCACCGTGTCGTCGAGATCGCCAACCGGCGGAGCGTCGGCCGCGAACAGCCAGGCCTGCAGGCGGTCGCGCGCCGTGCCTGCCGGCGCTGCACCCGCCGTGGCGGATGGCGGCGTCGACGGCCGTTCGACGGCGCCGAGCCCGCGGCAGGCCGCAATCGTGGCCGTGTCGCCGTCCGGCACCACCGCGAGCACCGACGCGGCCGCCGCGACCAGTGCCTGCAGCAGCCGCCGCTCGGCTGCCGTGGTGACGGCGATATCACACAGCAGCACGTGCCGGGACGGGAGGGCGTCGGGCGACGCCTCGAGCCGGGACGCCGCGGTGGCCATCACGTCGGCCCGGCCGGTGGCGCCCGATCGCGCCGCCTGCTCGGCGAGCCGTCCGGCCAGCGCGGCCAGGTCAGGGCCGACGCGTTCCACGGCAGCCACCCTGTCCGACGTGATGCCCGCCTGCTGCAGTTCGCCGAGGGTCCGGGCGGCGGCGCGCGGAAATCCCGGCAGCGTGGCGACCGGTCCGAGATAGGCCAGCTCGCCGGAGGCCGCCGCATCGAACGAGGCGCGCGCCACCATCGCCTCGGTGCCCAGCGCGCTGGCGGGCGCCACGAGCCGCTCGGCCAGGAGCGGCAAGGCGAGCTTCGTCGCGAGCTCCGCGAAGGACGCGCGCGACACATCGGCCAGCGCGCCTTCGGCCCGCGCGACGTGCAGCACGAGCTCGTCGGCCGCGGCGCGCGAGGCGCCGACCACCAGCAGTCCGGTGGCCGCGTGCGCGCGGATCGTCGAGCGCGCGGCCTCGAGCCGCACCGAGGCCGGCGCGGCGACGACGAGCTCGAAGGATCCGGGGCTGGCCACGACCGTCGTGGAGGATACACGACGGCCGCGCGAGCGCCGGCGGCGCGGGTCAGGGCAGGCGCGTCGCCTTCACCTCGATGGTGGTGCGGCGGTTCGACACGGGATCGACCGCCTGCGACACCAGCATCGGCTCGCCGTCCTTCAGGTACACGTCGATCGACTGACTGAGCTGTGACGGCCGCACCAGCGGCTTCTTCGGCTCCTCGCCCGGCTGATCGGGAAGGTACTCCACGGTGAGCTCGAGGCCGATCTGGCCGTCACGGTGCAGTCGCGGCCGGCCGTCGACGTTCAGCATCACCAGCGTCGGTCCGGTGTCGCTGCCGACCTGCCCGCGGCTCCGGACACGGCCCCAGTTGCCGTCGGAGGTGACGAACGAGACCACCTTGCGCTCGTTCCGGTCGCCGACGATGTCGGTGATGGTGAACTCCACCCGGATGTTGACGGGCTGCGCCTGCGCGCGCGGCGGCGCCGGAGCGGGAGGCGGGGTCGGTGGTGCGGGGGCCGATCGACGGGCGGCCGGCCTGGGGGGCTCGGGCGCCGGCGGGGGCGGCGGCGGGAGCGGCGTGGGTGTGCGCGGCTGGGCCTGCGGATCCAGGGCCGCCACGTCCGGAACCCGCGGGACCGCGGGCACGGCCGCCGCGCGCGGCGTCTGCGCGCGTGCGGGTGCGGCGCCGGCAACCGCAGCGAAAAGCACCAGGGTCAGCAAGCGGCTCATGGACATCTCCTCGTTCACTCGGGCTCGTCGATCGACAAAGGCGCGACGTGGATCGCGTCGATGGACAGGGGCTGCATGGCGGTGGACGCGTCGAGCGGGCCGGCAACGGACAGGCGTTCCGTCGCGAGCGGGTCGATCGCCTCGATCGGGGGAAGACCAGTGTGTGGCGACGGGCGCGGGAGGTCTTCCGATGACGCTGCCGCAATCGTCACCGGCTCGTTCGCCGGGCGCCGCGGATCGATTGACGCACCCGCCGTCCCTTCGCGACCCACCGGGCCGGGCGCCGGCGCGTCCGCCACACGCGCCGCGGGCCTCGCGACCCGCAGCGCCGGACCCGGGGACGGCATGGGCTCGCGCAGGGTCCACGCGAGGACGAGCGCGAGCACGGCCGCCGCAGCCGATGGCGCGGCCCACCAGGGCAGCCGGGCTGGACGAACGGGCACGCCGGCTTCGATGCGCGCGCGGCAGCGGCCCGCGGCGGCGGCCTCGGCGGGCAGGTCCACGATGGCCGCGGCCACGCGGTCGATGGCGTCGTCCAGGTCGTCGGTCGGCCGCTCAGTCACGGCGCACCTCGTGGCCGAGCGCGGCCAGCTTCGCCCGTACGATTCGGCGCGCCTCGAACACGCGCCACTTCACGGTGCCGACGGGCAGCTGGAGCAGCCGCGCGATGTCGTCGTAGCGATGCTCCTGGGCCGCCGCCAGCAGAAAGGGATCCCTGTAGCGGGTGGGAAGCGATCGCACCGCCAGGCGGATTGCCGCGTCCAGCTCGCCCGCGATCGCCTCCGCCTCGGGACCGAGGCCGCGCGCCGGCGCCTCGTCGTCCGGGCCCTCCTGACTGAAGCGCCGCAGCCAGGACGTGGCGGCCCGGCGGCGGTCCAGCGCCTTTCGCCAGACGATCCGCTGGAGCCACGGGCGGAACGCCTCCGGATCGGCGAGGTCCGGCAGCCGCTGCCAGGCGGTGACGCACGCCTCCTGAACCACGTCGTCGCAGTCCGGCGACGCGGGCAGCGCAGCCGCCGCCACCCGCCGGACGGCACGGTAGTGGCGCTCCACCAGCGCCCCGAACGCGGCGGCGTCCCCGGCTCTGGCCCGCGCCACCAGATCGGCGGTCTCGCGGTCGGGGCCGGCGTCGCTCATGGCTGGTGCGGCCAGGGCCCCGAGGGTCAGGTCGGCCACGGTCACGTCATCAAGACGAGCGGCCCGGCGGCGCGGTTGGAAAAGCACGCTGCCCAACCAAACGTGGACAGGTTCCCCCGGACAGGACAGCCGAGGACGACTAGAATCGCGGTGTTCACTCCCCGATGCCCAACAGGTGGCGTTGACCACCTGGGCACGCGCCTTGCTTCGCTCGTGGCAGGAGTTGGCGATGCAGATCAACAAGCTGGTCTTCGGCGGACTCGTCCTGGGATGTCTCGCCGCCGCGGCGGTCGGTGGGTACGTCGCGAACCGGCAGAACGTGGTCCCTCCGCCAGCCGCGACGGCCGACCCGGCCGCGGCCCCGACCCCCGCGGCCGTGACCGCCTCCGAAGGGGTGCTGCCCCCCGAGTCGGCGCCCGCCGCCCCAGCTCCCGCGGTCGAGGCGCCAGCGGCCCCGGCCCCGCGTGCCGAAAGCCGCCCCGCCCCCGCCCCGCGGCGGGTGGAACCCCGACCGGCCGCTCCCGTCCGCCGTGAGGCTCCGCGCCAGGCCGCGGTCCGGCGGCCGGTGGTCGAAGCCGCCCCCGCGCCGGCGCCAGCCGCCACGGCTCCCGACACGGCGACCTCCTCGAGCGGCACCATGTGGGAAGCCCGTCCGGCCGTGGAACCCGAAGTGCCAGAGCGCCCGGTGGTCGAACCAGAACCGGTCGCGCCTCCCGAGCCCGAGTTCCTCGATCTGGTCGTGCCGGCGGATGCCGTCGTCGGACTGCAGCTCGAGTCCACCGTCTCGAGCGACTCGGCCCGGGTCGAGGACGCCGTGGACGCCAGGGTCACCCGAGACGTGCGCGTCAGCGGCCGCGTGGCCATCCCGGCCGGCTCGGTCGTCCATGGCACCGTCATCGACGTCCAGCGCGGCGGCAAGGTCCGCGAACGGGCGCGTCTGAGCATCCGGTTCCACACCGTCGTCCTCGGCAGCGGCGAGCGTCTGGCCCTCCGCACCGATGCCGTGACCCGCGAAGGCGCCTCGCCCGGGCGGGAGAGCGCGGCCAAGATCGGCGGGGCGGCGGTGGGCGGCGCCATCCTGGGCGCGATCCTCGGCGGCGGCAAGGGCGCCGCGATTGGGGCGGGCGTTGGGGCGGGCGGCGGCACGGCGGCGGTCATGGCCGGCGACCGCAACGTGGTCACGATGCCGGCGGGCTCCACGGTGAGCGTGCGGATCCAGCAGCCCATCACCGTCACGGTCGAAAAGGAATAACGGACACGGCTGAGGTTCCGGACGCTGGCGTAGAATGGCCTCTTCCGAGGAGTTCCGCCCCATGCGCACCTTCAGCTTCGCCGCCGCTCTCTCCGTGCTGGTCGCCGGACACGCCGTCGCCCAGACCAAGCAGGACTACCCGGGCGTCACCAACTTCACGCGCGTCGACGCCACGGTCGCGTGCGGCGGCGCCACCGAAGTGGCCACGCTGGACTACCTGAAGAAGGACGGCTTCAAGACCGTCATCAACCTCCGGGTCGCGACCGAGCCGGGCGCGAACATCGAGGAGAACCAGGCCAAGGCCAAGGCCCTCGGCCTCAACTACGTGCACATCCCGTTCAGCGGCGGGAGCCCCGACCCGAAGGTCATCGACACGTTCCTGGCGACCATCGCCGACAAGAACAACCAGCCCGTCTACGTCCACTGCGCGTCGGCGAACCGCGTGGGCAGCGTGTGGCTGGCCAAGCGCGTGCTGCAGGACGGCTACTCGATCGAGAAGGCGACGGCGGAAGCCAAGGCCATCGGGCTGTCGAACCCCGGCCTCGAGAAGTTCGCGCTGCAGTACATCGCCGACCACCAGAAGAAGTAAGGGCCGCCCCGGTCAGGCGGCCACGGTCCCCGTGGCGCGGCTTCCCCTCGTGCCCGTTCGACGACACGACATGCCGAGGAGGAGCCCACCATGCGGAAGATCCTGATCGCGGCCGCCGTCGCGCTGGCCAGCGCCGTGCCCGGGGAGGCGCGCGCCGACCTGCTCGTGACGCCGTACGCCGGCCTGAACTTCGGCGGCAGCACCGTGGACCATCGCGCTGCGCTCGGAGGGTCGCTCACCTGGCTGGGATCGGGCAGCCTGGGAGTCGAGCTGGACCTGGGCTTCATCCCCGACTTCTTCGAGCCGACGGATCTCGAGCTCGATCTCCTCGGCACCAACAACGTCACGACGCTCATGGGCAATCTCGTCGTGGGTCACGCCGGCGGCGGAGTCCGGCCGTACCTGACGGCCGGCGCCGGCCTGCTGCGGAGCCAGGTGGGCTCGTTCGGCGAGCTGTTCGACACCGTGCACAACGGCCTCGGCGTGAACGCCGGCGGCGGGGTGCGCGTGGGCGGCCGGCGGTTCTCGATGCGCGGCGACGTCCGCTACTTCCGCACCCTCAGCGACGTGAACCAGCCGATCCTCGAGGACGTGCTCGGCGACTTCGGCTTCTGGCGCGCGACGGCCGGCCTCTCGATCGGCTTCTGACGATCGCCCGGACGGGCTGCCGCGGTCCCTCCGTCCCCTCGCCCGCCGCCGTACATGACGAGGCCCCGCCGTTGCCGGCGAGGCCTCGTCGTTCGTACGGCCCGCTCGCCCGTGTCTACGGGACTTCGAGCGAGAAGAAGACCAGCCGGGGCACGATGGCGCCGCCTGGCATGACCATGAAGCTCACGATGCCCGGCGCCTCCCCGGGCCCGCGCCCGACGACCACCTCGGGCTTGCCGGGCCCGCCGGCGAGCACGCCCACCGAGGCGTCCACGCTGGTGAAGCCCGCCGCGCCCGATGGCGCGCCGAACACGAGCGCGCCCGACGTGAGCGACACGATGTTGATGAGGCCGCCCGATCCGCCGTCCGGCATGAGCAGCAGGTCGAGGCCGCCGTCGCCGTCGGCATCGCCGAGCGCGACACGCGACCCGTTGGGCGGCGCGATGACGGCGCCGGCCACCATGGAGCCCGTGCCGCCGCCGACCGACCACACGCGCAGCTCGCCCGGCCGGCCCGCCCCGGGCATCGTCGCGATCTGGAACGGCCCGACGATGGCGGATCCCGTGAACGGCTTCGCCGCCACGCGGACGCCGCCGCTGAAGGTGGACTCGTAGGCCTGGAACTGGCCCGCCATGACGGCGAGCGCCACGTCCACGTCGTAGATCCGCACGTCCGGCGCCCGGCCGCCTTCGGGAGCGACGATGACCTCGCCGCGCCCGTCGCCATCGACGTCGGCGCACGCCACGTTCACGCCGCCGGTGAAGGTGCTCTCGAAGGCGTCGAAGGTCACGATCGACGAGACCACGCCGCCGGCGAGCGACACCACGCGCACCTGTCCGCCGCCCGGCCCCTGCGCGGCCACGACGTCGTCGAAGCCGTCGGCGTTCACGTCGCAGCTCGCCACCTTCACGCCGCCCTGGAACGAACGGAGGAAGGCGTAGAAGGACTGCATGGGCGCGCCGGTTCCGCTGAAGACCCGCACCTGCGGCGACTCACCGGGCCCGGTGCCCGTGATGATCTCAGAGCCGGAGGCGCCGTCGATGTTGCCGACCGCCACCGAGCGGCCGCCGCCCGGGCCGACCGCGTCGATCACGAACTCGGCCGTGTCGTTCGTGGCGTTCGGGTCCGCCGGCGTGCCGTAGAACCGGATCGCCGAGGCCTTGGTGACGCCGCCGGTTTTCGGCACGAACGTCATGCTCAGCGTGGCCGTCGCGCCCGGCGCGATCGGGCCGGTGTCCCAGGTGCCGGTCGTGGCGCTCGACGCGGTCGCGCTGCCCTGCGTCAGCGTCGCCGCGGCCAGGCTGAGACCGGCGGGGTTGTCCAGGATCACGGCGTAGAGCCCGCTCGCGGGCAGCGACCCGGCGTTGGTCACCGAGAAGCTCGTCGTGACCGGCTGGTTGATGGGCGCCGGCACCGACGTGCCCGTGCCCATCGACGACACGGCGTTCGCCGTGACCACCAGGTCCGCCAGCGGCGTCGTCGCGTCGACGATGAACGGATAGCCGTCCACCATGCTGCAGTCCACGGCCGCCTGGTCGTTGTTGTCGAACACGGCCATGAACCAGAGCTGCACCGGCGTGCCGACCGGCAGCGACGGCGAGGCCTGGAAGGTGACCGACACGCTGCGGTTGCCGGCCGGGCCCACCGGGGTCAGGCCGGGCCACACGCACTCGAGCATGCCGGGCGTGACCGTGCACGAGCCGCCCGCGGACGGCGACGTGGACACGACCGTGATGCCGGGCGGCAGCATGCCCTCGATCTTGACGTCCTGCGCCTGGCCCGGGCCGGAGCTCTGCGTCGTGTAGCTGGCCGTGAACTGCGAACCGGCGACGATTGCGGTCGGCACCTGCTGGTTCAGGCACATCGACGCCTGGAAGTTCTCGCCGTCCGGCACGAAGCCGAAGTCCACGGTGAGGTTGCTGTCCGGATCGCCGTCGCCGTCGTTGGTAGGCTCGCCGCCCACGGTCAACGTGACCGCGCCGCTCCGGAACACGGTGCCCGACGTGCCGACGCCGTTGTCGTCGTTGTCGGTGTCGTTGTCCGGGTTCGGCGTGCTCGCGATGTCCGGACTCGACGGCCGGGCGAACGGCGCGCCGCCCACCTGCGGCGCCACCACCTCGACGTAGTAGGTGCCGGGCTGGAGGTTCGAGAACAGGTAGTGGCCCGAGACGTCGGTCGTCGTCGTCGCCAGCACGGTCGTGCCGTTGGAGGCGATGAGGCGGAGCGTCACGCCCTGGAGGCCGATCTCGCCGATGTCGGCGATGGCGTTCCGGTTGCCGTCCCACCACACGAGGTTGCCGAGGGACACCACGCCGGTCTGGCCGAAGAAGCCGAAGTCCACCGTGAGATTGGAGTTCGGGTCGTTGTCGCCGTCGGTGGTGGGCTCGCTGTTGAAGGCGAGCGTCACCGGCAGGCTGCGGACGACCGCGCCCTGCGTCGTGCCGTTGTCGTCGTTGTTGGTGTCGTCGTCAGGGTCGGGTGCCGGCTCGTAGGCGTTGCCGGTCCCGGTGCTGCTCGACAGCCCGGCCGGAGGGACGACCTCGACGACGTAGTCGCCGGGCAGCAGGCCCGTGAAGAGATAGAAGCCGCCGCCGGCGGTCTGCATCGTGTTGAGCAGGGTCGTGCCGGTGCCGTCGTAGAGGCGCACGGTGACGCCGTCGATGCCAGGCTCACCGGCCGAGACGCGGCCGTCGTTGTTGTTGTCGCGCCAGACCAGGTCCCCGAGCGACATCAGGGCCGACTGGATGAGGCCGAAGTCCACGGTGGGATTGCTGGTCTCGCCGTTGGCGTTGGTGACGATCGGCTCCTGCCCCGGCGTGAGCGTGATCGGGGCGCTGGTGATCGTGCCGCCCGTGTTGGTGCCGTTGTCGTCGTTGTCGACGTTGTTGTCGGGATCGGGGCCCGGCTCGTAGGCATTGGCCGCACCCGTGCTCGACCGGTAGTTCTGGGGCGGCGTGATCCGCACGCGGTAGTCGCCGGGCGTCAACCCGGTGAACCCGTAGATGCCCTGCGCGGTGGTCGCCGTGGTCTGGAGGACGCTGAGGCCCGCGGCGTCGAGCAGTTCCACCGCGATGCCGGTCGCCGGCGGCTCGCCTGGATCGAAGAGCCCGTTGTTGTTGGCGTCGAACCAGACGAAGTTGCCGAGCGACAGCTTGTAGAAGCCGAAGTCGATCGTGAGGTTGGTGTTCGGGTCGCCATCGCCGTCGTTGGTGGGCTCGCCGTTCACCGTCAGCGTCACCAGATCGCTCACGATGCCCTGGCCTGGAATCGGCGCCGGCGCGCCGTGGTCGACGTTGTTGAAGTCGCCGGCGACCTGGCCACTGCTGTTCTGGTAGCCGGAGAGCGTCTGGGCCGGCGCGAACTCGCTGGCCGGAATCTGGACGAAGTAGTTCCCGGGCTGGAGCCCCGTGAAGAGGTAGAGGCCGGCGGCCGTCTGCGTCGACGCGACGACCGTGTCGGTGAGCGCGTTGAACACGTTGTCGCCGTTGTCGCGATACAGCACGACGTCGACGCCGCTGATCGGCTGCTCGCCGGCGTCCACGGCGCCGTTGTTGTTGGTGTCGTACCAGACGTAGTCGCCGAGGGCGAGCGTCTGCGTCGTGGTCGTGAAGCCGATGTCGTAGGTGTGGTTGTTGTGGCCGGCCGCGCCCGTGGTCACCGGGATCTCCGCGTTGGCGCCGACGAGCGACGCGTCGGAGTCGCGGCTGTCGCCGTTCGCGGTGGCGTCGCTGTTGGCCACGGTCAGGTGCCGGCCGCCGAGCGCGCCCTGGCTGGCGTTCACGCGGACGATGTAGCCCGCGGTGTTCGGCGTGAGCCCGGCGATGGTCGTGGAGGAGAAGTAGTACTGCCCGCCGTTGGCCGTGATCACGGTGGCGAGGACCGCGCCGCCGGGCGCGACGAGCTGCACGCTCACGCCGTCGAGGCCGGGCTCGTTGGCGTCCTGCACGCCGTCGCCGTCGATGTCGTCCCAGATGCGGTTGCCGATCTCGATCGGCGCGGCCTGGCAAATCGGCACGAACTCGCCGAGGCCGTTGGTCTTCGCGAAGGTGTTCTGGTTCGGGGCGCTCGGGGTCGAGTAGATGTTGTAGCCCTTGGCCTTCGTGCCCTCGGTGGCGAGCCCCGGCACCCGCGACAGCCACATGATGCCGCCGGCATTCGTGCTGAGGCCGGGGTTGAGCGACGAGGACATGACGTCCGGGAACCCGGGCAGCTGCAGCACGGCGCCCGCGTTCAGCTCCTCGTGCAGCACGGTGTTGGACTGGGCGTCGAAGAAGAACTCGCTGAAGAAGTACTCGCCGCCGCCCGGGCCCTGGTTGTTGCCGGCGCCCTGCGTGGGCCCGAAGGTCGTTGTCTGCGAATTCGACTCCAGCGTCCAGCCGCTGGTCAGATCGCCCTTCACGTTGAGCTCGGTCAGGAGCGTGTCGCCGCCGGCGATGCCCAGCCACAGCAGGGAGTCGTTCGGGTTGTCGAACGCGTAGTGGCCGAACTGATCACCGGCGCGGTCGCGGAAGCCCAGGATCAGGTTGCCGTCCACGTCGAAGGCCAGGCCCGTGAGCATCGGCTGCGGGTAGGTGCCGACGTTGTCGATGTTGGAGGGGGTCGGCGTGCCCGTCCAGTTGGTGGCGAACGTGCCGCGCCACGGCAGCCAGTTGCCGGCGCTCAGGTGATCGAACCGCTGCACGGAGCCGCGCGGATACTGGAGCGAGATGTCGAGCAGCGGGGCCGATCCGAAGGTCATGGACGCCGGATCCAGCGCGTAGACGTAGGCGCGCAGGTTGGCCGCGCTCTGGGTCGACTCGGCCGAGTTCACCATGCCGACGTAGAGGAGCCCCTTGTAGTACTGCAGCGCGAAGGGACGGATGTCGGCCCCGCTGGCCGGCACGGCGCTGGCCGGAATCGGGACGGCCGCGCTCGTCGCGGCGCCGCCCGCCGTCGGGATCTTGTAGACGCGGCGATCGCCCAGGTTCACCACGTAGACGAAGGCGCCGTCGGGCGAGACCTCGAGGCCGCCGAGCGAGATCTTGCCGACGGCGTCCCACGAGGCGTTGCCGTTGTCGCGGTTGTAGTCGGCGGGATCGTGGGGATCGGCGCCGGCGTTCGGCACCGTGGCGAAGAGCGTCGGCGCCCCCGACAGCGTGGTCGGGTCGAGCGCGTAGATGGCGCCGGGACCGCCGGGGCCGAACCCGGCGTGCTTCTTCATGAAGGCGCTGGTGAAGAGCGCGCCCGTGCCCTGTGCGTACGCCAGGCCGTAGGTCGTGCCCACCTGCTGGGCCTGCACCATGAGGTTGTGCGACTGCGGCTGGAAGTACGCCGTGGCGCCGGTGCCGTTGGCGCCGGCGGAATACGGGAAGTCGACGACCACCGGCATCGCGGCGTTGGGCCCCGTCACCTGGTCGCCGAACACGTAGCAGCTGATGGCGAACGTCGGATTGTTCTGGCAGAAGCTCGCCGGATCGAGGATGGCGAGGTTGACGTTGGCGGTGTCGCCGTCCGGCACGAACTGCACCGTGGTGCCGTTGCCGGTCGCCCCCGCGGCGAAACGGGACGGGAAGTACCCCGCCGGGAGGTTCGTGAACTCGACGCGGTAGGGCCCGGTGCCCGTCGCCGCGATCGAGTACGCGCCCGTCGCGGCCGCGCTCGTCGCCGATCCCCGGACCACCCCGGCCCCATCGAAGACCGTGACCGTGACGCCGCCGACGCCCCGGTCGACGGCGGCCGAGACCGTGCCCGAGCCGTTGTTGGTGATGCTCGTGGTGGTGTCGCGGAGGCCGTTCCCGTTGAAGTCCTCGAAAACGACGCCCGAGATGGTGCCGGAGGCCTGGGGCCGCCATTCCGTGAACACCAGGGTCGTCGAAGTGAGCAGAACCGCGACGATGAATCTGGAGGAGCGCAGGTGTGTCATAGGGGCCGCCTGTGTCGAGGGAAAGACGGCCCGAATTGTAGCAGCGATGTATCGGACGGAATCGACACGAACATTAGTTTCGAATATGAAAGAGCGGCAGAAGGCCGGCGACTCGACCGTAGTCTGTTGACACCCCCGAAGGGCCCCGGGGATACTGAAGGGTCTTCTGGCGCGGTGATTTCCCGACTTGATGGGCCGCGCCACGGCGGCGGAGGCCCGTCGCCGTTCCGGTGCCATCTAAGTTCGCGGAAGAGCCCGCGGCCAGTCGGTCTGCGGGCTTTTTTGCGCCCGCCGTCGAGGAGCGTTATGTCGAAGTTCACGTTTACGTCCGAGTCGGTCTCCGAGGGTCACCCCGACAAGGTGTGCGATTTCATCTCCGACTCCATCTTGGACGCCTGCTTCGCCCAGGACCCGCAGAGCCGGGTCGCCTGCGAGACGCTCGTGAAGAGCGACCACGTCGTCCTGGCCGGCGAGATCACCACCAACGCGACCTTCGACTACGACAAGGTCGTCCGCGAGGCCGTCAAGGAGATCGGCTACACGGATCCGTCAGAGCCGTTCTGCGACACGACGCTGAAGATCATCTCCCTCATCACGCGCCAGTCCAACGAGATCTCCCAGGGCGTCACCGCCACCACGAGCCAGAGCGGCGACCAGGGCGCCGGCGACCAGGGCATCATGTTCGGCTACGCCACCGACGAGTCGGACGAGATGATGCCGCTGCCGATCCTCCTGGCGCACAAGCTGACGCACGCGCTCGCCCAGGACCGCAAGGCGGGACGGGTGGACTTCCTGCGCCCCGACAGCAAGTCGCAGGTGTCGGTGGCCTACGACGGCAACACGCCCACCGGCGTCACGTGCGTGGTGGTCTCGACGCAGCACACGCCGGCGGCCGACCAGGCGAAGATCACGGAGTACGTGCGCGAGGATCTGGGCCCGCGCGCACTCGGCAAGTGGTGGAATCCCGCCGCCACGATGTTCGTCAACCCGACGGGCAGCTTCACCCACGGCGGGCCGTCGGCCGACGCGGGCGTGACGGGCCGGAAGATCATCGTGGACAGCTACGGCGGCTGGGGCCGGCACGGCGGCGGCGCGTTCAGCGGCAAGGACCCGTCGAAGGTGGATCGCAGCAGCGCCTATTTCTGCCGCTACGTGGCGCGCCAGGTCGTGGCGAAGGGCTTCGCGAAGAAGGCCGAGATCCAGGTGGGCTACGCCATCGGCATGGCCAAGCCGGTGTCGGTCAAGGTCGACACGTTCGGCACGGGGGACGAGGCGGCAGCGGCCGACTTCGTGATGCAGAACTTCGACTTCCGGCCGCGCGCGATCGTCGAGACCTTCGACATGCTGCGGCCGATCTACCGCCAGACCACCAACTACGGACACTTCGGGCGCCCGGGACTGCCCTGGGAAGCCACCGCGAAGTAAGGCGGTCAGCGGGCCGCGCCGGCGCAGGCCACGCAGGTGGTCGCGCTCGGCAGCGCGGCGAGCCGGGCGGGCGCGATCTCGCGCCCGCACCTGGCGCACTTCCCGTACGTGCCGGCATCGAGACGATGGAGGGCGGCGCGAATCGCGGCCGCCTCCGCCCGGCTGGCGTCGTCGAGGCCTTCGAGCACGTCGTCGTTCTCCAGCTCGATGGCGCGCTCCTGCCAGTCGCGGTCCGCCGTCCGCCGCAGGTCGCCGCTGATGCGATCGACGCGGCGTAGCAGCGTGGCGAGCCGACCTTCGAGATCGGCGCGGATGGCCGTCAGATTCGACATGCCGCCCCCCGCGACCGAGTGATCAAGAACGGTGCCGCCACGGCCGTCGCGGATCGCGCCGCGAAGCGCGGCCGGCGGCGGACCCACCCCGGCCGGCGCGGGAACTTCGGCGACCGCCGCGGGATCTCCCACGAACGAGGGCCCGTGGCCCCCCGAGGGACAGCCGCCGGTCCGGGCCGGGCCGGCGCGCGCCTTGCACGTCGACACGGGGTGATCACCGAGGACCAGCGCGCGGTGCTCGACTGTCTGTCCCGGCCGGACACCTACGGGCCGGGCTGTGGCCGCGTGGACCGGATCGACACCCACAGCGCGGTGGTGTTTCTCGCGGGCGACAGGGCCTACAAGCTGAAGCGGGCCGTACGCTACGACTACCTCGACTTCTCCACGGTCGAGCGTCGGAAACGCTTCGTCGAGGCCGAGTTCGCCCTGAACCGGCGGACGGCGCCGGCGCTGTACCGCCGAGTGGTGCCCCTCACGAGAGGCGAAGACGGCGTGTTGACGCTCGACGGCCAGGGGACACCCGTCGAGTGGCTCCTCGAGATGACCCGCTTCGACGGCGAGGCGCTGTGCGATCGGCTGGCCGAGCGCCAGGCCCTGCCCCTGTCGGCCATGCCCCGGCTGGCCCATGCCGTGGCGGACATGCACGCGGGCGCGGACGTCCGGCCCGAGTTCGGCGGCGCGGCCGGCATGCGGTGGGTCGTGGATGGCAACGCGCAGGCCTTCGAGGCGGCCGGCGACGGCGTCTTCCCCGTGGACGGGCGCCGGCGGCTGGCGGCCGCCGTGGAACGGGCGCTGCGGAGCACGGCCGGCGCGCTCGACGCCCGCCGGGAGCGCGGTCTCGTGCGGCAGTGCCACGGAGATCTCCACCTGCGCAACCTCGTGATGCTCGACGGCGTGCCCACGCCCTTCGACGCGGTGGAATTCAACGACGACATCGCGTGCACCGACGTCTTCTACGATCTCGCCTTCCTGCTGATGGACCTGTGGCGGCGCGGCCTGCCCCGCCACGCCAACCTCCTGCTGAACGAGTACGTGCGCCTCACGGGCGACGTGGACGGCCTGGCGGCGCTGCCGCTGTTCCTCTCGTGCCGCGCGGCCGTCCGGGCGAAGACGAGCGCCACGGCGGCGGCCGTGGTCGGCGGTGCGTCGGCCGGCGCGTTGCGCGACACGGCGCGCGAGTACCTGGCCATGGCCGTCGAGTTCCTCGCGCCCCCGCCGCCGGTCCTCGTGGCGATCGGGGGGCTGTCCGGCGCCGGGAAGTCCGTGACGGCCGCGGCGCTGGCGCCGACGCTCGGCCCCGCGCCCGGCGCGCTGCACCTGCGGAGCGACGTCGAGCGGAAGGCGCTCCTCGGCGTGGACCCGCTGGCGACGCTCGGCGAGGACGCGTACTCCGCCGACATGTCCGGGCGCGTCTACGAGCGGCTGCTCGGCCTGGCGCGCGGCGGGCTCGCGGCCGGGCACGGCGTGATCTGCGACGCCGTCTACGCCGACGCCGCCCGCAGGACGGCGCTCTCGCGCGTGGCCGACGAGGCCGGCGTGCCGCTGGTGGGACTGTGGCTCGACGCGCCGCCCGAGGTGCTCGTCGCCAGGGTGGCCGCACGGCGCGACGACGCCTCCGATGCCACGCCCGAGGTGGTCCGGCGGCAGGTGGCCGCAGGTGTCGCGCCCGGGGACTGGACGCGCGTGGACGCGTCGGGCGACGCCGGCACGACCCTGGATCGGGTGACCGCCGCGCTCGATCGGCGCCGGGTCCCGCATCGCTGACGCGGCGTCCGCGTCGTCACGCGGCCGGGTCGTGCTCCGGGGGATCCGTGTAGAACGCGGCGCCGAACCGGGCGCGGTAGAACGCCATCAGCGGCAGGCCGAGCGCGAGCGCCAGCACCGTGAGGCCCACCACGTCACGTCCGAGCTCCACCGTCTGGCGCACGCCCAGGTAGAGCAGGAACGCCGCCGACAGGCCCGGCCAGAGGCCGCGCATCACCAGCGTGCCGACCGTGCGCGTCAGGGTGCGCCGGTAGTACCAGACGCAGGCCGCGCCGGTCAGGCCGTAGTAAATCGACACCATCACGCCGATGGCGCTGATGAGCTGCGCCATCACGCCGCCCACGCTGTCCGACGCGCTCGACAGCGCGATGAGCGCGATGGACAGGATCCAGATGACCACGCCGGCCAGCCAGGGCGTCTGGAAGCGCGGGTGGATCTCGGCGAAGCGCGGATCCATCACACGGTCGCGGCCCATGGCGTACAGGAGCCGCGCGCACTGCGTGAGCTGGGTGTCGATCGTCCCCACGGTGCTCAGCACCACGGCGAGCACGGCGATGTTGGACCACGGCTGCGGCAGCACGGCGTCGCCGAGCGCGCCGAGGATGTTCGCGCCGTGCTGCGCCACCGTCTCGGCCGACATGCCCGTCTGCACCGCCACCTGGACGGCGATGAGCGCGCCCATGATCCCGACCATGCCGAGGACGCCGCTCAAGCCGCCGGACTCGCCCTTCCCCTGCGCTTCTTCGGCGACGTTCGACGTCACGTCCCAGCCGAAGTAGTAGAAGACCGCCACGAGCATGCCCCGCATGAACGTGTCCATGTCGCCGAAGGCCGCCGGCGAGAACCACGCGAGGGAGAACGGGTGCACGGGCGCCGCGGAGAAGCGGACGTACGCGGCCACGACGAGGACCAGCAGGGCCAGCGCCTCGACGCCGGTCATGTAGCGCTGCACGCTGGCCGCCAGGTGCACGCCCCCGATGGTCAGGGCCACGGCCCCGCTGAACCAGAGCCCGCCGATGAGCGCGGCAATCGGCACGCTCGACTCGTAGGCCGGCGCCGCGAGGTGCAGCGTGGCCACCCCGAGCGGCAGCGCCGCCGTCACCATGAAGACGGTGCTGAGCAGGAGGAACGTCCACGCGGCCAGGAACCCCAGCGCGGGGGCGATCGACCGGCCGACCCAGACGTAGGCGGCCCCGGCGTCGGCCCGCCACTGGTTGAGGTACTTGAACGCGAACGAGATCCCGAACATCGGGATCGCGCCGAAGAGCAGGGCCGCGGGTCCGGCGAGACCCACGGCGGCGACCAGCGCCGCGGTGGTCGCGTTCAGGGAGTAGGACGGCGCGCTGCCCGCCACGGCCAGCGTGAGCGTGTCGACGATCGAGAGCGCGTTCTCCTTGAGGCCCTTGGCCATCGCGGTCTGGGGGGGCGGCGGTCCTAGGCGGATGCGAGGTGCCGCAGGGCGGGCGGCCGCGCGAAGGCAGGGGGCGCCGCGGTGGGCGGAGGCTGGGCGTCGAAGGGGACGACGAGGGGGCGGAGCACGAGGGGACATCCTATCCCGAGCCCGCGGCCCGCCGGCTCGACAGGGGCGGCGCGGATGAGGCGCACCGCTAGCGGCGATTCGGCGGCGGCGCCGGCGGAGGGAGGTCCTTCAGCACCATCATCGCGGCGACGTTGATCGTCTTCCTGCCGTCCTCGTCGGCGATGGTGCCCTTGGCCTCGACCCGCTTGGCGACGAAGTCCAGCAGCCGGGCATTCGCGTGCGCGGCGTAGTCGCCCACGATCAGATAGAGGCCGTCGTCGGCCAGGATCGCCATCGGGTCGCCCCGCTTCGCGCAATCCATCGCACAGGGGCCGTGCGCCTCGCCCCGGCCGGCGTCGCCCTTGGTCAGCGCGCATTCCACCGAGACCACCTCGCCCCGCACGGTGGTGACGGGCGCCGCCTCGGGGCTGGCGGCGGCGATCGTCCCCAGGGCCAGCGCCAGCGCGACCGCGCGGATGAGCATGAGGGTTTGTAGCGTCCCGCCGGCGGCGGCGTCAAGGCGGGTGCGCGGGCGCGGCCAGGAAAAAAGCCGGCCGGCGCCCTCCCCCCTAGAAAGGCGGCCGACCGGCCACCGATTCGCACCCGTCGTGCGAACCAGCCTCGCCGTCCGGCCGCGAGGGCCGGACATGACCTGCGCGACGCCGGGGCGCCGCCTCGTCCATCGACGGGCGCCACGCTCACGGGTCGCTTGCGGACCGGACGTCGCCGGCCCATGTGGAGAGACACGGCCCCTTCGTGGAAAGTCACACGGGGTGTAGACTGCCCCGCGGAACAGGGCCGACAGGCCGGAAACACGGGGGACTGTGACATGACGAACGGACGTTCCAGGGGCGGGTTCGCCCGCGCGGCGGCGATCGGCTGCCTCGCGATCGCGGCCGCTGCGTGCCAGGGCAATTCCACGCCGCCGCCGGCCGACACCGCTCCGCCGGTCGACCCGGCGGTGGCCGCCCGCGAGAAGCTCATCGCGCGCGGGAAGTCGCTGGAACTGCCCACGGCCTATGAACCGCCGCCGGGCGACGCGCTGTCCCACAACACCTCGGGCTACGCCAAGACGGTCTGCTCGGCGGTGTTCCTCACGGGGTACGACCCGGAGTTCGCGGCCGAGCACGTCGGATACTTCACCGGGCCCTACGAAGAACGCGCGAAGGTCGGGCGGCCCGTGGTGGACCGCGCGAAGAAGACCGTGAGCATCACGCTGCCGAACGGCGTGGTCCGGACGGCCGTGTTCACGGGCAGCCAGGGCTGCGTGACGTATCCCGAGGGCACCACCACCCTGCACTTCACGCCGAAGACCGTGAAGCCCAACCTCCCGGCGGCCGGCAGCCAGGACTGGCCGATGGGCGATCGGCTGGCCACCGGGTTCCCGGCGGAGCTCGACGAGGCCAAGATCAAGGCGGCGGTGGACGCCGCGTTCGGGACGCCCGAGGCCGAGACCA